>CAJXMR010000085.1 GCA_913056305.1 uncultured Ralstonia sp.
GCCCGAACATCCGCGACGTGATCCTCTTCCCGCACCTGCGCCGCGAAGACTGATCCGGCCCTGCCGCTGCAAGCTGCGAGAGCGCCCCTTCGGGGGCGTTTTTTATTGCCTGCGCGGGTGAGATACGCGCGCAAATCGCGCTCCTACCCCGCTATTTGTAACATCACCGCGCCCTCACAGTATGTATAACAATTGTGTAAACGATTGATTTTCAAAGGGAAATTGGCGCTACAGATGCTTACAAATTAAAACGGCATCCAATCGGGCGATCGACCAAACTTTCTCCATCGAAAGGCCGAATCCTTCAACGGCCGCAGGGAGAACGATGATGAACAACACGCAACCGAACACCCAGGGTCAACAACAATACGCAGGCACGTCGCCGGGCCAAGTGCCGTCGTCGCGCCGCATGCATCCACTGGTCGCCACGGCGGCTGTCGCGGTGATCATCGCCAGCCTGACGGCGGTGGCCGCCATCACCGGCGTGCTTCCGATCTCGAAGGCCACGCAGGGCAGCACCGATCCGAATGTCGCCGCGCAATCGTCGACCGCGCCGTCGGCCTCGGCACCGCTGGCGCTCGCTGCGCCGGGCCAGACGACGTCACCGAACCAGGCCGCGCCTAATCAAGCCATGCCGAACCAGGCAGCCCCGGCCTATCCGGCGCAGCCGAACGAGGCACGTCGTCCGGTGCATCGCCCGGCCCCGTCGTATGCAGAACGCAACCCGCCGTCGGCCAACCCCGACTATGCACAAACGCAGCCGCGCCCGGCCGCCAGCCCGTACGCAGGTCAGGTGACCGCCATCACACCGATCACCACGCAACAAGGCAAGGAAACCGGTGTGGGCATCGTCGGCGGTGCGGTGGTGGGTGGCCTGCTGGGCAACCAGATCGGCAACGGCAATGGCCGTACGCTGGCGACCGTGGCCGGCGCATTGGGCGGCGGTTATGCGGGTCATGAAGCCGAGAACTACTATCACCGCAACACCGAGTACCGCGTGACGGTGCGCATGGACAACGGCGCCACGCGTAGCTTCAACTACAAGGCCGCGCCGGGCTTCCAGGTGGGCGACCGCGTGCACGTGGAGAACGGCGGCCTGGTGGCTGGCTGATCGGTCAGTATCACCGGCAACAAAAAACCGGCCTTCGGGCCGGTTTTTTTCATGCGCGTAACGCCGCAAGCAGATCATTCCGCTTCGTCGATCCACGCCTGTTGGATCGCTTCGAGGAATTTCTCGCCACCGCGCTTGTGGTCGTCGTCAAAGCCGTCCAGGTCGACCACCCTGTTGTGCAGGTCGACGAAGTTGAGCTTGGTCGGATCCACGTCCGGGAATTTGTCGTACAGCGCTTCAGCGATCTGCTGGATGTCGTTCCACTTCATGTGTTGGGCTCCTCGTGCCGCCGGCCGCGTGGCTCAGTGGCCTTCCTTGGCGTGGTTGATGGTGTACTTGGGGATCTCGATGGTCAGGTCATCGTCCGCCACCTTGGCCTGGCACGACAGGCGCGAGTTCGGCTCCAGGCCCCAGGCCTTGTCGAGCAGGTCTTCTTCCTTCTCGGTGGCCTCGTCCAGCGAGTTGAAGCCCTCGCGCACGATCACATGGCAGGTGGTGCAGGCGCACGACTTCTCGCACGCGTGCTCGATCGCGATGTCCGAACCCAGCAGCGCATCGCAGATGCTCGTGCCGGTCTTGGCTTCGATCACGGCCCCGTCCGGGCAGTACTCGACGTGAGGAAGGACGACGATTTGTGGCATGAAAAACTCGTTCGATGAATGTGTTTTGGGGACGCGGCCAGCGATCAGCCGAGCTCCTCGATGCGTTTGCCGGCCAGCGCCGTGCGGATGCTGCGGTCCATGCGGCGCGCGGCGAAGTCGTCGGTGCCATGCGAGAGCGCGTCGACGGCATCCTTGATGGCGTGGTGGTCCTCGCCCTGGATGGTGGCGCGCAGCGCGGCCATCTCGGTATCGATGGCGGCACGCTCTTCGGGCGACAGCAGATCGCCGTCGGCCTGCAGTGCCTGCGTGAGCGCTTCGAGCAGGCGTTCGCCCTCGACACGCTCCTCGGCCAACGCGCGGCGGCGCATGTCGTCCTCGGCAGACTGGAAACCTTCCTGCAGCATGCGCGCGATGTCGTCATCGCCCAGGCCGTAGGACGGCTTGACGGTGATGGACGCTTCCACGCCCGACACGGTCTCGCGTGCGGCCACCGACAGCAGGCCATCGGCATCCACCTGATAGGTCACGCGGATGCGCGCCGCGCCCGCCACCATCGGCGGGATGCCGCGCAGCTCGAAGCGCGCCAGCGAGCGGCAATCGCTCGCCAGTTCGCGCTCGCCCTGCAGCACGTGGATCGCCATGGCAGTCTGGCCATCCTTGAAAGTGGTGAACTCCTGCGCACGCGCCACGGGGATCGTGCTGTTGCGCGGGATGATCTTCTCGACCAGGCCGCCCATCGTTTCCACGCCCAGCGACAGCGGGATCACGTCGAGCAGCAGCCAGTCCTCGCCCGGTGCGCGGTTGCCGGCCAGCAGGTTGGCCTGCATGGCCGCGCCGATGGCGACCACCTGGTCCGGGTCCAGATTGGTCAGCGGCGTCTGGCCGAAGAGCTGCGCCACGGCGCGGCGGATGATCGGCATGCGCGTCGCGCCGCCCACCAGCACCACACCCTTCACGTCGTCCACCGTCACGCCAGCATCGCGCAGCGCGCGGCGCACCGGCGCCAGCGTCTTCTGCACGAGGGTGGTGGTCAGCTCGGCAAACGTGTCGGCGGTCAGCACGAGGTGCACGGTCTCGCCGGTGGAGAGCATCGCGTCAATCTCGGTGCTGTCGGCGGTCGACAGCCATTCCTTGGCCGCGCGCGCCTTGTTCAGCAGCAGGCGCGTGTCTGCGGCCGACAGCGGCTGCAGACCGGCTTGCTCGACGATCCAGCAGACGATGCGCTGGTCGAAATCGTCGCCGCCGAGGGCGGAATCGCCGCCAGTCGACATGACTTCGAACACGCCCTTGGTGAGCTTGAGCACGGAGATGTCGAACGTGCCGCCGCCCAGGTCGTAGACCGCGTAGACGCCCTCGGCCGCGTTGTCCAGGCCGTAGGCAATGGCCGCGGCGGTCGGCTCGTTCAGCAGGCGCAGCACGTTCAGGCCGGCCAGCTTGGCCGCATCCTTCGTCGCTTGCCGCTGCGCATCGTCAAAGTACGCCGGCACGGTGATGACGGCACCGACCAGCTCGTCGCCGAGCGTGTCTTCGGCGCGCTGGCGCAGCGTGGCGAGAATCTCGGCCGACACTTCCACCGGGCTCTTCACGCCGGCCACGGTCTTCAACTGCACCATGCCGGGCGCATTGACAAAGTCGTACGGCGTGTTCTCGATGTGGGCGACGTCCTTCAGGCCGCGGCCCATGAAGCGCTTGACCGAGATGATGGTGTTCTTGGGGTCGCGCACGGCCTCGGCCTGCGCCTTGTAGCCGATGTGGGCGCCGCCTGCAGCGAGGTAGCGCACCACCGACGGCAGCAGCGGGCGGCCTTGATCATCCGGCAGCACTTCCGGCACGCTGCTGCGCACGGACGCCACCAGCGAGTTGGTCGTGCCCAGGTCGATCCCCACCGCCAGACGGCGCTGGTGCGGTGCGGGCGATTCGCCGGGTTCGGAAATCTGCAGTAATGCCATGGAATGTCTCGTTGCGCGGGTGGGGCTGCCGGCCTTGGCCAACCCGGGATTGTCGCAAAATCTTGTGGTCTAGTCGTCCAGCCGGTCGATGGCCTCGGCGGTGTCGTGTTCGATCTTCTCGATGAACATCAACTGGCGTACGGCGTCGGCAGCAGCCGCGTCGTTGCCGCTGCCATTCAGCAGGCCGGCCAGCGCCTGGTAGCGCGCACGCTTTTCCTTGCGCAGCATGCCGAGCAACGCGTCCAGCGCAGCGACGTCGCGTTCGGCCTTGGCATCGCCCAATGCTTCGCGCCACTCCAGTTGCTGCATCAGGAAGGCGGGCGGCATGGCCGTGTTGTTCTCGGCCTGCACATCAATGCCGCGCAGGTGCAGCAGATACGTCGCCCGCTTGAGCGGGTTGCGCAGCGTCTGATACGCCTCATTGGCGCGCGTGGCCCATTGCATGGCGACGCGGCGCTCGGCGTCACTGGCGTGCGCGTAGCGGTCCGGGTGCGCCTGCGATTGCACGGTGCGGTACGCCGCGTTCAGTGCGTCGTCGTCGACCTCGAAGTGCTCGGGCAGGCCGAATAGGGAGTAGTGCGTATCGCCAGCGGAATTCATGAATAAAAAAAGCGGCCGCGCCGCCTTGGTGTTGCTACTCGACCGGCTCTCCCCGGTCGCACTTCAGGCACTCCACCACCACGCCGATCTTGCTGGCGCGCCCTGCCTCGGTCTCGGTCCAGGGCCGTTGCTGCCAGGGCGGATCGTGGCGCATGTGCTGCCCATGTCCGCAGGCGAGACGGGCGACCCAGTGGCCTTCCTCGTCTCGCTCGAAACCAACGATCGCCTGCTTCAAGCTGCCCCGCTTATACGCGGAACGACTCGCCGCAGCCGCACTCGTCCTTCACGTTCGGGTTGTTGAAGCGGAAGCCTTCGTTCAGCCCTTCGCGTGCGTAGTCCAGTTCGGTGCCGTCGATGTACGGCAGGCTCTTCGGATCGACGATCACCTTGACGCCGTTCGATTCGAACACCTCGTCTTCGGCGGCGACCTCATCCGCGTATTCGAGCTTGTATGCCAGGCCCGAGCAACCGGTCGTCTTCACGCCTACGCGCAGGCCCACGCCCTTGCCACGGCGGGCGAGGTAGCGGGAGACATGCTGCGCGGCCTTGTCGGTCAGGGTGATCATGCTGCGTCCTTCCTCTCGATCTGGCTTCAGGCAGCCTTCTGCTCGGCAGCGCCGTGCTTGTCCTTGTAGTCGGCCACGGCCGCCTTGATGGCGTCTTCGGCCAGGATCGAGCAGTGGATCTTCACCGGCGGCAGGGCCAGTTCTTCGGCGATGGCCGTGTTGCGGATCTCCAGCGCCTGATCCAGCGTCTTGCCCTTCACCCATTCCGTCACCAGCGACGACGAGGCGATGGCCGAGCCGCAGCCGTAGGTCTTGAACTTTGCGTCTTCGATCACGCCCTGCTCGTTGACCTTGATCTGCAGCTTCATCACGTCGCCGCAGGCCGGCGCGCCGACCATACCGGTACCGACCGTGCCGTCGCCCTTCTCGAAGGAGCCGACGTTGCGGGGGTTTTCGTAGTGATCCAGAACCTTGTTGCTGTAAGACATTTCACACCTCTTTCAATCGTTGGCTGGCGCGGGGGCGCCGTTGTTTCTCAAACGCCGCGCCTTAGTGCGCCGCCCATTGAATGCTGTTCAGGTCCACGCCGTCCTTGTACATCTCCCACAGCGGGGACAGGTCGCGCAGCTTGTCGATCTTGCTCTTGAGCAGTTCGATCACGTAATCGACTTCTTCTTCGGTGGTGAAGCGGCCGACCGTGAAGCGGATCGAGCTGTGGGCCAACTCGTCGTTGCGGCCGAGCGCGCGCAGCACATACGACGGCTCCAACGAGGCCGACGTGCAGGCCGAGCCCGACGACACGGCGACATCCTTGATCGCCATGATCAGCGACTCGCCTTCCACAAAGTTGAAGCTGATGTTCAGGTTGTGCGGCACACGGTGTTCCATGTCGCCGTTCACGTACACCTCTTCCATGGTGTTCAGGCCGCGGTACAGGCGATCGCGCAGCATGCGGATGCGCTCGTTCTCGGTGGCCATCTCTTCCTGCGCGATGCGGAAGGCTTCGCCCATGCCGACGATCTGGTGCGTGGCCAGCGTGCCCGAACGCATGCCGCGCTCGTGGCCGCCGCCGTGCATCTGCGCTTCGATGCGGATACGCGGCTTGCGACGCACGTACAGCGCGCCGATGCCCTTCGGGCCGTAGGTCTTGTGCGCGGAGAACGACATCAAGTCGACCTTCAGCTTCTGCAGGTCGATCACCACCTTGCCCGTAGCCTGTGCGGCATCGACGTGGAAGATCACGCCCTTCTCACGGCAGATCTCGCCCAATTGCTCGATGTCTTGGATGACGCCGATCTCGTTGTTGACCATCATCACCGACGCCAGAATGGTGTCCGGGCGAATGGCTTGCTTGAAGACGTCGATATCGATCAGGCCGTTGTCCTTCACGTCCAGATACGTCACTTCAAAGCCCTGGCGCTCCAGCTCACGCGTCGTATCCAGCACAGCCTTGTGCTCGGTCTTGACGGTGATGATGTGCTTGCCCTTGCTGCTGTAGAAGTTGGCCGCGCCCTTGATCGCCAGGTTGTCGGATTCGGTCGCGCCCGAGGTCCAGACGATTTCGCGCGGGTCCGCATTCACCAGCGCGGCGACTTGTTCACGCGCGGTCTCCACGGCCTTCTCAGCTTCCCAGCCGAACGGATGGCTGCGCGAGGCCGGGTTGCCGAAGCTCTCGCGCAGGTACGGGATCATCTTGTCGACCACGCGCGGATCCACCGGCGTCGTCGCGGAATAGTCCATGTAGATGGGAAGATGCAGGGTGCTCATTGTCTTGTCTGCCTTGTGTGGGGGGCGATGTTCTGTGTGGACCGGCTTCTGTGGCCGGGCCTTAGGCCGTCGCGATCATGATTGCGCCAGGCTGAAAACGGAGTTGACCAGCGGCGCACGCTTGACCGGCTCGGCTGCCACCGATGTGGTGGCCGGCGAATCGACGGACCGGGCGCGGGCCGGCGTACGCTCGCGGCGGGCCGGACGTGCATCGCGCAGGTCTTGCAGCACTTCGGGCTGACGCTCGCGCTGCTGGTCGACCAGGTTCTGCAGCGACACCGAATCGAGGTACTCGACCATCTTCTGGTTGAGCGTCGCCCACAGGTCGTGCGTCATGCAGCGGCCGGTGTGCTCCTCGCCGCCGCAATTGCCCTTGCCGCCGCACTGGGTGGCGTCCAGCGGCTCGTCCACGGCGATGATGATGTCGGCAACAGTGACGTCATCAGCACGGCGCGCGAGGCTGTAGCCGCCGCCCGGGCCGCGCACGCTTTCCACGATCTCGTGGCGGCGCAGTTTGCCGAACAGCTGCTCGAGGTACGACAGCGAAATCTTCTGCCGCTGGCTGATGCCAGCCAGCGTGACCGGACCCTGCTCCTGGCGCAGCGCCAAGTCAATCATGGCGGTGACCGCAAAGCGGCCTTTGGTGGTCAATCTCATGGCGTCGGGGAAATACCTGATCGTTTTGCTCAAGTATAAAGGAACCCGACAAAATCAGTCAACTAAGGTGTCGGGAAAATTCCGCGTCGCAGCAAGGGACTTTCCTGGCGCCCGCGCGGGCGCATGGCGTCGCGGAAGGCCGTATTGTGGCGCAAAACAATCAACCACGTCGGATAGGGGTATCGCGCCCGATACTTTCGCCCGCAGCACCGTCGCCCGCTCGCGCCTACGCGGGTTTGTCCTTATGCGCCGCACAACCCAAATCCATTGACTTTTGTTACGCGGCGCACGAGACTCATGGATACGCAAACGTTTGCGAACGATACGGCGCGATTGCCTTTTGAGGGCAACGACGGCCGTACCCACCCCAGCCACCCCAGACAGGCACTCCTAGAGGAGACATCATGGATCGAAGCCGTCGCCGCGCCCTCCAATTGGGCGCAGGCTCTGCCGTAGCCCTTGCATTGCCCCTTCCGCTGCTCTTCTCATCCTCGCTGGCACGGGCCGCCAACCAGCCGCCCAAGGTCGCGCTGGTGATGAAGTCGCTCGCCAACGAGTTCTTCCTCACGATGGAGAACGGTGCGCGCGCGCACCAGAAGGAACACGCCGCCGAATACTCGCTGCTGGCCAACGGCATCCGCGACGAGACGGATACCAGCGGCCAGATCCGCCTGGTCGAGCAGATGATCGTGGCGCGTGTCGATGCGCTGGTGCTGGCACCCGCCGATTCGAAGGCGCTGGTGCCGGTGGTCAAGAAGGCGGTCGACGCCGGCATCCTGGTGGTCAACATCGACAACCGCCTGGACCCGGATGCGCTCAAGGAAAAAGGCCTGAACGTCCCATTCGTCGGCCCGGACAACCGCAAGGGCGCGCGCCTGGTGGGCGATTTCGTTGCCAAGTCGCTCAAGCCGGGTGATGCGGTCGGCATCATCGAGGGCATCCCGACCACCACCAACGCGCAACTGCGCACCGCCGGCTTCAAGGATGCCGCCGAGGCCGCCAAGCTGAAGATCGTGAGCGTGCAGTCTGGCGAGTGGGAGATCGACAAGGGCAACAAGGTGGCCGCGGCCATGCTGCGCGCCCAGCCCGAACTCAAAGCCCTGCTGTGCGGCAACGACAACATGGCGATCGGCGCGGTCTCGGCCGTGCGCGCAGCCGGCAAGTTGGGCAAGGTGCTGATCGGCGGCTACGACAACATCGCCGCCATCAAGGCCATGCTGGCCGATGGCCGCGTGTTGGCCACGGCAGACCAACATGCCGACCAGCAGGCCGTCTTCGGCATCCAGACCGCGCTCAAGGCGCTGGCCGCCAAGACCCCGCAGGCGCAGTTGGGCGGGGTGGTGGAGACGCCGGTCAACCTCGTCACGCGCGCCTAGTCGGGCCCGCCAGCCGCCGCCAGCCCCGCCCGACATGACCGCCGCCTACGAACCGCGCACGCCGCTGCTGCGTGCGTCGACCCTCAGCAAGCACTACGCCGCGCCCGTGCTGCGTGACGTCGATCTCGACGTCTACGCGGGCGAGGTGCTGGCGCTGACCGGCGAGAACGGCGCGGGCAAGAGCACGCTCTCCAAGATCCTGTGCGGACTGGTGACGGCGACCTCCGGTTCGATGTCGCTGGGCGGGCAGCTCTACGCGCCCGCCTCGCGCGCCGAGGCCGAAGGCGCGGGCGTGCGCATGGTGCTGCAGGAACTGAGCATGGTGCCGACGCTGTCGGTGGCGGAAAACCTGTTCCTCGGCAACCTGCCACGCCGCCTGGGCTGGATTGACCGCCCGACGCTGCGCCGCCAGGCCGAACAGGCCCTGGCGCGCGTGGGCCTTGATCTGGACCCGTGGACGCCCGTGCACACCCTCGGCGTCGGCCACCAGCAGATGATCGAGATCGCCCGCGCGCTGGCCAGCGCCTGCCGCATGCTGATCCTCGACGAGCCGACCGCCATGCTCAGCGCGCATGAGAGCGCGACGCTGTTCGAGCGCATCGACGCGCTGCGCCGCGATGGCGTGGCCGTCATCTATATCTCGCACCGGTTGGATGAACTCGCGCGCATTGCCGACCGCATCGTCGTGCTGCGCGACGGCAAGCTCATCACCGACGCGCCGGCCGCCACCGTCACCCAGGACGCGCTGATCCAGGCGATGGTCGGGCGCGAGGTGGCCACCGCCGAAGGCGAGCGCGCCGCACGCGAACCGTGGCCAGGCGACGGCTCGCCCGCCCTGCGCGTGACCGGCCTCACGCGCCGGCCGGCAGTGGACGACGTGTCGTTTGCCGTGGCACCGGGCGAGATCTTTGGCATCGCCGGGCTGGTCGGCGCGGGGCGCACCGAACTGCTGCGGCTGATCTTCGGCGCGGATCGCGCGGTGGCCGGCACCGTCGAGGCCGGCACGCCGCTGGCGCCGGTGCGCATCCACTCGCCGGGCGATGCGGTGCGCCACGGCATCAGCCTGCTCACCGAAGACCGCAAGGACGAAGGCCTGCTGCTGCCGCTGCCGATCGGCACCAACATCGCCCTGGGCAACATGCCGGCCGTGACACGGCGCGGCTGGCTGCAGCCGGCACGCGAGCGAGCGCTGGCGCAGCAGCACATCCAGGCCCTGCGCATCCGCTGTGAGGGCGCCGACCAGCCTGTCGGCGAGCTCTCGGGCGGCAACCAGCAGAAGGTGGCCATCGCCCGCTGGCTGGAGCGCGACACGCCCGTGCTGCTGTTCGACGAGCCCACGCGCGGCGTGGACGTGGGCGCCAAATTCGACATCTACGCCCTGCTCGACGCCCTGGCCGCGCGCGGCAAGGCACTGGTGGTGGTCTCCAGCGACCTGCGCGAGCTGATGCAGGTGTGCGACCGCATCGGCGTAATGCGCGCGGGGCGCCTGACCCGCATCTTCCAACGCGACGGCTGGAGCCAGGATGCCCTGCTCGCCGCCGCCTTCGGCGACTCCGCTCCGCCGGCCCCCACGACTTCAACGGAGACCGCCGATGCGCTCTGATTCCGCCCTGCCGCCCTCTTCTGACGCACCGGCCAAGACCGGCGCGCGCGCCATGCTGGGCATGTCGCTCGGCACCGTGGGCGGGCTGCTGGCGGCGCTCGCGGCCATGCTGGTGCTGTTCGGCGTGCTGTCCGACACCTTCTTCACGCTGCCCACCTTCACCACGCTGGCCAACGAGATTCCCGACCTGCTGGTGATGGCGGTGGGCATGACCTTCGTGCTGATGATCGGCGGCATCGACCTGTCGGTGGGCTCGGTGCTGGCGCTGGCGGCCTCCACGCTGTCGATCGCCATGACCAAGCTGGGCTGGGGCGTGCTGCCGGCGGCGGCTGCCGGTGTGCTGATTGCCGCGGCCACCGGCGCGCTCACGGGCGCGGTCACGGTGCACTGGGGCATCCCGTCGTTCATCGTCTCGCTGGGCGTGCTGGAAATGGCGCGCGGCCTCGCCTATAGCCTCACCGATTCGCGCACCGCCTACATCGGCAGCGCGGTCGACTGGTTCGCCAACCCGATCGCGCTGGGCATCGCGCCGTCGTTCCTGATCGCCATTGCGGTGACGGTGGTCGGCCAGATCGTGCTGGTGCGCACGGTGTTCGGCCGCTACCTGGTGGCCATCGGCACCAATGAGGAGGCGGTGCGGCTGGCGGGCGTCAACCCGCGCCCGTACAAGATCGCGGTGTTCGCGCTGATGGGCTTGCTGTCCGGGCTGGCCGCGCTGTTCCAGGTGTCGCGCCTGGAAGCGGCAGACCCGAACGCCGGTGTCGGCATGGAGCTGCAGGTGATCGCCGCGGTGGTGATCGGCGGCACCAGCCTGATGGGCGGGCGCGGCTCGGTGGCGCGCACACTGTTCGGCGTGCTGATCATCTCGGTGCTGGAGGCCGGCCTGGCGCAGATCGGGGCGAGCGAGCCCACCAAACGCATCATCACCGGCGCGGTCATCGTGGCGGCCGTGGTAATGGATACCTACCGCACGCGGCGTAACCGCGTGCGCGCGCATTAAAACCAAAGAGACTGGAGGAAATCGACATGGCAACCATCAAGGACGTCGCAGCATTGGCCGGGGTGTCATTCACCACCGTCTCGCATGTCATCAACAACACGCGGCCGGTCAACTCGGAAACGCGCAAGCGCGTGGAAGAGGCCATCCGCGCCACCCGCTACGTGCCCAGCGCCGTGGCGCGCTCGCTCAAACACCGCACCACGCGCACCATCGGCGTGCTGGTGCCGACCGCCACCAACCCGTACTTTGCCGAGCTGGCACGCGGCATCGAGGATGTGTGCGCCGCCGCCGGCTACAGCGTCATCCTGTGCAATTCCGACGACGACCCGCGCAAGCAGCGCGACTACCTGCGCGTGCTGATGGAAAAGCGCGTGGACGGCATCATCGTCAGCAGCGCCGGGCCGGACCACGCGCTGATCGAAGCGCTGGGCGAATCCGCCCTGCCCGTGGTGATGGTCGACCGCCCCACCGAGGGCATCCAGGCCGACCAGGTGCAGGTCGACCATGAGCAAGGCGCGTACATGGCGACCAAGCACCTGCTGGATCTGGGCCATCGGCGCGTCGCCTGCATCAGCGGGCCGTCCGCACTGAGCGTGACGGCCGGGCGGCTGGCCGGCTTCCACCGCGCGCTGCATGAGGCGGGCGTGCCGGAAGCCTCCGCCCGCGTGGCCGAGGGCGACTTCACCAGCCCCGGCGGCTATCAGGCCGCACGCGAGCTGCTGACCACCGGCGAGCGGCCCACCGCCATCTTCGCCAGCAACGACCTGATGGGCATCGGCGCGCTGCGGGCCGCGGCCGAACTGGGCATTCCGGTGCCCAAGGACCTGTCCGTGATCGGCTTCGACGACATCGAACTGAGCCGGTACGTGTATCCGGCACTGTCCACCGTCGGCCAGTCGATCCGCCAGTTGGGCGAAACCACCGCCTCGACCCTGCTCGAACACCTGAGCGATGCCGCCAAGCGCCATCCGGCAGTCGAAACGCCGCAGCCACGCCGCATCGTGCTGCCGCCGCGGCTATCGCTGCGCGAATCCACCGCCGAGCCCGCCCGCCCGGCCCGCGCTGCCTAAACTGAATTCAACCCTACGTAGTACACCATGGTGGCCAAGCGCCCTTCCCCCTCCATCGCTGCCGACGTGCTGGTTGTCGGCAGCCTCAACATGGATCTCGTGATCCGGACCCCGCGTTTGCCTCATCCCGGGCAAACGGTTGCGGCCCCTGCGCTGGAAACCATCCCCGGCGGCAAAGGCGCCAACCAGGCCGTGGCAGCCGCTCGTCTGGGCAGCCATGTCGCCATGCTCGGCTGCGTGGGCGATGATGCCCACGGCACCGCCCTGCGCGACGGCCTGCGACGCGAGGGCGTCGATACGTCGATGGTGTCGGTGCAGGCCGGCTCCACCACCGGTATCGCCTGCGTGACGGTGGCCGACAGCGGCCAGAACACCATCGTGATCGTGGCCGGCGCCAACCAGCTGCTGACCCCGGCGATGATCGACGCGCAAGAGGCCGCTTTTGCGCGCGCCAAGGTGATCGTTTGCCAGTTGGAATCGCCGCCGGATGCGGTGGAACGCGCGCTCTTGCTCGGGCAACGGCTGGGCAAGACCGTGATCCTGAATCCGGCGCCGGCACTCGGGCCATTGCCGACGCCCTGGCTGGCCGCGTGCGATTACCTGATCCCCAATGAAACCGAAGCCGCACTGCTGACAGCCCGCCCGGTCGACTCACCGCAGGCCGCGCTGGCCGCCGCCGCCGACCTGCATGCGCAGGGTGCCCGCCACGTGATCATCACGCTGGGCGCGCGCGGCATCGCCTATGTGGATGCCTACACGCAACTGCTGATGCCTGCCCACCCTGCCCAGGCCATCGACACCACCGCTGCCGGCGACACCTTTGTCGGCGCGCTGGCCACCGCGCTGGCGGAAGGCGCGGCACCGGCGGCAGCCATCCAG
The DNA here is from genome assembly GCA_913056305.1 of uncultured Ralstonia sp. GTDB lineage: Bacteria > Pseudomonadota > Gammaproteobacteria > Burkholderiales > Burkholderiaceae > Ralstonia. Next base: position 13,121 of record CAJXMR010000085.1, read on the forward strand.
TTCGGGCAGGCTGCCGCGGCAGTGTCGGTCACGCGCCGGGGCGCGCAGCCGTCGATTCCCTTTCGCAGCGAGCTGGCGCCAGTGGCGCAGTAGCCGGGCTCAGGCCGGCGTCCTGGTCGTCGGTGGGGTCGGCTCGGTGGGCGCGCGCGGCACCAGCAGGCACAGCGGATCGCGCAAGATGCGGCGCCACACCGCGCCGGTGATGCGCTTGCGATCGAGCCCGCGCAGGTTGCGCGAGCGCATCGCCATGTTGAACGCCAGCATGAACGACACCAGCACGTTCAGCACGCCCATCAGCGCAATGCCGGCTGCGGCCAGCCAGAACGCTGCCGTGTGCATCACGCCCGGGCCAAGCACGCCCACCGCAGTGGCCACCGCACCGGTCGACAGCGTCACGTGGCGCACCTCCATGTGCGGCCCGAAGAACGACACGATCTCCGGCACCAGCCCCAGCATGAAGCCCAGCGACACGTTGGCGACGATGCCCGAGAGGTTGCGCTTCCAGAAATCGGCGATACGGCCGGCGCCGCGCACGCCCACCATGAAGCGCAGGCGACGGTGATAGGCGATCACGTCATGCACGTGGTGCAGCGCGAACCAGTTGTCGGCCCAGCCGGCAGCCAGGCTCGACGCCCACAGCAGCACGCCTGTGAAGATCGCGTACAGGGGCGTCGGCCCGAGGATAGAGAACGAGTCGATGGTCGCCACCGCCTTGGCCGGCGAGATCAGGTTGGCGTGGAAAAACCTCCCGGCCATCCACTGCACCACAAACGCCACCGGGGCCACCGCAACCAGATTGCCGGCAATGGCGGCGGCATTGGAGCGGATCATCGCCACCGTGTCATCGACAAAGCGGTCGAGCCCCTCGGGCCGGCTCACCTGGTCGAGCCGGTGCGCCAGCGCGGGCGCAGTCATGGCCGGCTGCTTGGTCGCCAGCGTGAAATGCGCGAAGTGGATGCCGAGAAAACTGACCGCGTAGTTGATCGACGCGAACAGCCCCTCGGTAAACTTGGTCAGGTGCGCGCCGGTGATGACGAACTTGATGTAGACCGTGGCCGCCGTGATGACACCGCCGCCGGCCGCCGCCTTGACCATCGCGCCATATTCCTTGCCGTCGCGCGTGATGTAGTGCTCGCCGGTCTCGGCGGAGCGCTCGACCACCTTGCGCGCCAGGTCGGCGAACGTGGAGCGGATCAGGTAGCCGACGCTGCGGCGGTGCTGGCTGGCGGACACCAGCTCGGCAGTCAGATGCACGAAGCGGCGCGAGGCACGCGCGTCAGCCCAGGCCGTGAGCAGCAAGTCGATGCGGCCAAGCCACGCCTTCATGCGCTCGACCTGGAACACCACCTCGACCGACACGCCGTTCTCGTCCAGATGCTGATAGACGCTGCCGGTAGCCGTGCGGCACAGATCCAGCAGCGCACGGAAGTAGTTCAGCTGCTGCAGGAAGCGCTCCGGCTCAAGCGGCGCCTCCTCCGGGCGCTCGAGGAAGATGGCGTTGGCCGCATCGGCCAGCTGGTAGAACGGCGACTCGGTCACCTCCGCGTGCCCCATGCGGGTGCGAATGGCGCGGGACAGGCCCGTTGCCCGCACCTGGCTCACCAGGATCTGGATGCTGACCGACAGGTTGCGCTCAAGCCGGTTCTTGCCGGCCGTCGCATCCGCCGGGTCCAGGCCGGTACGGAACAGTGCGCGCAGGCGCGTCACCGACTCGTCGTCCAGGCCGTCGATCCAGGCCGCATCGTGCTCACCGACGAACAGCAGGCTGAACAGCGCGGCCAGTTGCGGCTGGTTGGGCGCGGGCGGCAGAAAGCGCGCCTGCAGGCGGTCGACCAGCTCGCCCCAGAAGCCGGAGCGTGACGACAGGCCGGTATCGCACAACAGCGACACCGGATCGTTGTCCTGCACGATGGTGCGCAAGGTCTGCCCCACCCGCGCGGCCAGCGCCGGATTGTTCTCCAGCACCTGCAGCAGATAGCGCAAGCGGGCGTAAGGCCATGACTCCGACGACGCCCCCGCCGGCCGCTCGGCGCGGCGCAGCCAGTAGGCCAGCTCGATCAGCCATTCGTTGCGTTCAGCCAGGCTGCGCGTGGGCTCGAACTGGGCGAGGATGGCATCGAGTTGATGGCTGGCGTGCCTGGAGGCTCGCCACTTGCGCCACGGATTCAACAGAAAATCGAACATCGAACTCCCTTGATGAAGACACGTTCGCCCGACCGTTTCAAGCGGGCCGGTTGTTCTGCTTAACGTGTCGATGCCGTTCCCAGGCGACGCGCAGCGCCTGAGAATGGTCTGAAATTGTGTCAAGACGACCCGCCGCCAGCCTCAGGCGAGGCAGCGGTGGGTATCCGACCGGCGGAACGTCGGCGAGGTTCAGGCCGCCGGGACGATATGGTCTTCGCCGCTGGCCCCGAAGAGCTGCGACTTGAGCTTGGCGAGCTGGTCGCGCACGGCGGCCGCCTTCTCGAACTCGAGGTTCTTGGCGTGGTCGAGCATCTGCTTTTCCAGGCGCTTGATTTCCTTGGACGCCTGCTTCTCGCTCATGTCCTCGTACTTGGCAGCTTCCTGGGCGGCCTTCAGCTCGGCGCGCGCGTCGTCGACGTTGTACACGCCGTCGATGATGTCCTTGATGCGCTTGACCACGCCGCGCGGCGTGATGCCGTGGGCCTCGTTGTGCGCCATCTGCTTGGCGCGGCGGCGCTCGGTCTCGCCGATGGCCTTCTTCATCGATTCGGTGATGCGGTCGGCGTAGAGGATGGCCGTGCCGTTCACGTTCCGCGCGGCGCGGCCGATGGTCTGGATCAGCGAACGCTCGGCGCGCAGGAAGCCTTCCTTGTCGGCATCCAGGATCGCCACCAGCGACACCTCCGGAATGTCCAAGCCCTCGCGCAGCAGGTTGATGCCGACCAGCACGTCGAACGTGCCCAGGCGCAGGTCGCGGATGATCTCCACGCGCTCCACGGTGTCGATGTCCGAGTGCAGGTAGCGGACCCTGACACCGTTCTCCGAGAGGAACTCGGTCAGCTGCTCGGCCATGCGCTTGGTCAGCGTGGTAACAAGCACGCGCTCGCCGGCCTCGACGCGCAGGTGGATCTCCGAGAGCAGATCGTCGACCTGCGTGGTGGCCGGCCGCACGTGGATGACCGGGTCGACCAGGCCGGTCGGGCGCACCACCTGCTCCACCACCTCGGTGCCGGCGGTTTGCTTCTCGTAGTCGCCCGGCGTGGCCGAGACGAACGTCACCTGCCGCATCTTGGTCTGGAACTCGGCGAACTTGAGCGGCCGGTTGTCCAGCGCCGAGGGCAGCCGGAAGCCGTACGCGGACAGCGTTTCCTTGCGCGCGCGGTCGCCGTTATACATGCCGTTGAGCTGGCCGATCAGCACGTGCGACTCGTCCAGGAACATCAGCGCATCCGGCGGCAGGTAGTCGACCAGCGTCGGCGGCGGCTCACCCGGCTCGGCGCCCGACAGGTGCCGCGAGTAGTTCTCGATGCCCTTGCAGAAGCCCAGCTCCTGCAGCATTTCCAGGTCGAAGCGCGTGCGTTGCTCCAGGCGCTGCGCTTCCACCAGCTTGTTCTCGGCGTAGAAGAAATCCAGCCGCTCGCGCAGCTCGGCCTTGATGGTCTCGATGGCGCGCAGCACGGTCTCGCGCGGCGTCACGTAGTGGCTCGACGGATACACCGTGAAGCGCGGGATCTTCTGCCGCACGCGCCCGGTGAGCGGATCGAACAGCTGCAGCGATTCGACCTCGTCGTCGAACAGCTCCAGGCGCACGGCCATCTCGGCGTGTTCGGCGGGGAAGATGTCGACGGTGTCGCCGCGCACGCGGAAGGTGCCGCGCTGGAAGTCGGTCTCGTTGCGCGTGTACTGCATGGCGATCAGGCGCGCGATCACGTCGCGCTGACTGATCTTGTCGCCGGCGCGCAGTATCAGGATCATCTGGTGGTATTCGGTCGGATTGCCGATACCGTAGATGGCGGACACGGTGGCCACGATCACCACGTCGCGCCGCTCCAGCAGGCTCTTGGTGGCCGACAGCCGCATCTGCTCGATGTGCTCGTTGATCGACGAGTCCTTCTCGATGAAGAGATCGCGCTGCGGCACGTAGGCTTCCGGCTGGTAGTAGTCGTAGTACGAGACGAAGTACTCGACCGCGTTGCGCGGGAAGAACTCACGGAACTCCGAATACAGCTGCGCCGCCAGCGTCTTGTTGGGCGCGAACACAATGGCCGGGCGCCCCACCTGGGCGATCACGTTGGCCATGGTGAACGTCTTGCCCGAGCCCGTCACGCCCAGCAGGGTCTGGTAGGACAGGCCGTCGCCGATGTTCTCGACCAGTTGGCGGATGGCCTCGGGCTGGTCGCCGGCCGGCGGATACGGCTGGTACAGCTGGAATGGCGAGCCCTCGTACGTCACGAATTTCGATTCGTCATAGGGGCTGGGAACTTGGCTGAGATCGGTCATGGCGGCGTTGGGGGGATGGGCGCTACAGCTTGGCAAGTGACTCACCCATCCCAAACAGATGGGGTGGCAGCGGCGATCGCAACCAATCGTCTAGTGTAGCGCGCCGCCCAGGCCATCGTTTGTACTGGCCACCAGAGCACTTTTCGCCTCTGTTCCGCAAGGAATTTCGGCCGATTAGAGCCTGCATTCGGTACAATCGACCCCTGTGTCTGTCGCGCCGGGCGCCGGTCCCGGAGCCCGCGGCGCACTGCCCGGCTGCATCCCACCGAATTCCGAACCAACCGAACATCGAGACATCATGTCGCTTTTTTCCGCCGTCGAACTGGCCCCGCGCGACCCCATCCTGGGCCTGAATGAAGCCTTCAACGCCGACACCCGCAGCACCAAAGTGAATCTGGGCGTGGGCGTGTACTTCACCGACGAAGGGA
>CAJXMR010000086.1 GCA_913056305.1 uncultured Ralstonia sp.
TCAACGTGAACGTCGTGGAAGGCACCCGCAAGCGTGTGCAGGCGTATGAAGGCGTTGTGATTGCCAAGCGCAATCGTGGCCTGAACTCGTCGTTCATCGTTCGCAAGATTTCTTCGGGCGAAGGCGTGGAGCGTACGTTCCAGCTGTACTCGCCGCTGCTGGCCAGCATCGAAGTGAAGCGTCGCGGCGATGTGCGCCGTGCCAAGCTGTACTACCTGCGCCAACGCTCGGGCAAGTCGGCACGCATCAAGGAAAAGCTGACCTTCAAGCGCAAGGAAGTCGCAGCGCAGTAATCTGCGGGCTTTGCGAAAAGGCACCTTCGGGTGCCTTTTTTCTCTTTTGCGGCGGAAGATTGCACCCACATGGCAGTCTTCCGCCCACGACCCCCATCCATTCCAGCCCCATGCGCCGTCCCGTGTTCGATCCTGAGCAGTTGCCGGTGATGCCTGCCTCGGCACCGTTGCCGGCGCTTGGGAGCGCGCGGCTGTCTGCCGAATTCGTGCGCGAGCGCCTGCGCGCCCAGCCTGCCTGGGAGCCGGAGCACACCGACGAATCGCGCCTGATCGACGCCGGACTCAAGCTGCGGGAGGCTGCCGTGCTGGTGCCGTTGGTGCAGCGCGACGCCGGCCTGACGGTGCTGCTGACCCAGCGCAACGCGTCGCTCAGCCAGCACGCCGGGCAGATCAGCTTCCCCGGCGGCGGGCGCGAAGCCATCGACCGCGACATGGTCGCCACCGCGCTGCGCGAGACGGTGGAGGAGGTCGGCATCGGCTCGGATTTCGTCGAGGTGGTGGGGCGCCTGCCGGACTACATCACTGGCTCGGGCTTTCACGTGAGCCCGGTCGTCGGGCTGCTGACGCCCGATTTCACCCTGCGGGCAGACCCGAGCGAGGTGGCCGAGGTGTTCGAGGTGCCGCTCGCCTTCCTGATGAATCCCGCCAACCACGAAGTGCGCGAGCTGCGCTGGGATGACCGCGTGCGGCACTTCTACGCGATGCCATATCGCCGAGAGGACGGCGGCTACCACTTCATCTGGGGTGCCACCGCGGGCATGCTCCGCAACCTCTATCACCTGCTGGCAGCGTAGCGCCAACGGTACGGTGCGCTGTGACGCGCACGCCCTGTGCTATCGTTTCGCACACAGCATCCACGGCGCCTTGAAGCGACATCCGCGCGCCGGTAACGCCCCTGCAACGCCAGTCCAATGACCTTTTTCTCCGTACTCTGTGCGCTGATCCTTGAGCAATTCCGTGCGCTCAGCCGGGACAACCCGATTTACGACGTCTTGCGCGCCCTGGCGGCGCGGGCGGAAACCTGGTTCGACACCGGGCAGCGCCGCGACGCCATCCTGGCATGGTGTGTCGTCACGCTGCCGGCGGTCGTGGTGGTGGCGTTGGTGCACTACCTGCTGTCGTCAATCAGCATCGGGCTGGCCTTCCTGTGGAACGTGGTGATGGTCTACCTGACCCTCGGCTTCCGCCAGTTCAGCCATTACTTCACCGACATCCACGAGGCGCTGCGCCGCGATGATGTCACCACCGCGCGGCTGATCCTGAACGAATGGTCGGGGCTGGACACGACCGACATGCCCGTCAACGAGATCGTCCGTCACACGCTCGAGGCCGCGATCGTGGCGGCGCATCGCCACGTGTTCGGTGTGTTCTTCTGGTTTTTGGTGCCGATCGGGCCGGCAGGGGTGATCCTGTATCGCGGCGCGGAATACCTCGCGCGCCACTGGAGCGAGCCGTCGATGGAGCGCAGCCCGGTGCTCGGCCAGTTCGCGCGCCAGGCCTTCTTCGTGATCGACTACGTTCCGTCGCGCCTGACGGCGATCGGCTTTGCCATCGTCGGCAACTTCGAAGACGCGGTGTACGCCTGGCGCAACCGCGCCGTCAAATGGGGCGACGAGGTCAACGGCATCCTGCTGGCGGCCGGCGGCGGTGCATTGGGTGTACGTCTTGGTACGCCGATTCCCGAGCGCGATTCGGCCGAGAGCATTGTCGACGAGGACGGCGCCTATCCGATGGAAGTGGGGCAGGAGGCGAACGTGCGCACGCTGCAGTCGGCCGTGGGGCTGGTGTGGCGCGCGGTGGTGCTGTGGATGCTGCTGCTGGCGATGCTGTCGGTCGCCGTGTGGCTGGGTTGATCCTGCGCTAGCTTCCAGCTCCCCCTAGGCCGCATCCTCGCGGTCTTTGCCGCAGCGCCAGCATTGGGCGAACTGCGGCTCGTGCAGTTCACCGCAATGCTTGCAGCGCCAGGCCGGGCCCGTCGGGGGATGGCGGGCCTGATCGAGCAATGCTTGCGCTTGCGCTTCCTGTTCCGGGTTCACCAGCCAGACCTGCGCGGCGCAGTCCTGCGGTGGCACGTCGCCTGCCACGCTGCTCAGGTAGATGTTGCGAAGCTCGGTGCGGATACCGGCGGCGGACAGCACGTTCTGCCAGTGCGCCGCCATGCCGAGCGATGGACTGCTGATCAACAGTTTCATCCCAGCCTCCCCGAACGTTCGTGCGGCCCTTACCAGGGCTTTTGCTGCTCCGATTCGTGCAGCAGTTGCGCATACAGCTGATGCCGGCGCGGATCGATCTTGCCCTCGGCCATGGCACCCAGGATGCCACAGCCCGGCTCCTGGAGGTGGCGGCAGTTATAAAAGCGGCACTCGGTCAGGCGTGGACGGAACTCGGGGAAGGCGCGCTCCAGCATGCCCTCGCTCAGGTGGTGCAGGCCAAACTCCTGGAAGCCCGGCGAGTCGATCAGCACGCCGCCCTGGCCCCAATCGGCGGGCAGGTGATACAGCCGCGTGAAGGTGGTGGTGTGCTTGCCCGAATCGAGCTTCTCGGAGATCTCGCGCGTCTGTGCATCCACGCCCGGGATCAGCAGATTCAGCAGCGACGACTTGCCCATGCCGGACTGCCCGATGAGGATCGACGCGCGACCAGCCACATGGGGTTCCAGTGTGGCGTGTGCGGCTTCGGGGGCGCCGTGCACCGTCAGCTCCACGACCGTATACCCAAGCTCCCGATACAGCATCAGACGCGAGCGAGCCGTCTCCAGGCGGGCGGTCAGGTCGATCTTGTTGAGCAGGACCAGCGGGGTGATGCCCAGCGATTCCGCCGCCACCAGCGCGCGGCCGAGCAGGTCTTCGGAGAAGCTCGGTTCGGTGCCGAGCATGATGATGACCTGGTCAAGGTTGGCCGCCAGTACCTTGGATTTGAACTGGTCGGAGCGGTGGAGCAGGTTGCGGCGCTCGTCCACGCGCACGACCACGCCCTGGTCGACGGCGGTGGCTTCATAGACGACGTGATCGCCGACGGCGCATTCGCTGCGCTTGCCGCGCGGGAAGCATTGCAGGTAGCCGCCGCCGCTCTCGGGCGAGCGCTCGACCAGGTAGTGGCGGCCATGCGCTGCGATGACGAGCCCGCGCTCTCCCGCGGCGTGCTGCTTGTGACCTGCGCGGCCCGGTTTGCCGCGCGTCATGCGGCCGCGTGCACCAGGCGCGCGATGCGCTGCGATGCGGTCGGGTGGGAGTAGTAGAACGCCGAGTAGACGGGGTCCGGCGTCAGTGTCGAGGCATTGTCCTGGTACAGCTTGACCAGCGCGGACACCAGCATCGGCGCCTCGGCATGCTGCGCGGCAAAGGCATCCGCCTCGAACTCATGCTTGCGCGAGGACAGGCTCGCCAGCGGCGAGATGAAGAAGGTGAACACCGGCAGCACCAGGAAGAACAGCATCAGCGCCAGCGCGTGGTTGTCGGAGAACAGGTTGGGCGCAACGCCCAGGCCCAGGTAGAACCATGTGCGCGTCATCAGCCAGCCGAGCAGCGCCAGCAGCCCGAGACTCAGCAAGAACATCACGGCAATACGCTTGGTGATGTGGTGGCGTTTGAAGTGCCCCAGCTCGTGCGCGAGCACGGCTTCCATCTCAGGCGGGTTCAGACGGGCGAGCAGGGTGTCGAAGAAAACGATGCGCTTGGTGGCGCCAAAGCCGCTGAAGTAGGCATTGCCGTGGGCACTGCGGCGGCTGCCGTCCATGACGAACAGGCCCTTGCTGGCAAAACCGCAGCGCTGGAGCAGGCTTTCGATGCGCGTACGCATTTCCCCGTCTTCCAGCGGCGAGAACTTGTTGAACAGTGGTGCGATCACGTTGGGGTGGATCGCCTGCACAAACAGCATGAAGGCCATCCACACGAGCCACGTGTAGAGCCACCACTGCGCGCCCATCTTGTTCATCAGCCACAGCACGGCCAGCAGCAGCGGCAGGCCCAGTACGATGCCGATCGCCAGCCCCTTGAGGCCATCGGCCAGGCACAGCTTCCAGGTCATGCGGTTGAAGCCGAAGCGCTCCTCGATCACGAACTGGCTGTACAGCGAGAACGGCAGCTCGATCAGGCTGCTGATGACAACCACCGAGGCGATCAGCGCCACGCCGTACGCATAGCCCGGCCCGAACACGCCCAGCCATGCCTGGTTTAGCCAGTTCAGGCCGCCCAGCAGCGTGAGCGCGATCAGCAGCGCGGCCTGCACCGGCACTTCCAGCATCGCCAGGCGCGTGCGGGCGATGGTGTAGTCGGCGGCCTTGTGGTGCATGTCGAGCGTGATCGACTCGGCGAATTGCGCGGGCACGGCATTGCGGTGGCGTGCCACGTGACGGATCTGCCGCGCGGCCAGCCACAGGCGGGTGGCGGCCATCAGCACGAGGGCGATCAGGAAGACAACGGTAAAGGCGGTCATGTGGGGGAACGGCTATCAGATATGCGAAAATTATAGCCTTCAGTCATTTTCTCAAGGCCTTCGTGTGAGCACCCCAGTTTCCAAGCCGGCAGCATCGTCCGCGACCCCCAACCCCGTTGCCGCCAAGAGCGACAACAACCTGGTCTGGCTCGACATGGAGATGACCGGCCTGAGCCCTGAGAACGACCGCATCATCGAGGTGGCGGTGGTGGTGACGGATTCGGAGCTGAACGTGCTGGCCGAGGGCCCGGTGCTGGTGATCCACCAGTCCGACGAACTGCTCGACGGCATGGACGCCTGGAACAAGGGCACGCACGGCCGCTCGGGCCTGATCGACAAGGTCAAGGCCTCGACCACGACCGAAGCCGAAGCCGAAGCCGCACTGCTGGCCTTCCTGAAGAAGTGGGTGCCCAAGAGCAAGTCGCCGATGTGCGGCAACTCGATCTGCCAGGACCGCCGCTTCATGGCGCGCTACATGCCCAAGCTGGAGGCGTATTTCCACTACCGCAACCTGGACGTCTCGACGCTCAAGGAACTGTGCAAGCGCTGGCAGCCGGCCATCGCCAAGGGTTTCACCAAGCACCAGCGGCACACGGCGTATGCGGACATCATCGAGTCGATCGAGGAGCTGCGCTACTACCGCGAGCACTTCATCCGTGACGAGCGGCAGACGCCGGAAGCCGAAGCCCTGGCGTCTTCCGTCGCTCCGTAAGCCTTACACCTGCAACGGTTTCGCCCGGACACCGTGTTTGGGCCGCCAGGCCTTGACCACGCTGTCATGCGTCTCGATGTACGGGCCGCCGATCAGGTCGATGCAGTAGGGCACCGCGGCGAAGATGCCCGGTACCGTCGCGCGACCCTCGGCGTCCTTCAGGCCTTCCAGCGTCTCGCGGATGGCGCGCGGCTGGCCCGGCAGGTTGATGATCAGCGCCGCGCGCGAGGGCGTCTCGCGGATCACCGCCACCTGCCGCGACAGGATCGCCGTCGGCACGAAGTTCAGGCTGATCTGGCGCATCTGCTCGCCGAAGCCCGGCATCTCCTTGGTAGCGACGGCCAGCGTGGCCTCGGGCGTCACGTCACGGCGCGTCGGGCCGGTGCCGCCAGTGGTCAGCACCAGATCGCAGCCGGCGTGGTCGACCAGGTCGATCAGCGTGGCGGAAATCGTCGCCTGATCGTCCGGAATCAGGCGCTCCACCCCCTGCCACGGCGACGACAGCGCGGCACCAAACCAATCGCGCAGCGCCGGAATTCCCTCATCCTGATACGTCCCGGCCGAGGCGCGGTCGGAGATCGACACGAAACCGACGAGCAGCTCGTCGGGATGGCGGCGGGTGAGCGGGAAGGAGGAGGCGGGGGCGGTCATGCTTCGTCGTCTTCGGCTTCAGGTTGATCGGTATCTTCGTCCTCGCGGTCATTGCCGGACAGGGCCTGCTTGACCATCTGGAACAGCTCGCGCGACGACTTGGGCGGCTTGGCCAGCTGCGCTTCCTTGCGTGCGTTGCGCACCAACGTGCGCAGGGCCTGCACATCAGACTCCGGGTGCGCGGCAATGAACTCGGTGACGGCATCGTCGCCGGCGATCAGGCGGTCGCGCCAGCGCTCCATGGCGTGCAGGCGCGCGGTTTCGGCCTTGGAGGCGCCCACGAAGGTCGCCAGCACGCGGCGGATGGCTTCGACTTCTTCATCGGTCAGGGCGCGCATCAGCTTGCCGATGTACTGCATCTGGCGGCGCTTGCCTTCGTGTGCGGTGGTGCGCTTGGCCTCGCGCAGGGCGTCGAGCAGCTTCTCGGGCAGCGGCACCTTGGCGAGTTTGTCCTTGGGCAGCGCTTCCAGTGCGGTGCCCAGGTCCTGCAGGGCGTTCACCTCGCGCTTGCGCTGCGATTTGCTCTTGGGCGTATCCGGATCGTCCTCGTCACCGATGTCGGTGCGCACGACGGGTTGCAGATACGTGGGGTTGTGTCGGGATGCTCGGCTCATGGCGCGCATTGTATCTTGCTATGATGGGCGCTTCCGCCGAAATGGCTTCCGTTTTTGGCCCCCGTTTTCCCCCTTCCTTGCCTATGTCCCAGACGCTCGATTCCAAGACCCGCAATGTCAACGGCGCCGTGTTCGCCTACCGCCGCGACCAGCTCGAAGAGATGGCGCGCGATGTGCTGCGCATTGCACGCGAACTCGGCGCCACCGATGCCGCGACGGAGATCTCCGAGGGCCAGGGCCTGTCGGTCACGGTGCGCAAGGGCGAGATCGAGACCATCGAACAGAACCGCGACAAGATCGTCGGCGTGACGGTGATGCTTGGCAAGAAGCGCGGCAACGCCAGCACGTCGGATTTCTCCTCGGCGGCGCTGCGCTCCACGGTCGAGGCCGCCTACAACATCGCGCGCTTCACCGCCGATGACGATGCTGCCGGGTTGGCCGAAGAGGAATTGCTGGAAAAGCATCCGCGCGACCTCGAGCTGTATCACCCGTGGATGATCGATGCCGAAGGCGCGGTTGAGATCGCCCGCGCCGCCGAAGCCGCCGCCTTCGCCGTGAGCCCGAAGATCCGCAACAGCGACGGCGCCAGCATCTCGGCGCAGCACTCGCACTTCGTGCTGGCCACCTCGCGCGGCTTCCTGGGTGGCTATCCGTATTCGCGGCACTTCATTTCGTGCGCGCCGATCGCCGGCTCGGGTGCACATATGCAGCGCGACGACTGGTATTCGTCCAAGCGCTCGCCCAAGGATCTGGCGGCGCCCGAGGCCATCGGCAAGTACGCCGCGGAGCGCGCGCTGGCACGCCTGTCCGCCCGCCGGCTGACCACGCGCAAGTGCCCGGTGCTGTTCGAGGCGCCGCTGGCGGCTGGCTTGCTGGGGGCCTTCGTGCAGGCGGTGTCGGGCGGGGCGCTGTACCGCAAGTCGACCTTCCTGCTCGATTCGCTCGGCAAGGAAATCTTCGCGCCGCACGTGCAGATCAAGGAAGACCCGCACGTGGCCGCTGGCATGGGTAGCGCGCCCTTCGATGAGGAAGGTGTGCGCACGCAGCGCCGTGACGTGGTCAAGGATGGCGTGGTCGAGGGCTACTTCCTGTCGACGTATTCCGCGCGCAAGCTCGGCATGCAGACCACCGGTAACGCCGGCGGCTCGCACAACCTGACGCTGTTCTCCGATCAGACGAAGGCCGAAGACGACTTCGCCGGCATGCTGCGTCGCATGGGCACGGGTCTGCTGGTGACCGAGCTGATGGGTCAGGGCGTCAACTACGTGACCGGCGATTACTCGCGCGGCGTATCGGGCTATTGGGTCGAGAACGGCGTGATCCAGTACCCGGTGGAAGAGATCACCATCGCCGGCAACCTGCGCGAGATGTTCCGCCAGATCGTCGCCATCGGCGCGGATGCACTGGTGCGCGGCACCAAGGAAACCGGTTCGATCCTGATCGAGCAGATGACCATCGCCGGCGAGTGAGTCGCTTCGCCCCAATGAAAAACGCGCTCGAAGCTGAGCGCGTTTTTTGTTGGCTATCGCCGGCTTACTGCTCGTCCGAAGGCGGCCGTTCGTAGGTGACGAAGGCGTAGTCGAAATCGTTCGGTGCGCCCGCGTGGTGCGTCTCGCGCGCGACCTCGTGCCAGACCTTCGGGTCGGGCGTGGGGAAGTGCGCATCGCCTTCGAAATCCGCGTCGATCTCGGTGACGATCAAGCGGTCGGCGCTGGGCAGGGCATCGGCATACAGCTGCGCACCGCCGATCAGGAAGATCTGCTCGACGCCGATGCACAGGCGCTGCGCGTCTTCCATCGAATGGGCGATCTCGCAGCCGGGCAGTTCCAGCTTGGCGTTGCGCGTGACGACGATGTTGCGACGGCCCGGCAGCGGGCGGCCGATCGAGTCGTACGTCTTGCGGCCCATCACGATGGGCGCGCCCATGGTGGTGCGCTTGAAGTGCGCGAGGTCTTCGGGCAGGCGCCAGGGCAGCGTGTTGTTGCGGCCGATTACGCCGTTGCGGGCGCGGGCGACGATGAGGGTCAGGATCGTCATGCCGTTACACCGCCACCGGTGCCTTGATGGCCGCGTGGCTCTGGTAGCCGACGATCTCGAAGTCTTCGTACTGGTAATCGAAGATGCTCTCGGGCTTGCGCTTGATCTGCAGCTTGGGGAGCGGCAGCGGTTCGCGCGCGAGCTGTGTTTCGACCTGCTCGAAGTGGTTGTTGTAGAGGTGGCAGTCACCGCCTGTCCAGACAAAGTCACCCACGTCCAGGCCGGTCTGCTGCGCGATCATGTACGTGAGCAGGGCGTAGCTGGCGATGTTGAATGGCACGCCGAGGAAGATGTCGGCGCTGCGCTGGTACAGCTGGCACGACAGCTTGCCGTCAGCCACGTAGAACTGGAAGAACGCGTGGCAGGGCGGCAGCTTCATGCGCGGGATGTCGGCCACGTTCCACGCCGAGACGATCAGCCGGCGCGAATCAGGGTTGCGCTTGATCTGCGCGATCAGCTCGGCGATCTGGTCGATGTGCTCGCCGGTGGGCGAGGGCCAGGAGCGCCATTGGTAGCCGTAGATCGGGCCCAGTTCGCCGTCGGCGTCCGCCCACTCGTCCCAGATCGTCACGCCGTTGTCCTGCAGCCAGCGCACGTTGGTTGCGCCCTGGAGGAACCACAGCAGTTCATAGACGATGGACTTGATGTGGACCTTCTTGGTGGTCACCAGAGGAAAGCCGTCCTGCAGGTTGAAGCGCATCTGGTGGCCGAACACGGAGCGCGTGCCGGTGCCGGTGCGGTCGGCTTTGTCGGTGCCATGTTCGTAGACATGGCGCATCAGGTCGAGATAGGGCTGCATTGCAGGGGTGACGAGGGTGCAGAACGTCGTGAATCGATTGAGCCGCATTGTAACGTGAGCGGCAGAGTGCGGCCGGGCGCTCAACTGTACCGGTTGTGTCCGGCAACTGGCCCGGTCGATCAGGCGGCACAGTTTGACTGACAAATCGCGCAAGTGTCGATGTTCTGCGGCATTGCGGGCGAGCAAGATACAGCCATCGCCTCAAACTGTCTGCTGGAGCCCGCCATGTCGCCCATCACCACCGCCGCCTCGCTCAACCGTGCCGCCGAACTGCGCCGCCTGCGCGCGGCCGCCAGCGTCGTCAACGCGGTGATCCCGCCGACGCCGCAATACTGTTGGCCGCTCCTGTCGCAGGCCATGGGCGCGGCGGTGTGGGTCAAGCACGAGAACCATACGGAAGTGGGCGCCTTCAAGGTGCGCGGCGGGCTGACCTATCTGCACGCGCTGCGCCGCCGCGAGCCGGAGCTGCGCGGTGTGATCGCCGCGACGCGCGGCAACCACGGCCAGTCGATCGCGTTGGCCGCGCGCCAGAACGGCATGACGGCCACCATCGTCGTGCCGCACGGCAACAGCGTGGAGAAGAACGCCGCCATGCGCGCGTTGGGTGCCGAGCTGATCGAAGCGGGGGACGACTTCCAGGCCAGCCGCGAAGTGGCCGCGCAACTCGCGGCCGAGCGCGGCCTGCACCTGGTGCCCTCGTATCACGAAGACCTCGTCGCCGGGGTGGCGAGCTACTGGCTGGAATTCTTCGAGGCGGCGCCGCTGGACGTGGTGTACGTGCCGATCGGCATGGGCTCGGGCATCTGCGCCGCCGTGCAGGCGCGCGATGCGTTCGGGCTGTCGACGCGCATCGTTGGCGTGGTGTCGGCGCACGCCCGATGTTATGAGCACTCGTTTGTGAGCGGCGCCGCGGTGTCGGCGCCGGTGTCGACGCTGCTGGCCGATGGCCTGGCCTGCCGCACGCCGGATACGAAGGCGCTGGAGGTGATCCGCGCCGGTGTCGACGAGATCGTCGCGGTCACGGATGACGAGGTGGCCGAGGCCATCCGCCTGTATTTCTCCACCACGCACAACGTGGCTGAAGGCGCTGCCGCCGCAGCCCTGGCGGGCGCGTGGCAGCAGCGCGAGCAACTCGCCGGCCTGCGCGTCGGCCTGCCGCTGACCGGCGGCAACATCGACCGCGCCATGCTGGCGCAGGTCCTGTCCGGTCAGCCCATCACGGCCTAAGCGCTTAGGCCGGCTGTTGGCGGCGACGCTGCGTCAGCCAGCCGCCGCCCAGCACCACCACGAACACCAGCACATACAGGCCCCAAGCCAGCGGCGGTTGTTCGGCAAAGAACGGCTTGATGACAGGTTCGGCCACGATCATGTGGGCGGCCGTATAAGCGAGCACCGCCGCACCGCCGTAGATGATGAGCGGGAAACGCTCGATCAGGCGCAGCACCACGCCGCTGCCCCACACCACCACCGGCACGCTCACCAGCAGACCCAGCACCACCAGCAGGAAGCTGCCGTGCGAGGCGCCAGCAATGGCCAGCACGTTGTCGATGCCCATCACCGCATCGGCGATGATGATGGTCTTCATCGCGCCCATCAGCGTGTGGCTGGCGGGGCCGTGCGCGTCATCGCCCTGGCCATCGTCGGCCAGCAGCTTCCACGCGATCCACACCAGCGCCAGGCCGCCCACCAGCATCAGGCCCGGAATCTTCAGCAGCCACACGACTGCCAGCGTCATCAGCGCACGCACGACGATCGCGCCGGCCGCGCCCCACAGGATGGCCTTCTTCTGCAACTCCGGCGGCAGGTTGCGCGCGGCCAGTGCGATGAGGATGGCGTTATCGCCCGCCAGCACCAGGTCGATCACGATGATCGAGGCCAGCGCGGCAGCAAACTGCATGGTGAAGAGGTCAGACAACCATTCCATGGTGGCTCCAAAGTCAAACAAAGAAACGCGGTTGACCGGATCGCATGGAAGGCAGGGACGTGACGCTTTGCAGACCATGAATCCGGTTGCAAAGGTCTTGCTCGACACAAGCAGGCTGGGAACCTGCCGATGCCGACACGACCGGAAGCCTGCGCTTCGTCCTGACGATCGTGCCTGGGGCTGAAGAACCCCCGAGCTACTCCCCTTTGAGTAGGGTAGAAGTGTACCATTTCTGGCCACACTCCCCCCTAAGAACCGTACGTGCGAGTTTCCCCGCATACGGCTCAAGCCTTTTCAAAGCCCCTATAACTCTGGGGCCGGTTTCACAACATTGATACCTCTGGCATGCACTTGGGCATGGCAGTTCGGGTGCAGCAGCACGCGATTTCCCAGGACGTCCGAGCCACCGTGTGTGCGGTACTCGATATGGTGGTCATGCCACCCCGTTTCCTTGGTCATCTTGCACTGACACAACGCGCACAAGCCCCGCTGAGCGACGTACAACTTGATCCATTGCTTCCGGTGCGACATGCTGTTGAGCAGCCGCGTCTGACGCAACGTTTCGCCGTACATCTCTTGCGCCGGGTCAAAGGGGTTGTAATCCCCTTTGATCTTCTTGTGGCGTTCGATGGGTGTACCGGACAACTGGTACAACTCAAACCACTGCTTACTGCCGTCACCGTCGGTGACTGTGGTTCCAAACACCCAACTCCGGTTGCCAATCGAGGCGAAGTATTTTCCTCGCACCCAATCGGCGGACTTTCCAGGGTGCCGCCGTTTTGCCCACCGCCATAAAGCCCGGAAAATCCCGTGCTCCATGCGGTTGAACGTCGCTTTGGCTACTACGGGGCGGTGGTACCGCGCCCAGCCCTTCAACACCGGGTTCAGCAATCGGATCAGATCTTCTTGCTTAGCCGTCTTGTTGGCGCCGATCTCTTCCTTGACCTTGCGATAGAACGCTTGCGCGTTCTTCTTGCTCGGCTTAATGAGCAGCTTTTCCGAGTACTTCCGGAAATTCCACCCGAGGAAGTCGAAGCCGTCCGCTATGTTGACGATCCGCGTTTTCTCCGTCGATAGCGATAGCCCCCGTACAGCAAGGAACTGTTCTACCCACGGTTTGATTTCGTCTTCCAGAACTTCCGGCGTGTTGCCGGTGATTACGAAATCGTCTGCGTACCGCACAACGTTCACTTTCAGCTTCGCGGTTTTGGTGACACCCAGTTTCGTTCGCAGGAACGCAACCAGTTGAGTCTCCAACCCGTTCAGCGCCACGTTCGCCAGTGTTGGGGAAATGATGCCCCCTTGCGGCGTCCCGGCTTCGGTCGCCTGAAACTGGCCTTGAAATACCACGCCAGCCTTCAACCACTTCCGCAAGATTGCTTTGTCCATCGGGACATTGCGCTCCAGCCAGTCGTGGCTGATATGGTCAAAACAGCCTTTGATATCCGCCTCCAGTACCCATTGAGCCGAAGCCTTTTGGGATAGGGAGACGAATAGCTGTGACATGGCGTCTGCCGTGGAGCGATTGATCCGGAACCCATACGAGTTCGGATCGCTCGTCCCTTCGGACACCGGTTCCAGCGCCAGCAGATAAAGCGCCTGCATGGCTCGGTCCAACATGGTCGGAATGCCTAGTGGGCGCTCCTTCCCGTTGGCCTTGGGGATATAGACCCGCCGCAATGGCAGGGGCCGATACCCTCGGCGTTTCAACCGTCCGATGGCTTTCCACCGGACTTCAGGCGAGTCCCACAGTTCGCGATCGACGCCTGCCGTTCGCTTGCCTTGGTTCTCCGTCACTCGTCGTACTGCCAGCGCTTTCGCGCTGAACGAGCGGGTCAAGGACCGTTGCAGGGCTTTCACCCGGCGCCAGTCCTCTTCCTGTGTTGCCTTCGCAATTCGTATCTGCATTGCCCGGACGTTCCGCTCGACTCGACGCCATTGAATGGTCGTCCAGCTTTGCGGTGCGCCGGAGAACGCAGAATCATTCGTTTCAATGATTGCTTCCATGCTGCTCTCCTATCTTCAGGGTCTTCCCAGGCAGCAAGAGACAACATGCCCCCTGAGGGACGAGTTGCCCCTCAAGGGAAGAGTTTCAGTTCACGAGTTTCTGTCAGCCGTCTTGCGACGAAAGACCAGTTGGAAGTCTGCCCGCTTTCACGTGGGATGATGTTTCAACCCCTATCCGGACCATTACAGCCCGGCATTCGCTTTTTCCAACCTCCCATACCCGCACAGCCAACAGCGTTCCTTGCGGTCCGCCTGCCCGAGCCAACGGCACTCGGCAGCCATACGGGCTTACCACGTTCCCTGCGCGTTACACGACTGGGTTAGGGCCTGCCTTTTCACCGGTGGTCTATTTGTCGACGTGTTCCGAACTTCCAGCGGAACAACCGACCACGTACCTTTTGGTTTGTGCCTAACAGCAGCTTTGGCACATCAATGCTTACGGTGTTTATCAGCAGTTCACGTACGTTGCCCATGCCAGTCAGCCTAGCTCCTCGACCCCATTGCTGCTCGGAGTCTCTGCCGATCCGCCTCACGGCGGGACGACACCCTTGCGGGGGTTACATTGTCAGGAAAGCTTCACACCTCACCGTTGCCAGTGACGCATGTCTCCTTAGGCTACTGTCAGTCGAATGGCAGGTTCTCTATCGGCGTGCACCTGTGAGGGTGTGACCGATCGAACAATAACGCGCAGAGCTTTGCGCTCCGGGTTTGCTGAATTGCAATGGCTCGGATGCCGGGAGGCATCGGGCACACAAACGTCACTCCGCCTGTCAGCGGAGATGACGCCGCTGACTGGGCGGAACCTGATAATGACCAGGTCATTGCATTGCGAGATCAGGTGAGGGTAACCCACCGATCTGCGCTTCATTACATGTCTATTGCCTCGCTGCCGTCCTACATCCAGAACTGAGGCATCGTCCTGAACCGGCGAACTGGTTGATTTAAGAGGGCCAGTCCCTCTCCACGGATAACGCCGTGTCGCACGGAAGTCCGCATTATAGCGCAGGCAAGGATTGTTGCGGTGCGCAAATGCAACGCCTGCGTCGCAGCGGGCCGTGTGCGGATTTTTCAGCCGCGTGGGTGATTTTTACGCTGGATGTCATGCAGCGTTGTCATGTTCTCGGATGAAAAGAGGGTGGCGCGGATGCCAGGCGGCGTCTACGCTGCAAATTCACCAGTGCGGAGCCCGTGGCACATTTCTCGCTGCCAATGGCCTTCATGACGATGCTGTACCGTGCCGTTCCACCCCCACCGGGAGACACCATGCAGGCCACCAAGCCGTCCGCCGATGCCTATGCCCGCCGCGTGCTGGCCCGTCTGATCCAGCCGCAGCCGACGGTCGAGGCCATCGGCGCGGGCCTGACTTTCTACCAGCTCTTTATGGAGGACGACGCGGCCTTGCGTGCCGAGGCAGAGGCGGGCCTGCTGGCGCCCGCGGCCAGCGTGAGCCCGAAATTCTTCTACGATGCGCTCGGCTCCCGGCTGTTCGAGGCGATTACCGATCTGCCCGAGTACTACCCGACCCGCACGGAAGCCGCCATCTTCAGCCAGCATGCCGCCGAGATCGCGCTGCGCGTCGGGCGTGGCGCAACGCTCATCGACCTGGGCGCCGGCAATTGCGAGAAGGCGGCACGCCTGTTCCGCACGCTGGCGCCGTCGCGCTACGTGGCGATCGACATCTCCGCCGACTTCCTGCGCGGCACGCTGCGCGCGCTGGCGCGGCAGCATCCGCAGCTGCCGATGGTCGGCATTGGCGCGGACCTGTGCGCGCCGCTGGTGCTGCCCGATGCTGTGGGCGATGGGCGCCGCGTCTGGTTCTATCCGGGCTCGAGTCTCGGCAACTTCACGCCGGCAGAAGCGCTGGCCTTCCTCAAGCGCCTGCGCGAGGCTTCCGCTCGCGGGGACAGCGTGCTGATCGGCGTCGACCTCATCAAGGATGCGCGCCGGCTGGAAGCCGCCTACGACGACCCGCTCGGCGTGACGGCGGCGTTCAACCTGAACGTGCTGCGCAACCTGAACCGCCTGCTGGGTGCTGACTTCGACGTGCGCGACTGGCGCCACCTCGCGCTGTATCGCACCGACGCCCATCGCATCGAGATGCATCTGGAAGCCCGGTGCGACGTGACCGTGCGCTGGGGCAAGCATGTGCGTGCCTTTATCGCCGGCGAGCGCGTGCACACCGAGAATTCCGTCAAGTACGACCTGCCGCGTCTGCATGCGCTCTTTGCCGATGCCGGTTTCGAAGACCTGCACGCCTGGACCGATGCGAGCCAGGACTTCGCTGTGTGTCACGCCAGCGTCGGCCGCGGTGCGCGTTAGCCGCATCGGCGGGAGGGCGGCGCAGGGCGGTGCGATAATGGATCGGTTTCTGTCCAGGGTGTGCCGTCATGGCTGAATTCTTCATGCTTCCCGATCCGACCTTCATTGGATCGCTTCCCGACTGGACTGACGGACGCCGCCTGCCGCGCCAGGGCATCGCGCACAGCCTGGTCGATGCGCGCAACCGCACGCTGGCCTTGCTGGCCGCGTTTGGTGACACGCAGCGCGGCTGGCAGATCGAGCGCGTGCTCCATCATGCGCCGCCGCTGTGGACGCTCGGCCAGCTCGCCTGGTTTGCCGAGTTCTGGTGCCTGCGTGCGCCGCGCCGCATCGGCAGCGAGACCGTTGAAGATGGCGCCGGCACCGAGTGGGACCTGCCGCGCTGGCAGGCCACGCTGCCAGCCGCGCTGGAAGGCGCCGACAGCTTCTTCGACATGGATCGCATGCCGCCGGACGCCTGCTGGGAGCTGACGCTGCCGGGCATCGCGGCGGTCAAGCAGTACGCGCATGACGTGCTCGACCGCGTGCTGCGCAAACTCGCCACACTGGGTACCGACGACGACGCGGCGCTTGAACCGTTCCGCTGGGCCGTCTTCCACGAAGACCTGCGCGCCGAGCATCTGCACGGCCTGCTGCAGGTGCTGGGCCTGCAACCGGCCGGGCAGCCACCGCTGGCTGCCGTCGCGGTGCCGGCCTCGCAGACGCTGTCGCTGCCGGGCGGCCGCTTCCAGATGGGCTGGCCCGATGCCGACGGCTTTGCCTTCGACAACGAGCGCCCGCCGTATCGCACCTATGTGCCGGCCTTCGAGATCGACGCGCAGCCGGTTACCAATGGGCAATACCTGGAGTTTGTTGAAGACGGCGGCTATGACCATCCGCAGTGGTGGTCGCCGGCCGGGCTGGAGTGGCTGATGATGCAGGAGCGCTCCGCGCCGCTGGGTTGGCAGCGCGATGCGACCACGCGCACGTGGCAGGCGCTGCGCTATGGCCAGGCGCGCACGCTCAACCGCGATGAGCCGGTGCGGCACGTGAGCCTGTTCGAGGCGCAGGCGTGGTGCCGCTGGGCGGGCCGCCGCCTGCCGACTGAAGACGAGTGGGAAATGGCTGCGGTGCAAGGTCGCGCCGGCTTCCATTGGGGGCAGGTCTGGGAGTGGACGTCGTCGCCGTTCGAGCCGTATCCGGAGTTCGAGCCGGGCGGATCGCACGGGCGGGTGGCCAGCCTGTCCGCGCCGCATTTCATGACGATGCAGGCGGTGCGCGGTGCCGCCGCGCATACGCCGCAGCGTGCGCGCCATCCGCGGTTCCGGGGTTTTCTGCTGCCGGAGCGCGACGACATCTTCGTCGGGTTCCGGACCTGCGCGCTTTGAGCGCATTGAGCCGACGGCAGAAATAGAAAAAGGCCCCCGAAGGGGCCTTTTTCATTGGGGCGATGCGTTCAGCCGATCAACGATCGAAGTCGCGCGAGCGGCCCTTGCTGCCGTAGCCGTTGCCTTGGCTGTTGCCATAGCTGCGGCGGGGCGCGCCGGCGCCGTTGTTGTCGCCGAAGCGGCTGCCGTTGTTGTCACCGAAGCGACGCGGAGCGCCTTCGCGATTGCCGTAGCCTTCGCGGTTGCCGTCGCGGTTGCCGTCACGGTTGCCGTAGCCACCGCCGTTGCTGTTGCTGTTGCTGTTGCCGAAGCCGCGGTTGCCGTCTTGCGTGCGGGCCGGGCGCTGCTGCCAGTCGCCGCGGTTCTGTTGGCCATACGACTGGCGTGGGGCGCTGTCGCGGTTCCACTCGCGCTGGCCGCCTTGACCTTGGTAGCCGCCGCTCTTGTAGCCACCATTCTGGTCGCCACGATCGTCACGGCGCGGGGCGAAGCCTTCACGGTCGCCGCCGAAGCTGCGCTGGAAGCGGCCTTCGTTGTTGCCACCGTTGCCACCTTGGCGCGCGGCATAGCCGTCACGCTGGCCGCGCCAGTTGCCGCCGCCGTTACCACCGCCGTTGCCGCCACGATAACCGCCGCGGTCGCCGCCGGCACGCGGGCCGCCGGTGCGCGGCTTGGGCGAGCGCTTCGGCTCCAGGCCTTCGATGGTGCTCGCGTCGATGCGGCGGTCAACGAAGCGCTCGATGCGGCGCCATTGGAACGTGTCGTTGTGGTTCACCAGGTTGATGGCGATACCGCTGC
>CAJXMR010000087.1 GCA_913056305.1 uncultured Ralstonia sp.
GCCCAGTTCGTCGCCAACAACCCGGGCAACGTGTGCCCGGCCAAGTGGAACGAAGGCGCCAAGACGATCAAGCCGTCGCTGGACCTGGTCGGCAAGATCTAAGCGAACCTGCCCACGGTCCTACTGCGCGTCCCGATCTTGGCCCTGTGATGCTCGCCGTACCCATGTACGGCTGCGCTTCTCGGGCCAACCTCAGGCCGCTCGCTACGGACCATGAACAGGTTCCAAGCGGCTTTGCCGCTTGATTGCAGCGGCCGGCACTGCCGGCCGTTTGCTTAAGGGGAGGCGGCATGTGCCCATGTGTCACCTCCCCGGACTGTCCCGATACGAATCAATACGAATAAGGAAGTCGTCATGCTGGATGCTGATGTCAAGGCCCAACTGAAGGCCTACCTCGAACGCCTCGTGCAGCCCATTGAGCTGGTCGCCTCGATCGATGACAGCGAGGGCTCCCGCGACATGATGGACCTGCTGCGCGACGTCGCCGAGCAGTCCGGCATGATCGTGCTGACCGAACAACGCGACGATGGCGAACGGTCGCCATCGTTCCTGATCCGCCGCACCGGCTCCGATGTGAGCGTGCGCTTTGCCGCGATCCCGACCGGCCACGAGTTCACTTCGCTGGTGCTGGCGCTGCTGCAAGTGGGCGGCTATGCCCCCAAGCTCGAAGCCGACGTGATCGAGCAGATCCGCAATATCGAAGGCGATTTCCGCTTCGAGACCTACATGTCGCTCACGTGCCAGAACTGCCCGGACGTGGTCCAGGCGCTGAACGTGATGTCGGTGATCAACCCGCGCATCCAGCACGTGGCGATTGACGGCGCGCTGTTCCAGGGCGAAGTCGAGTCGCGCAAGATCATGGCCGTGCCGACCGTGTTCCTGAACGGCGAAACGTTTGGCTCGGGCCGCATGGGCGTGGAAGAGATCCTCGCCAAGATCGACACCGGCGCCGCCGCGCGCGATGCCGAGAAGCTCGCCGCCCGCGACCCGTACGACGTGCTGATCGTCGGCGGTGGCCCGGCGGGCGCGGCAGCGGCCGTGTACGCCGCACGCAAGGGCGTGCGCACCGGCGTGGTGGCCGAGCGCTTCGGCGGCCAGGTGCTGGACACGCTGGCCATCGAGAACTTCGTCTCCGTGCAGGAGACCGAAGGGCCGAAGTTTGCCGCCGCGCTGGAGCAGCACGTGCGCCAGTACGAGGTCGACATCATGAACGCGCAGCGCGCGGTCAAGCTCACGCCGGCCGACGCGCCGGGCGGCTTTGCCGAGGTGACGCTGGCCAACGGCGCGGTGCTCAAGGGCCGCTCGGTGATCCTGTCGACCGGCGCGCGCTGGCGCAACGTGGGCGTGCCTGGCGAGCAGGAATACAAGAACAAGGGCGTCGCCTATTGCCCGCACTGCGATGGCCCCCTGTTCAAGGGCAAGCGCGTGGCCGTGATCGGCGGCGGCAACTCGGGCGTGGAAGCGGCCATCGACCTGGCCGGCCTCGTCACCCATGTCACGCTGCTGGAGTTCGGCGATCAGCTCCGCGCCGATGCCGTGCTGGTACGCAAGCTGCAAAGCCTGTCCAACGCGACCATCGTCACCAACGCGCAGACCACCGAGATCACCGGCAACGGCGAGAAGGTCAACGGCCTGCGCTACAAGGACCGCGTGAGCGGTGCCGACCACGACGTCGCGCTGGAAGGCGTGTTCGTGCAGATCGGCCTGGTGCCCAACACCGAGTGGCTGGACGGCGCCGTGGAGCGCAACCGCTTCGGCGAGATAATCGTCGATGCGCGCGGCCAGACCAGCGCGGAAGGCGTGTTCGCGGCGGGCGATTCGACCACCGTGCCGTTCAAGCAGATCATCATCGCCACCGGTGATGGCGCGAAGGCAGCGCTGTCGGCGTTCGACCACCTGATCCGCGTGCCGCTGGCGGAAGCGGCCTGATAGACAAGCCGAGCTGTACGAAGCCGGACCCCGCGAGAGCGGGGCCGGCTTTTTTCATGTCCGCCGCCTGGAAAGCCTGGGTCACCAGCAGGGCCGCAAAAAGTCCTTGAAATGCGAATCATTCGCATTTATAGTTGATCCATCGACAGCGCTGCAGCACAGGCAACCACCTGAGAAAGCCCGGCACGTCGAACCGAATTCCGCTGTGCGTGCGCCCAGTCCTGGGCGCCCCGGCAACCGATCTTTTGTGGGGACCGCTCTGACACACAGAGCGTTTGGCCGTAGCCAGCCGCCCGACAGTCGGGAAAGCACTCAGACCCCGCTTTCCCGACTGCGACTTTCCCGGGCGCCAGCCATGCCATCTTTTTCTGAATCCCCCTGCATCCCGCTACGTCAGCCGCACCCCTTTCTCGCTCCAACGCCATGCCAAACTCGACCGACCTGCACCGGGCCGGGCTCAAAGCCACGTCGCCGCGCGTCAAGATCCTGGACATCCTCGCCGCCGGTACGGACCACGGCCGCCACCTGAGCGCGGAAGACGTCTATCGCCAGCTGCTTACCTCCGAGATCGACATCGGCATCTCGACCGTCTATCGGGTGCTCAACCAACTGGTGGATGCCGGCGTGCTGCTGCGGCACACGTTCGAGGCCAGCCATGCGGTGTACGAGATCAACGAAGGCGCGCACCACGATCACCTGATCTGCCTCGCCTGCGGGCGCGTGGAAGAGTTTCACGACGATGCGATCGAGGCGCGGCAAGAGAGCGTGGCCGCCGCGCGCGGCTTTGTGCTGCGCGAGCACGCGCTGGCGCTTTATGGAGTGTGCCCGGCATGTCAGGCGCGTGCGGGTGCGGGCAACGCCATCGGCCTGAATGCCTGATGTGATGCGCGAGGTGACCTAGTTACGCTCTGAAACATCATCGTCGGGATCATGGGGAAACTCACCGGGCGTGTCTCCCTCCAACAGACCATGTGCCACCCAGGAGATGCCGATGCGACGCCGTCTCAAGTCCGAAGATGAACTCAAGACCCTGCTGGCCCGTTGCGTCCAGCAGCACCCGGAATGCGCCCAGTGCGAACTGCGCGCCATGTGCATTCACCGCCCCGATCACACCGGCTGCAACTGGAGCGCCGAATTTGATTTCCGGACCGACGATGACGCTGCCGCGATTCGTGGCCTGCACGTCGTCAAGCGCTTCCTGACGGTGGCGCGCACGCAGTACAACGTGGCGTCCTAACGTCTGGCTGCCTAGCCCTTGGCCTGGCGGGCGATGCGCTCCAGCAGTTCGCGGGCGCTTTCACTGTGCCCTTGCTGCGCCAGCAGGCGCGCATTCAGCACGAGGTTTTCCAGCACCAGTTTGGCGATGCTCGCCGTTAGCGAAACAATCACCTCGTCCTGGCTGAAGTGCGCATCTTCCATCTGCGTGAGCTGGTGCGAGACCAGCTTGCAGACCAGGCCGCGCAACATCTGCTCGTCGAAGGGCAGGTTGGCGAAATCCACCGGGTCTTCCTTTTCGACTTCCGCGATCAGCTGAACCAGCAGGTCTTCTGTCATGGTGCGTCCCCCCGTTCAGGTTGGGACCAGTCTACGCTTGCATTGCGCAAAACAAAACGGACCCATGCAGGGTCCGTTGGCGCTGTGGCGGCGTTGCGTCGTTACTTGCGGCGCATGAATTGGATCGGCTGCTCGGTCGGCGTCGATGACTCGCCCGACGCGCAACCGCTGCAGCCGCTGCCGCACGCGCTGCCCGAGAGCGGATCGGAGTGGCACGACGGTGCCGCGCCCGGTGTCAGCAGGCGCTGGCCGAAGGCGCGCACCCAACCCGGCCGTGCGGGGCGGTCGCACCAGCCCGCCACGCGCGCCATCGCGCGAGCACGCATGACCGGCGCGTAGCGACCCATCATCGACAGCGCGCTCATCGCCACCACCGTGGCGACGACGCCGGTTTCCACTACGTGATACACGCTCATGCCAGCACCCGTGCGATGTGATAGGTGATGAAGGCGGCCAGGTAGGCCAGCGCGAAGAGGTAGCCGGCGGTGGCGGCCATCACCTTCCATGAGTTGGTCTCGCGGCGGATGGCGGCCAGCGTCGAGATGCACTGCGGCGCGTACACGTACCACGCCAGGAAGGCCAGCGCGGTGGCCAGCGGCCATTGCGCGGCGATCACGGGGGCGAGCTGCGCGGCGGCGTTCTCATGCGTGGCCGACAGCGAGTACACCGTCGCCAGCGCCCCCACGGCCACCTCGCGTGCGGCCATGCCCGGAATCAGCGCGATACACATCTGCCAGTTGAAGCCGATCGGCGCGAACACGACTTCCAGCGCGCGACCGATGTGGCCGGCGAAGCTGTAGTCGATGGCCGGGCCGGTGGCGCCCGCCGGCGGCGACGGGAAGGTGGAGAGGAACCACAGCACCACCATCATCTTGAGGATGACCGTACCGATGCGGCGCAGGAAGATGCGCGCGCGCTCGATCAGGCCGATGGCCAGGTTGCGCGGGTTCGGCAGGCGGTACGACGGCAGCTCGAGGATGAGCGGATGCTCGTTGCGGTCGCGCTTGAGGTACTTGAGCACGTAGGCCACCACCAGCGCCGACACGATGCCCGCCATGTACAGCGCGAACAGCACCAGCCCCTGCAGGTTGAACACGCCCCACACCTGCCGCACCGGAATGAACGCACCGATCAGCAGCGCATACACCGGCAGCCGCGCCGAGCAGGTCATCAGCGGCGCCACCAGAATGGTCACCAGCCGGTCGCGCGGGTCCTGGATGGTGCGCGTGGCCATCACGCCGGGAATCGCGCAGGCGAAGCTGGAGAGCAGCGGAATGAACGAGCGGCCCGACAGCCCCGCGCCCGCCATCAGCCGGTCGAGCAGGAAGGCCGCGCGCGGCAGGTAGCCGGACTCTTCCAGCGCCAGGATGAAGAGGAACAGGATCAGGATCTGCGGCAGGAACACCAGCACGCTGCCCGCGCCGGCGATGATGCCGTCGACCAACAGGCTCCTGAGCATGCCATCGGGCATGACCGTGCCCACCCACACGCCCACCGCTTCCACGCCGGCCTGGATGCCATCCATGAGCGGCTTGGCCCACGAGAACACGGCCTGGAACATGAAGAACATCAGCACGGCCAGCAGCGCCAGGCCCAGCACCGGATGCAGCACGATGCGGTCGAGCCGGTCGTCCAGCTCGGCCGTGCTGCGCGGCATGGTGACGGCGGTGTCGAGCAGGCGTTTCACTTCAATGTGCGGATCGGCGTCGGCGGACAGGCCCACCGGCACGGCGGGCAGGCGTTCGTGGTCGATGTGCGCGACCAGATCGGCGGCGCCATTGCGCTTGATCGCCACGGTCTGCACCACCGGCACGCCCAGCGCGGCTTCCAGCTTGGCGCGGTCGATGCGGATGCCGCGGCGCTCGGCGGCGTCCACCATATTGAGCGCCAGCACCATCGGCAGGCCCAGGCGCTGCAGCTCCAGCACGAAGCGCAAGTGCAGGCGCAGGTTGGTCGCATCGACCACGCAGATCAGCAGGTCGGGGCGCGGCTCGCCACGGAACGTGCCGAGGCAGATGTCGCGCGTGATGGCTTCGTCGGGGCTGGTGGCCACCAGGCTGTAGGCGCCCGGCAGGTCGAGGATCTGTACATGCCGGCCCGACGGCGCAACGAAGCGGCCCTCCTTGCGCTCGACCGTCACGCCGGCGTAGTTCGCCACCTTCTGGCGGCTGCCCGTCAGCAGATTGAACAGCGCGGTCTTGCCGCAGTTCGGATTGCCGACCAGTGCGACGCGGAGCGCGGGGGAGGAGGAAGCGGGAGAAGCGTGCATCTGCAAAGGCCAGAAAGCGATGGGCCGGAAATCAAGCCGCCTTGCGCACCTGGGCGGGCGGGGGTGTTTCGGCGGCGGCGGCGGGTTGGGTGGGCTGCGTTGCCGCTTCAGCGCGCAGCCGCACGCGGGCGGCTTCCTGGCGGCGCAGGGCAAAGCGCGTAAAGCCCACCTGCACGACCAGCGGATCGCCGCCGAACGGGCCGACGGCCACCACGCGCACCGATTCGCCCGTCACGAAACCGAGTTCGCGCAGGCGTTGGCTGATGGGATCGGCGGGCTCACGGTCTTCAACGTGATCCACCACCGCCGTCGCCCGGCGGGTAAGCTCGGAAAGCCGCATCGTGCGTGATCCGTGACAGAATGGGTGCGTAGGGTTGTGCGTGTTGCGTAAATGCGAATCGTTTTCATTATATCGCAACATTGCACGACCAAGCATTGCGCTGTGTCAGAACACGTCGCTTTTTTGGGGGATCTCCGCGCACGTTGCTCTGGGCACACAATTGTCGGGGTAACTGCCCGCAAAACCTGCATCGGTAAAGGGTTTTTGCCAAATTACCCTATCCTGGGTATTGGCGCGAATGGGGGTCATTGCCTATGCTTCAAGTGCGCTGAACTTCCCCGTTCAAAGCGTATTCTTTAAGGCCACCGGGTACCGCTATCCGGTGGCTTTTTTCATTGGCGTCCGCCCTGGCGGCGGTTCAGCCGGTCGCGATGGCGCCCCGGCCCTCGTTCTTGGCGCGGTAGCAGGCGGCATCTGCGCGGGCCAGGAAGGCCGTAGCGTCGGCGTCATCGGTCTGCAACTCCACCACCCCTTGCGACAGCGCGATCTCTGCGCGGGCCCCGGCGGCCAGCACCGGCTGGCGCGCCAGCGCTGCGCGGATGCGATCGGCGAAGGTCACAGCCGCCTGCATGCCGCAATTGGGCAGGATGACCACAAACTCATCGCCGCCCAGCCGGGCGACGTAATCCTGCGTGCGCGTGCTCTGCACCACCAGTTCGGCGATGCCGCGCAGCACCTCGTCGCCGGCGGCGTGGCCGTAGCGGTCGTTGATGGCCTTGAAGCCGTCGAGGTCGATCATGATCAGCGCCAGCGGCGCGTGTGGGGTGTGCGGTGCGCCATGGGTGCCGCGATGCGCCTCCACCTGCGCGGCCAGCGTGGCATCGAAGCCGCGGCGGTTGAGCAGGCCAGTCAGCACGTCATGCGTGGCGTCCCAGGCGATGCGCTGCACGGTCTCGCGCGTGGCCGACACGTCCCGCAGCACCAGCACGCCCGCGCCCGAGGTGCCTGGCAGCGGCCCCCACGAGAGTTCAACGTCATGGCGCCGCCCCCGCTCTCGCCCATTGGGCGCTTCCAGCCGCAGCCCGCCCGAAAGCCTGCCTCCCGAGCGCAGCAGCTGCGTGGGGATGATGCGCCGCCCGCTGTCGTGCTCGACCAGATGCAGCAGGCGGTTGATCGACTGGCCGATCGCGCGGGCTGGGTGGGTGCCGACCAGGGTTTCGATGGCGCGGCTGGCGTGCGTGACGATGCCGTCGCCATCGATGGTCAGCAGCGGCTCCTGGATGGCGTCGAGCACCAGCAGCGCGGCGCGCACCTCCTGCTCCAGCGCCTCCTTGGCGCGCTGCTCGGCGGTGGCGTCGACCACGGCGATGATCCAGCCGGCCAGCGGGGTGCCCGCGCCGCCCACCGGCCGCGCGGTGAGCAAGACAGCGCCGCTGCTGGCAGCATCGCCGGTGGCGATGACAACGGGCTGGTCGGCCAGCACGAGCGGGGCGTTGGGCAGATGCCGCAGCACCGTGGCAACGGCCTGCGCGGCAGCGGGCACGCTCGTGCGTTCATGGCCTTGCAGGGCCTGTCCGATGGTGGCAGCGCTGGTGCCAAGCAGCCGTTCGAAGCGGACGTTGGCGAACGGTACGGCCAGCGAGCGCTCCAGGAAGGCCAGCCCCACCGGTGCATGCTCGGCGAGGGCCCGGAAGAACGCGGCCTCCTCGTCGGCGGTGCCCAGCGTGTGCTCCCAATACTGGGCCAGGCGTCCGACGCTGGCGGCCAGTGCGCCTACCTCCGTGGTCGGATCGAAGTTCGAGGCCTTGGACTCGGCGAGTTCCGCCAGGCGCGTGAGCGGGTTGGGCGCGGCGGCATCTCCCATGGCAGGCCGGCTTGCGGGGGCGGACGGCACATGGATCGGCACGCCGGCATCGACTTCGTGGCGCAGGCGCTCCAGGGGGCTGGTGGCGCGCTCCAGCCAGAACCAGGCAAACAGCAGGCACACCGCGCCCGCCGCAATGCCGGCCGCGATGAGCGTACGCGTGGTGCGCGCCGCGCTCTCGTAGGCTTCCTGCACCGGCCACCACGCGCCGATGCTCCAGGGGACGGCGCTCAGGTGCCGGTAGCTGACGATGACCGGCGCCTGCCCTGGCGGCACGAATTCCGTGCTCCCATTCCAGCCCTGCGCCAGCGTGCGCGCACCGCTCTGGCCGTCGGCCAGGTCCGGTGCCGGCTGCAGCAGGCGCGTGCGGTCGGGCCCGACGATATAGCGGCCGTGCTCCGACACCAGCAGTAGATGGCCGGTGCGGCCGATGCGGGTGTTCTCCAGGTCGGCCAGGATGGGGTTGCGCGCCAGTTCGATCGAGCCGATCACCAGGCCCGTGAATTCGCCATCGGGCCCATGCAGCGGGGCCGCAAACGAGGCCACCGGCCGCCGGCCCGCCGGTGCGAGAAAGGGCTCGGCAATATAGAGACGGCGCGATTCGCGCACGGCCTTGTAGATCGGGTGCAGCGCCATGTTGTCGCCGCGCCGTTGCGGCAGCTCCGGCGCATCGGCCAGGATGACGCCGGCCGCGCCCACGATCATGACGTTGTCAAACACGCCGCGCAGTTCGGCGTGGGCATCGAGCCATGCCTGGCCCTCGGCTGCGTTGCGCGGCGCGGTGTCGGCGTCGGTGGCGGCCGACAGGCGGTCGAGCGCGTCGGCCAGGTGGGCGTCCAGCGGGCGCGCGGCCTGCGTGAGGACTTGCTCCAGGCGGCTATCGATGTCGTGCCGGGTGTCATCGTAGACCGTGCTGACCGCCACCGCGACCAGCGCGACGAACGGGACCAGGGCAGCCGCCACCACGCCCGGCAACAGGCGGAACAACAGGCGGCGCGGGGCGGGAGGCGGTTGGGTGGTCGACATGTGGCCGGATTGTAGAGCCAGATGGCAGCGTCATGCCGTGTTTGGGCAAGGAAACAGCGCGCGACCGGCACGAAGCAGCGGTCCATCGCAACGTTGCGCTCCCCACTTTCCACAAGTTGCGTGCGGGTGCAATTGCAAGCAAAATGCTTGCGCACTGCGCCAGCCGTGGACATCACGGTGTTTGAGCCGCGCTCGCTCCGAGGGGCGCTATCGATCTGATGGCGTTGCCAAATACCAAGGCTCTACCGGTCATCCAAGTGCCGAAGCACGCTTTCTTTCCCACTACGCTGCGCGGCCGCTTGCTCGCACTGGCCGCTGTGGCCGCCTTGCCCGCTGTCATCGTGGCCATCGCCGGGGTGGCGCTCTACCGGGATCGCCTCACCGATCATCTCGAACAACGTCTTTCGCACGAGACCCAGCGCGCCGCCGCAAGCGTGGGCATGGTGCTGGCCAATGCCGACCAGTTGCTTTCGGTGGTGGTGGCCGATGAATCCGTCTTGCGGCTGGACCCCAGCGAGTGCACCCGCTTCGTCAGCCGCGTCATCCACAACCAAAGCGACTTCGCCACGCTGGGCGTGGCCGACGCGCACGGCAAGCTCGTTTGCACGCCGACGTCCGGCGCGGTCGGGCTCGATGTTTCCGATCGCGATTTCTTTCGCGAGCTCATCGCCACGGGGCGGCCGTCGCTGTCCAACTTCCTGACGGGCCGGGCCTCGCACCAGCCCGTGGTGGTGGTCACGCGAGCGGTGGTTGGGGCCGATGGTGCGATCAAGGGCGTGGCCTTTGCCTCGATCCGGCAAAGCGCGTTGATCGCGGCGGCGGGTGGGGCGTCTTCCGCGCCGGTCTTCCTGGTGGACGGTGCCGGTGCGGTACTGTCCGGCGCGCGCCCGACGCAGCCCCCCACCCAGACCGATGGCACGCCGGGTGTCGCCAAGGGGGATCTCGTGGCCGCGGCCGGCACCGAGCCCGGCGCGCCCGAGTTCGTGACCGATGCCGATGGCACGCTGCGCGCCTACGCCGCCATGGTGGTGCCGTACGCCAGCACCGGCCGGCTGCGCCTGGTGCGCGGCATCGACGCCACCGACATGGCGCGCCAGCAGCGCGACGTCACGCTGGCCGGCGTCGGCGCCATCGCGCTGATGATCGTGTTGCTGCTGGCCCTGATCCAGCTGGCGATGCGGCGTCTGGTGCTGCCGCGCGTGGAAGCGCTGGTCGACGCCGCGCGGCACTACGCGGCGGGCGATTTCTCCACGCGCGTGGCCGAGCAGGCCGGCACGCGCGACGAGCTGTCGCTGCTTGAGCGGACCTTCAACGAAATGCGCGCCGCCATCCAGCGCCACGACGACACCGTCCACCGCCTGACCGAGCGCTTCCAGCGCGTGGCAAGCGCCACCAACGACTGGATCTTCGACTGGGACATCGCCACCGGCGAGTCCTGGGCCAACGCCAGCCTGCACCGCCTGCTCGGCAGCGACGCACTGCTGGAGCCCGGCGAGGGCGACGGCATGGGTGGCGGCACCTCGCGCACACTCACCTTCCACCAGTTCGTGCATCCGGACGACGTCGACGTGTTCGGCAAGGGGCTGCGCGCCGCGCTGCATTCCGACCGCGACAGCTGGCACCACGTGTGCCGCGTGATCGATGCCAACCGCGCGGTGCGCACGGTGGAAGTCCGCGCCAGCATCTATCGCGGCAAGGACGGGCGCGCCGTGCGCATGGCCGGCGGCGTGACCGACATCTCGCAGCGCTCGGCCATCGAAGCCGACCTGCGCACCAGCGAGGCCAACCTGCGCGTGGCCGAGCAGATCGCCCAACTGGGCAGCTGGCGCTGGGACGTGCTGCGCGATTCGGCCACGTGGTCTTCCGGCATGTACGTGCTGACCGGCGTGCCGTCCGGGGCAGCGCCGTCGTTTGCGCAGCAAGCGCAGTTCTTTACCGGCGAGAGCTACAACCGCCTGCGCGAAGCCGCCAGCCGCGCCGTCACCGAGGGCGTGCCGTATTCGCTGGAGCTGGAGATGATCCGCCGCGATGGCGAGCACCGCTGGGTGCTCTCGCGCGGCAACATCGAGCGCAACGATCGCGACGAGGTCGTCGCCCTGTTCGGCACCATGCAGGACATCACCGAGCGGCGCGAGTCCGACGAGCAGCTGCGCCTGCTGCGTCGCGTGGTCGAATCGGTGCCGTCGGGCATCACCGTGGCCGACGCGCAGCAGCCGGACTTGCCGCTGGTCTACGTCAACCCCGGCTTCGAGCGCATGACCGGCTACCGCGCCGAGGAAGTGCTCGGCCGCAATTGCCGCTTCCTGCATTCGTCCGAGCCGGGGCAGCCGGCGTTGAACGAGGTGCGTGTCGCATTGCGCGATGCGAGCGAGATCCGCGTGCTGCTGCGCAACTTCCGCAAGGACGGCCATCCGTTCCTGAACAACTTCCTGCTCTCGCCCATCCGTGACAACAAGGGCGCCGTCACGCATTACGTCGGCATCCAGGACGACGTGACCGAGCAGGAGATGACGCGCGCGCGCCTGGCACAGCATGCCACCGTCGACCCGCTCACTGGCCTGCCCAACCGCACGCTGCTGACCGACCGCGTGCAGCAGGCTGTCGAGATGGCCGCGCGCCAGCGCAGCCGCTTCTACGTCGCGCTCATCAACATCGACCGCTTCAAGGTCATCAACGACAGCCTCGGCCACCTGCTGGGCGACGAAGTCCTGCGCCGCGTCGCCGAGCGCCTGCGCGACACGGCCGACCCGGTGGATACGGTGGCGCGCTTCGGCGGCGACGTCTTCGCGCTGGTGCTCTCGCACGCCGGCTCG
The DNA here is from genome assembly GCA_913056305.1 of uncultured Ralstonia sp. Taxonomy (GTDB): domain Bacteria; phylum Pseudomonadota; class Gammaproteobacteria; order Burkholderiales; family Burkholderiaceae; genus Ralstonia. The sequence continues at coordinate 11,736 of CAJXMR010000087.1, forward strand.
CATGGCGTCGACTTCGGCTTCGACCTGTTTGCCGAGCCGATCCGCGTAGAGGGGCATGAGGTGTTCGTGACCGCCAGCATTGGCGTGGCGGAATACCCGGCGCACGGCACCGACAGCGAGACCCTGGTGCGCCACGCCGAGATGGCGATGTACAACGCCAAGCAGAACGGCCGCAACCGCCTGGAGTTCTTCGCGCCCGAGATGGACATCGGGGTGTCGTACCGGCTGAACCTGGAGCACCAGATCCGGGCCGCGCTGGAGCAGGGCCAGTTCCGCCTGCTGTACCAGCCGCAGATCGACACCAAGACCGGCCGCATGTGCGGGCTGGAGGCGCTGATCCGCTGGATTCACCCCACGCGCGGGCTGCTGCCGCCGGCCGCCTTCATTCCGGTGGCCGAAGAGAGCGGGCTCATCGTCGAGATCGGCAACTGGGTGCTGGCCGAAGCCGCGCAGCAGCGTGCACAGTGGCATGCGCGTGGCCTGGGCGAAGACCTGACCATCTCGGTGAACGTGTCGCCGCTGCAGTTCAAGCGCGGCACGGTGCTGCCGACGCTGCTCAAGCTGCAGCGCCAGTACGGGCTGGGCTCCGGCTTCCTGGAGCTGGAGGTGACCGAATCGATGCTGATGGAAGGTACCGAGCGCACCATCGAAGACCTGACGGCGATCCGCCAGCTCGGCGTGCGCATCGCCATCGACGACTTCGGCACGGGCTATTCAAGCCTGGCGTATCTGAAGCGGCTGCCGATCGACCTGATCAAGATCGACCGCGCCTTCGTCAAGGACATCGACCGCGATTCCAACGACGCCGCCATCTGCACCACGGTGGTGGTGCTGGCGCACAACCTGGGCGTGAAGGTCTGCGCCGAAGGGGTGGAGGACGCGGCGCAGTCGGCCTTCCTGGCCGCCCACCAGTGCGACGTGCTGCAGGGGTATTACTTCTCCGAGCCGTTGCCACCCGACGCGGTGACGGCGCTGCTGGAGCGCGACACGCGCTTCACGGTGTAGGCGTACCTGCCGCGCCCGCCACCCGCAGGCGCACGCCGATCTCGCGCGCCATCGCGAACACGCAAGCAGCAACGGCCACCGCGCGCACGGGCATCACGTCCAGCACCAGCGTGGCGGCCCATTGGCGCATGAGCGGATCTTCGGTCATGCCGATGATGGGCGTGCGGTATGGCGATGCAGACGGCCCGGTGTAGAGATAGGATGCGCCGCCCAGCACCAGCGTCACCAGCACGTAGCCCAGCCACATGAGCCCGGCGGTGCCGAGCACGTGCCAGCCGCGCAGGGGCGATGTCTCCCGCGCCATCACCCCGCCCACCAAGACGAAACCCAGCACCAGCGCCAGATGGATGGCCAGCCCGTAGCCAGTCCAGGCCCACCAGCCCGGTTCGTGGCGGAATTGCCAGGCGTCGATCAGCCCGAACGGCTGGACGTTCATCAGCGTGGCGGCGCAGACCACGCCCCAGACGAGTCCGACGCGCCGGCCGGCGTATGCGTTTGCCATGGGGCTCCCTGTTCCCGGTTGGTATCCAGGTGGGAGCCGGTGCGCCGCCGCAAGTTCGTTAATTGATGTGAAGTGTGTGGAGCGGCTACGATCCGGCGCGGAACACCGCCACTGCGCGCTTCAAGTCTTCCGACTGGCGCGCCAGCACCGCGGCCGCCGCCGCCGCTTCCTCCACCAGCGTGGCGTTCTGCTGGGTGACGCCATCGAGCTGCGAAACCGACTCGTTGATCTGCGCGATGCCGCTGCTTTGCTCGCGCGAGCTGGCCGAGATTTCCGACATCAGCTGCGTGACGGTCTGCACGGCGCCGACGATCTGCGTCATGGTTGCGCCAGCCTGGTGCACCAGGGCCACGCCGTCGCGCACCGATTGGTCCGACGCGCGGATGATCTCCTTGCTTTGCGCGGCCGCCTGCGCGCTGCGCTGGGCCAGGCTGCGCACCTCGCCGGCCACGACGGCAAAGCCGCGGCCTTCCTCGCCGGCACGCGCGGCTTCCACCGCGGCGTTGAGCGCGAGGATGTTGGTCTGGAAGGCGATGCTCTCGATGGTGGCGATGATCTCCGTCACGCGCTGGCTGTCGGCGCGGATGGCATCCATGGTCGACACCACGCGCTCGACCACCTGGCCGCCGTCTTCCGCAATGGTGGAGGCCTTCTCGGCCAGGGCGCTGGCTGCGCGGGCGTGATCGGCGTTCTGCGCAACCATCGAGGTGAGCTCTTCCATGCTGGAGGCGGTTTCCTCCAGCGCGGCGGCCTGCTGCTCCGTGCGGGAGGAGAGATCCTGGTTGCCCGCCGAGATCTGCAGCGTGCTGTGCGCCACGTTGGACGCGCCATCCTGGATGTCGCGCACGATGGACGACAGGCTCGCGCGCATGGTGCCCATGGCGCGCATGACGTCGCCGATCTCGTCGGCACCGCGCGCTTCCAGGGTGGTGGTCAGATCCCCGGCAGCCAGTCGCGTGGCCAGCGCGGCGGCCTGCTCCAGCGGGCCGATCAGCGTGCGCGCGAGCAGCACTCCGGAGAGTGTCGCCAGCCCCGCGCAACCCACGCCGGTCAGCCACAGCCAGTCGCGCGAGAGCACCAGCCATTGCGTGTTGTGCAGGTCGGCCGCTTCCAGCGCCACGTGCGCCCACAGCGTGCCGATCAGGATGGCCACGGCAAGCAGGCTCTGCAGGCCGATCACCTTGAAGCGCAGGCTGTCGACCTGGAACAGGTTGGCCAGGCGGCGCCAGCCGGTGCGCAGGATACGGCCCTCGCGCACGGTGTACGACGGGTCGCCCTCGCGGATGGCGGCGTAGGCACGTTCGGCGCGGGCGATCTGCGCGGGCGTGGCCATCGAGCGCACCGAGGTATAGCCGGTGATCACGCCGTCCTGGAACACCGGCGTCACATTGGCCTGCACCCAGTAGAAGCCGCCGTCCTTGCGGCGGTTCTTGACCAGGCCGCGCCACGGCTTGCCAGCCTGGATGGTGGCCCACAGGTCGGCAAAGGCGGCCTCGGGCATGTCGGGGTGGCGCACCAGGTTGTGCGGCGCGCCCACCAGTTCTTCGTGGGTGTAGCCGCTGATGCGCACGAACGCCGGGTTGGCGAAGACGATGCGGCCTTTCTGGTCGGTGCGGGAGATCAGGTAATCGGCGGGGGCGAGGGCGGTTTCGGCGGCGGTGACCGGCAGGTTGGTTCGCATGATGGGGCCGCGTTGTGCGCGGACATTCGGAGGTTCCCAGGAGGAACGGCGCCCCTGCGGCGGGCTGAAGAGGGCGGGTGCATGGCCGTTTGATCCACGTCAAGCGGCTGCATGGGCGTGCCTGCGCTGGTGGACGGCGTTGGGGGGGGGCGATCGTGCCCCACGGGCATGCGCGTTGCTAAACCAACGGCATGCACAGCGGAGGGACGTATGCACAAGATCGCAGGCGATGTGGAGATCGTTCCACGCGCGATTCCCGTCGGCACGCGTGGCTGGGAGGCGCGCATCGACGTGGTGTTTCACGACGCGCAGGGGCAACTGCTGTCGGGTTCGCGGCCGGCGCAGCCGGGGTGCATCTTTGCCTCGCCGCGCGAGGCGCTCGATGCCGCGCTGCTGTATGGGCAGCGCGCGCTGCAGGAGTGGGTGACGCGGCCTTAGCCTGCCATCTCCGCCAGCCGGTTCGGCAACGACTTGCGCTCCTCGCGCGTGAGGCCGGCGGTCCAATAGCCCTTGGCGTCGATCGCCTCGCGCGGGATGCCCCAGGCGCCTTCGAGCAGCGCACGCGCCTGCTTGAGCAGCGACGCCTCGCCCGCCAGAAAGACCTGCGGCGTGCCGGTGGGCAGGGCGTGCGCGCTGAGCGCCGCCACCGTCCTGGCACCGGCGTGGTCGATCTCGGCTTCGATCCAGTGGATGTCGGCGTTGCGCGCCTGGGCGGTGTCCGCCAGCGGCAGCCGGGCGTGCCCATGGCCAATGGCGATGAACGCTTGCGCGGGGGCACTCTCGGGCAAGGCCTCCAGGATGGCGAAGATGGCCGGCAGCGCGGTTTCGTCACCAACGAGCAGCGTCCACGGGGCGGCCGGATCGGCGTGGAAGCCGCGCTTGGGGCCGGCGAATTCGATCACGTCGCCCGGCGCGGCGCGCTCCAGCCAGCGCGCGGCGGGGCCGTGCTGCGCGTGGGGCGTGTCATCGTGGACGACGAAGTCGATCTCCAGCACACCGCGCGCGGCGTGATAGCGGCGGATGGTGTAAGCGCGGCCAAGCGTGCGGGCCGTGCCGGATGCCGAACCCGACGCGGCCGCCGCCGGAAACATCAGCTTGATGGCCGCACCCGGCGCTGCGTCGGCCAGGTCGGCCAGTGCGTCGTGGGCATCACCGGTAAAGACCACCCGACGCATGCGCGGCGACAGCGTGTGGACGGCGCGCACGCGCAGGCGGCGTGTGCCGGGTTTGAGGGGGGCGAGCAACTGCGACATCAGGCCTTGCGTACGGGAAAAAGGGAACATGGCGTCTGGTTGCAGGTGAAAGTGAGCCGGGCGTTTCAGCGCCCGACGATCTCCTTCAGGGCGCGCAGCAGGATGTCCGCCACGCGCTGTTGTTCTTCGCGCGAGGCGAAGCGCTTTTCCATCAACGCGAACTTCAGGCGCCAGCGTGCGGTGCGCAGCGGGTCGTTGCCGGTGTCGGTCCACTCGGCACCGGCGTCGGTGTCGCGGTCGAAGGCCATGGCTTCGTTCATGCGCTGCATGCGCTCGCCCATGGCGCGCAGTTGCGCGAGGATGGCGTCGGCGCTGCTGCGGCGTTCGGCCAGCCACGCTTCGCCCTCAGGGGTGATGCCGTAGCGCTTCTTGTTGCCCTCGGCCGTGACCGAGGCAAAGCCGTGGTCTTCCAGATACGACAGCGCCGGATACACCATGCCCGGGCTGGGCGTGTAGAAGCCCAGCGAGTGCTCTTCCACCGCCTTGATCAGCTCGTAGCCGTGGCGCGGACTCTCCTTGAGCAAGGCCAGCAGCACCAGTTGCAGGTCGGCCGAGCTGAGGCGGCGGCCGCGCCAGACCCCGCTGTCGCCCTCATCGCCGTCGCCGCAGCCGCCCGGGCCGCCGCGCCCACCGAATCCGCGGCCAAAGCCGTGCGGGCCATGGCCGTGCCGGGCCATCATCCATTGCGCTTCCATCCACATCTGGCGTTGGCGTCCAAACCATCCATGCATGATCGTTCTCCTGCTGAACATCATTCGATATATCTTAAGATACATCGAATGATAGTGGCGACGATCACGAAGTCAAGGACGCGCAGGCAAAAAAAAAGCGGGCGAGCCCGCTCGGGTGATCAGGTGTCGGCGTTGCCGCCGGCGTCTTGCATGGCCACGTGGACGAGCCAGCGGCGTACCACCTGTTCTTCTTCTGGCGAGAAGCCGGCGATCAGCTCGGCCTCGATGGTCTTGACGCGCGTGCGGCAGGTCTTGAGCAGCGCTTGCCCATCGGCGGTCACGTCGATGTGCTGGATGCGCCCGTGCACCGCGTGCGGCCGCCGCGTGATGGCGCCGCTGCGCTCCAGGTTGGCGACGATCACGCTCACGGTCTGCGGCGTCAGCAGTGCGAGCCGGGCGAGATCGGCATTCGACAGGCCGGGATAGGCCGCCAGCATGGTCAGCACCACGAACTGTGGGGGCGTGATGCCCAGGTCGGCCAGGGCGCGTTCCATGCGCAGCCGGTGCGCGGCGCCGGCCTGGCGTAGCAGATAGCCAAGATAGCCTTGCTCGCCGCGCTTGCCCTCGCCGGGTTGGGGGATCGAGACGGAAGTCACGTCAGGCGTGTGGTCTTTGCGCATGATACTCACAATATCAGAGTTCGAATATGATGTTCGTGCACTGATATTACCATTCCTAGACCCCCTCCCCTCAGGAGCCAGACATGCACGATCTCTCGCCCCGCATGGATTACGCGGCCTTCACGGAAACCGCCGGCGGTGCTGCTGCCGCGCTGCAGGCACTCGGCAAGGCCGTCGACGCCTCCGGGTTGGACAAGACGCTGACCGAGCTGGTCAAGCTACGCGCCTCGCAAATCAACGGCTGCGCGTTCTGCGTGCAGTTCCACCTGAACCTGGCGCGCAAG
>CAJXMR010000088.1 GCA_913056305.1 uncultured Ralstonia sp.
TCCCAGCGCAGCGTCCGGGGCTCGAAGTGCCGATGCAGCTTCATGCCCGCTTGCGAGCGGCGTAGGAAATCTCGCGCGTACAGGGCGCCTTTCAGATAGTCGCGGTCGTGTTGCAGGCTCATCGGGCACCTCCGGCCGGGCGGCGAAGGGCGATGCAGGTGCGGTGGCGTGCGGGGCGATGCCCGCGGAGGATGGGTACGGCTTGGGTCGGTTGCTCCATTGTCTTGCCCTCTTCTGGTTGAGTAGGGAGCCACCCACCACGAGGGGTGGGCGGGCACACGACAAGGTCTGCAATACCGACGATCCATCAAGACGGCAGGGCCGAAGCCCTCCCTGCCGAGGCCCGCCCATAGGGCGAACGACAGCAGCGGTAGAAACTTGAGGGTCTCTTCCGGACGGATGCGTGCGGGATTGCAGTCCCGGCTGCGTTTGTTTGCGCAGCGGGGGGAGTTTAGCGTTTGCGGGAGGGGCGGGGCAAGTTGGGGGGCACTGCGCCTGCTCAGAGCGTCTTCTATCGACCCATTGCGGACATTCATCCGGCAACGGCAGGACGTTTACGCGCCGCCCGTACACGGCTACTGCTGAAATCGTCCTCTCTGACTACTCGTCATAGACATTGCACGGCTCAGCGCCCCGTTTCCACTTGGGCCATGGTGAGGGAAGCGTTCCGTGCTCGGTATCACTCTTAACAAGCTGGTCGATGGTTCCGCAAGTGGCCGAAACTGCTTCATACAGTTCGTCTTGTGCCTGTCCATCCCCCCCATCCAAACGGCTTGTGGTCGGCGCAAAAAGTGCGCGTTACTTGAACTCCACAGTTTCTTCGCTTCGCTTCAGCCCGCTGATACCGAAGGCCTTCCCTCTGAGATTGCGTCACGGTGGCACCTATTGCGCACGGCGCACCCGCCCGAAAGTAGACGTCGACGCCAACACGTACATCGTCGTCAAGTCGGCCTTGGTACTGGACAAGAGAAACGCCATCCGTAGCCATATTCCACTTGGACCCGGGCAGCAAGGCCAGAACGCCCCGTGCAGACACGCACGCGAACGATGGCAGTCCAGAAAATCCAAGCGATGCGCTCGTTTGATCCACGAGGCTGAATCGGTCGCTACATCCCACTGTGTGCTGAATTGAATAAGTAAAAGCAGCTTGCCCGGCACTCGTTGCTGGATTGATAAATGCCGCAGGAATTGGCATATCGTCCAGGCCGCCTGGCATCGGCCGATACCAAGTCTCACCAACGGTCGCCACAGTAGTCGTTTGGTGTGAGCGGAAGCCTAAAGCGCCCTTACAGTTTGCCGGCTGCGGAATCCGCTCCTTCGTTTCCGCCTGCAGTTTCATGTCGAGCCGACCAGCCACGGAGGTGGGGTCGAAAAGGTCTCCCGTATCTGCCAGCGCTTTTAAGCGAGTGAAGAAAGCTTGGACGTGCGGCGGGTATTGGAACGCCGCCGGTGGGCTTGGCGTGCCTGGGTCCGCCCCGGCCGTCGGACCGGCCAGCCAAAAGATCGTGAGCACCACAACAGCGCGGATTAGCCGGTACATATCGGGCATCTGAAGTTTTCGTGTTTTCGGTCAGCACGTAGTATTTGTGATCGATTGAACGACCGCAAGTGGCCGATTTCGGCCGCTAGCCCGCCTTGCGCGTAAGCGATCACGCAGATCGTCGTAACAGCTGCCGCCCCGGTTTCAGCCTACCGCTCCTGCGAGCAAACGACTAGCGGAATCGTTCCAGGCCATCCCACCTTGATTGAATCGGCGCTCGCTCGCGTGGGTCGGCAAGACCAACCTCGGCGAAGGTGTAGCTCATGCGGGAATAGTTGCAGGGCGCACACGTGACGATCATGTTCTCAGGATCGTTGGTGCCGCCGCGTGCGTGCGCAATGACGTGGTCGTACTGTGCCCACATGGCCTGGAAAGCTGCATGCTGATCGCCATTCGCCTTACCCCAAGGCACGGCGGTTGGATAGGCTTCAGCCAGCTTCACACGAATTTCCTTGCGGACAACGGGAATTCCGCAAACGCGGCAGTGGTACCCATCGCGGACATGCAGTGCCGCCCTCTCCGAAGCGTTCGGCATCCGCAGCGGAACCTTCAGGTCATCAGCGAGGTAAGCCGGTGCATCGGGGTCGGTCCGTATCTGCACGTACGGACTGTTGGCCCCCCAGAGCGATTCCGTCCATTCACGCACCGCGGGCATGTTTGCCAACGTCAGTAGTTGCTCGGCAACCGCATGCCTTCCTTGGATATGAGCAGAAACGGCGGCATCCAGGAATCGTGCTGCATCGAAAATCTCCGGAATCGGGTCTCGGAGACACTGTTTGAGCATGACCATTCCCCTCCAATGATCGGCTGCAACCTACGGCAGCGGAGGCGCATCCTTGCAGCCATACTGATTCTGCGTCGACCCCAAGTCACGAAAGTTTCTGTCCAAACGAGCAATCTCTTCGACTTGAACCTTACCTGGTGCAGACACGACCGCTTCCAGTTGAGCAAGTGCAGCAGCCCTCTGCTGTTTGAGGTCCGCACACTCTGGCGCGTCCGGTCGCTCCTTGAATGGTGGCGTGATACCGCGCTTGAGCGCCTCTTCGCAGGGCATACTGACCCGATACGTCTCGCCGTTGTAAGTGCACGTCCAAGCGACTGTTGCAAGAGAGGGCGTTGCGATCAGGCAACCGGCAACAAGAAGGAGTATGCGCATGGTGGTCAGGGTTGCCTCCAGGGGTTAGGCGCAAGGTGGTCACGCCGGAGATACTTTTCCGGGTCTTCACTGTGGAAAACGTAGTACGACCGGAAGACGATATCCATGGCATACGCGGCAAGCCGCTTAGCTTCTGCGGGCTTGCGCTTGAACCGATCGCGATAGTAGTTGGCGAGTGATCGCTCTGCGAGGGGATACTGGCTCAGTATGTCTTGATAAATCGCCGCATGAGCTTGCTCTTCTTGCGACCAGCTAGCCAGACCTGCATCCACTTCCTGGCGCGTGTTGTATGGGTCTGTCAGCGCCCACGGTCGGAGCGCAGCGTTTGCCAGCGTATGCTGAACCTCTACCCTGATGCGGGCGGTAGGCTGAAGCGTTCCCTCGTTGTCGCCTTGCCCTAGAGCGGCATCCAACAACTTTGCCAGCTTGCGAACAGGTAGCGGAAGAAGGTCCTCTGCCGTTTTCACGGCTGGATGAAATACGACCGTACATGGCTGTGACAACACGCCAGGCTCCGGGACCAGGATTCTCCAGTCACCGAGGAATTCGAACGGCTGGCCTACATCGACAACCCACAGTGTGCCAGCGTGAGAATCCTGCAAGACAACTGGTGGCTTCCATCGGTATCGATCCGTCCATATGTGCTGCACCCCTTTTTCCGCAGGGCCACCGAGTTCAGCATTGACGATATCTTCTGCGCTCACGGTTTCGTCTGAGGTCATGAGGAAATAGACCTCACCACGCCAAGAGTGTGTGACCTCTCGCACCACCAGGCGGTAGCCGTATTGAGGCTTCGCTTGCCAGTGGGTCGTCGACGGCGAGCGCGTGCCACGACCGGGAAGTTTATGGAAGACTGCACTGTCTTCAATGAGGTTGTCTTCAGCGTCCGTAGCAAGCGACTTGGGCTGCAAAACAACAGCGCTACCAAATCCAGATGGAACGGGTGGCGGCCCATACAAATACATCGAATCGGATCGGAATGTCGCCTTGGCCAACTGCAAAGCCTGAACGCACTGCCGCCGGTGATGGTCACCGCGCAACTGCGGCCATTCGGCTGCGTAGGCGCTGGACGCACCTATCGTCAACATGCCTATGACGCTGAAAAGCGCTCTCATCTGTTTCATGCGTGGTGCCTTGATTGCTATTGCCCGAATTGGGTTGGGCATACGGTTCCGGGTCTGCCGATCAGCGATCGGCTAGCACCCGTATCGCGCCATGTCCGATTGGTTGACTTGAAGCAGTGTTTGGAATCGCGCTCGGTCTGCTCCTGATCCGGCCATTCTCAGCCACTCCGTGATGATGTTTCGGTCGTTGGCCAGTTGCGCGCAACGCCCAGCGTTGACGTTGTGCTGCTGGACTACAACCTGTTGTGCTTGTGCTTCTACGTTTTGTCTTGCGATGCGTGCATCCGCCTGCCGTGCAAGCTCGGCGGTGTACGGGTCAATTCCCGCTTGTTGGGGCTGGGGTACTGGGGCTGGCGGATCGCGGTAGTCAACGCGCTTTGATGCGTTGGATATCGTGATCGCAGGCTCTAGCGGACGCTGTGTTTTTTGCGTTTCTGGTCGTTGTGGTGCCTTGGGTTCCGGTGTTGTCTGCGTAATCACCGGCGGAGGTGCCGGCACAAACAGTTTTTCCACGCGGTCGTAAATGCCGAGGTATCTGTTGGCGAGGTGGGCGATGCAGAACAGTGCCAGCCACCCTAGCAAGCGTACGGTCCAATGCACACGCTGCCTTGGTGTTGGCGTATTCGGTCGGCCGTACCATCTGGCGTATTCGCTTTGCCAGTCTGGGTTCTGCGGCTTTTGGCTGTGATGGCCCCTGCGCCGATTGCGGTCTTGTGCGCCCATACGATTCCCTAGTTGTTGGGCGATGCGTCGAGCCGACGCGCAAACCGCTTCCTGCCAGAGGTCATGCACCCCAAGCAGCTATTCAGGCTGGGGATCAGCGTGGCCATACCGCCCCTTCTAGGCATTTTGGATTAGGCGCTTTTTAATAATCCAGTTGAGTTAATCGCGCCGCGAATTTGTTGGGGGCAGCATAACCTACGCAAATGGCGTGGTGGAGCCCTCTACGGTAGGGGTTTCTGAGGATTTGGCGGCTGGCGCGCGGCGGGTCAAATGCGCTGGCGGTGCCTGCTCCGAGCGCCTTCTATCGACCCGCAACCGCCACTCGACCGCGCAACACCTTGGTGGCAGCGCTCAAGCTGAAATCGGTCAGTCGCTAAGGCGCCGAGCAGCTTGAACAGAGCGGAGGAACGGAGACTTCTTGAGTGTGCTGACACGGTATCGACGCTATCGCGCACCGTCCACTCCGGATCAAGCTGCGGCTCCTGCGGCAGATAGCAAAGGCGCGGGGCAGGATCAGGGCGCGCCCCCCCGGCATTGCTGCAACGCACGCCCATACAACCATTTCAAACGCCACATGTCGCGTCAGGTGGCGTGTAGAGTCGCCGCACTCCGCCTCAGGATCTACGCGACACACCATGAAACCATTGCGCCTCCCCGCAGCGCCCAGCCAACTGGTGCTTGAACACGGCCTGCCTGCGTTTGGCATGTATGAAGGGATCGTGGAACAGATCGACTGGCAGCCGCTGAAAACAACGCTCTACCAGCGGCTGACCCGCAAGCTGCATCACAAGCGTTGGCAATATGCCGCCATTGCGCATCCTGATTACTTCATCGGCGTAGCGATTGTTGATGTGGGTTGGACTGGCACAGCGTTCGCCTACCTGTTCGACCGGCAACGCCGGGAAGTTGTCGGTGCGACAAGTGCAAATGGATTGCCGGGTCTGTCCGCAAAGATGGAAGACCGCGCCTTTGGTAACGCGTCTTTCGCGGCCGGAAGTTGCCGCATGGCCTACCAGCGCAAAGGCGATAGCCTGACCCTGACCATTCAGTCACCCAAGCTGCGGCTGGCCGCAGACATCCAACTGGCTGGCATGCCGCCTGTGCTGGCATCCATTGCCCCCGCCAACTGGCTCGCGCACTCGACGCACAAGAGCGGCGGGCTGAAGGTCGGTGGCACCGCCGATTGCCCGCACAAACGCTATGCGCTGGATGGCGCCGTGGCATCGCTGGACTACTCGAACGGCCTGCTGGCGCGGGAAACGCATTGGCGCTGGGCCAGCGCGCACAGTCGTGAAAAGGGCTTCAACCTACAGCAAGGTTATATGGGGGATGCCGAAAACGCCGTGTGGCTGCATGGCAAGCTGATCCGAGTCGGCGCGGTCGAATTTGATTTCGATGCGAAGCAGCCGCTGCAACCGTGGCACATCCGCAGTACCAATCGTCACGTCGACCTGACATTCACACCGGAAGGCGCACGCAGCGAAAACAAGAACCTGCTCATTGCCGCCAGTCGTTATATTCAGCCGATCGGCCATTTTGATGGCGAGATTGTGGATCCGGACACGGGCATCCGGCATGCAGTGCAGGGGCTGCCCGGCGTGACGGAAGACCACACCTCGCACTGGTAAGCCTGCGCTGACGCATTACGCACGAGCAGGCCAATCATCGCCAGCCTTCTGCCTGCACTTTGCACAACGAATGAGAGCGGTTCCGAACTACGCAGCCAGCTCAACGGCTCTTGTTTCCAGCAGATCAATGAGTACGCGCTCAACACGACTTCCACCAACGCCGATGCGTTGATCTGCAGAGATCAGCTTCAAGGTATCGGCTGCCTCAGCGTACTGCCCACCAGCAAACTGACTGATGGCATCAACCAGCCTGAGTGAGAGCCGCGCCTGGTCGCTGGGTTCCTTGGCCGCGATCGCCGCCTTGCTTTGCTCCAGCGCAGCCATATCGCCCGCCGATGCCTGAATTCCAGCAAGATGCAGCGCAATAAACGGATGCGACAGCATCGAGTTGAAGCGCTCGGACAGCGCGGAAACCGCGGCTGAAACCGGACGTGTCGTTCCAGTGCGCAAGTAATCACGCAACAAGAAACCACCGCAATCGGCCAGGGTCAACACGGGGCCATTGCGCGTGGTCTCTGGTGCAGCGTAACGCTCATAGCGCTGCCATGCCTGCTCGGTGAGGCCCAACTGCCACTCTGCCAGGGCCAAGTGCCACTGCACATGACCATGCATCGCGCCGCCCACTGCGGACGGGCCGTGTTCATTGAGCCAGTTGCCCAGCAATTCCAATGACGCGTCAGGCTCCCCCTGGTCGTGCAGCACATGCGCATAGCTATGGATAACGTAGGGGGCCTGTGGGCGCTGCTGCAGGGCTCGCTCGACAAGGGCGCGACCACGGTTCTGATCACCGGCCTCACTGGCTGCGAACCCCAGGCGCGCGAGGCAGGCCCAATCGTCATGCAAACCAGGGTCGACCGATTCCATGATATTGAGAACGCGCTCAAGCTTGCGCGCACCTCCATAGAAGATCAGGTAACCACACAGTTGCGAGATGACGAGCAGGTCACTGGAGTTGGCAGCGATGTAGGCCTCAGTCGCCGCGAGGTTGGCGTAGGGGTCTTCAAGCAGGCCGAAGAGCGCGGAGATATGCGCACGCTCCCAGGGCAGGGCAGCTTGTGCTGCCAGTAGCGCACGCGCTTTGAAGACATCGGCGTCCGCAGCCCTGGCGTCTTTGGCAAGCATATGGCGCGCAGCCAGGGCCAGGGCGAATTGGCTGTCCAGCGCCAAAGCCTGATCCAGGGCTTCCGCGGCGCCCACCTCAAAACCGAGGATGCGATCGACAGCGAGCTGATACCGCTCTGCAGCTTCTGGTCGCTCAGTCGTAAGCGGTTTGCCGGTACGCGCATCAATCATGTTGGTTCCTTGAGTCGCAAATTGCTGATGCGATGCGCTTTCAGCGTAGTCCAACTCAAGGCGTTCGGATGACCGCTTTTGGCCGGCGGTCATACCTCTGTCTGTTCCGCCATCTCAAGCGCGTGATCTACCTCGATTCCGAGATATCGAACCGTGCTCTCCAGCTTCGTATGCCCCAGCGCGCGCGCCAAAAACCGGCACGGGTTAGCGTCTAGCGCTCACGCTTGGCGGCCAGTTCGCCACGATGCGGGTGCGCTTATTGTCCTGCCGCGTTTTTTACAGCGCACTGCGCCTGAATTTTCTCGCCATGACTGAACGAGAGCGTCACCTGTCCGCATGCGTATTGGCAAGGCTCGCGCCCACTGCCGATTCCCAAGTCGGGCTGGCAGTTCGCGGTAAAGGTAGAGACCTTCCTATGGCAGAGGTTGCAAGAAGGAGGCTTCGACGGATCCGCTCAGAAGCGGCACAAGCACACTCAGGAAACTTTGTGACTCCGGCAACTTCTCGAAGGCGGCGAACGCATCCTTGTTTCGGAAGCTTTCAATCGCCACGAAGACGTTTGGATCAGGCGTGGCAAGGACTCGAAAATCCACGACTTCGGAACGCTCGCGGCTTGTCGCGATGCGATCCTTGATGATCCGCAGGAAGTCAGTGCGGCTTTCCGGCCTGATGGGAAGCTTGACGACCAGGCCATAGCTGGCCGCATCAAGGGCTTTGGAGGCTTCTGCCGTCGGCTGGGCGTGAGCGGCGGAAACAAGGCCGAAGGTCGCCATGGCAGCGAGGGACAGAGCGTAGCGCAGTGTTTTCTTCATCTGATACTCCATGCAAAGTTGGTGGGTTTGCGCCTCATGACAGAAAGCCGGCGTTACGCAATGCCTCCTCGGCGGCCTCATGGTCCTGGGCCGAGGTGCCCCCGGAGATACCGATGCCGCCCACCAGACGCCCTTCGTGAAAGAGCGGTACGCCGCCGCCGACTGGCGTCAGGCGCGGATGGTGCGCCAGCGGGGCCACGGCGGGCTCGGCCATGTACTGGTTCCATTGATGCGTGGCCATGCCGAACGAGGCTGCCGTCCACGCCTTGTTGATGGCGACGTCAACGGTCAGGAAAGGCGCGGCGTCCGCGCGCTCGAAGGCGCGCAGGTGGCCTCCTGCATCGGTAATGGCGATGGTCGCGGCGAACCCGCGCGCTGCACATGCGCGACGCGCCTCCGCCAGCAAGGTTTGCGCGGCTTCCAGGCTGATCGTTGCCGTGGTGACGATGGGGGATGTCATGGGTACGTTCCTTGTCGGAATGGTTCAGGGATTGGCGACGACGACTTTGCCGATCATGTTGCCGGCTTCGACCAGCGCATGCGCCTCGATCAAGCTCGCAGCGTTGATGCCATCAATGCGCTGGGTCAGGGTGTGCTTGATGTCTCCGCGATCGACCAGTTCGGCCACGCGGCGCAGCAAGGCGTGTTGTCGGGCGATGGTGTCGGTGGTGAACATGGCGCGGGTGAACATCAGTTCCCAGTGAATCGAAATGGATTTCCCCTTGAACGGTCCGATGTCCAGATTCACCGGGTCGTCGATGAGGGCGAATTGCCCCTCGGGGCGCAGCACAGCGGCGATCTGCGGCACGTGGGCGGCGCTCTGGTTCAAGCCGGCCACATGCGTGACGTGTTCGATGCCGAGCGCTGCCAATTGAGGCGCCCAGGGTTGACGGTGATCGATGACGTGGTGCGCGCCATGCGCCAACACCCATTCACGGGTTTCCGGCCGCGAAGCCGTGCCGATGACGGTCATCCCCGTCAGCGCGCGCGCCAGTTGGGTCAGGATGGAGCCGACGCCACCGGCAGCTCCGGTGACCAGCAATACGTTGTTGTCGGTCGGATCGGCAGCCTGAACACGTAGACGGTCAAACAGCAATTCCCAGGCAGTGATCGCTGTCAGCGGCAGCGATGCGGCTTGCGCGAAATCCAGCGATGCCGGCATGGGGCCGACGATGCGTTCGTCCACGGCATGCAGTTCGCTGTTGCTGCCAGGCCGCGTAATGTCGCCGGCATACCAGACACGGTCACCCGGCTTGAAGCGCGTGGCCAACGGTCCGGTAGCGCGGACGATGCCCGCGGCGTCCCAGCCGGCGATGCGCGCCTGCCCCTCCGGAATGTCTCCGCCCCGCCGGATTTTGGTATCGACCGGGTTGACGGACACCGCTTTGACTTCCACCAGCAGGTCGTGGTCACGCAGTTCCGGCGTCGGCAACTCGATGTCTTGCAGCGCCTGCGGATGGCTGATGGGGTGGTTCTGATAGAAACCGATGGCTTTCATACACGTTCTCCAGGGAGTGAATGAGGGCCATGCTATCTTTCTGTGATATGCGGATAAACAGGCGACACACCCAAACACTTTCGGCATTTCCATGAAAATAATCCGCCTCGATGACGTGCAAATCTTCGTGCACACGGCCGACGCCGGCAGCTTCTCGGAGGCGGCACGCCAACTGAACATCGCGCCGGGGCAGGCAAGTGCGTCCGTGCAGCGGCTCGAAAAGGCGCTGGACGCCCGCCTGTTCACACGCTCCACGCGCAGCATGCAACTATCAGAGGCTGGGGAGCGCTACCTGCCGCATGCGCGGATCATGGTTGGCGCGCGGGAGCAAGGCGAACAGGCTCTGGCCGGCGGTCGGGAAACACTATCCGGTCCGCTGCGGCTATCTGCTCCGTCCGATTTCGGGAGAAATCTGCTACTGCCGTGGCTCGACGTTTTTCAGCACCAGCACCCCGGTGTATCGCTGCACCTGAAATTGAGCGACCGGGCGGCCGATCTCATCCGCCAGCCGCTGGATTTCGCCGTGCGCTACGGGGCGCTGCCGGATTCATCCCTTCTGGCCATCAAGTTGCTCGACAACAACCGGCGCGCGTTGTGCGCAGCACCGTCGTACATCGAACAACATGGCGCACCGGCCAAAGTCGATGACCTGCGGCGACACAACTGCCTTCGGTATATCTGGAGCGAGCAGGTCCATGAACGCTGGCGCTTTACCCTGCCCGGCGGCGATCGCACCGTGGCCGTCACAGGGAATCGCGTCAGCGACGATGCCGATGCGGTGCGTCGCTGGGCGATCGCTGGCGAAGGCCTGATCTATAAATCGCGACTGGATCTCGTCAACGATCTGAAGACCGGGCGATTGGTAGAGATATTTCCGCAGGAGTATGGCGAGCCCGCGCCACTGCATTTGATTTGCGCTCACCGTGCGCAACTGACGCCCGCAATTAAAGCGCTGAGTGCCTTCCTACGGGAACGCTGCTTCGGCTTGCTCACAAGCTACTCCGCGAAAGGCTCGCCATCCGAGTCACACAGTGCCCACTGACTCATGCTGAATCCTGATCGGCCAGTCGACCGAACCGCGCCGACTGACCGATCCTGTCCGATTTTGGCCGGTAGCCCGCCCTGCACGTAGGCAATCGCGCAGATCGTCGTAAAGGCTGTCACCCCGGGCTCGGCCTGCTCCTCCTGCAAGCAAAGGGCTAGCGGAAGCGTTCCAGACCATCCCACCTTAATTGAATCGGCGCTCGCCCGCGTGGGTCGGCAAGAGCAACCTCGGCGAAGGTGTCACTCATATGGGAATAGTCGCTGGGCGCACACGTGATGATCCAGTTCTCTGGATCGTTGGTGCCGCCACGTGCGTGCGCGATGATATCGACCGGTTGAATCCACAACCCTTCTGCATCATTCGCACTTCGCCGTGTGAAGGGCCGGCGGGACCACCATGTTGCGAAGATTGATTCAATTGGCCAGGCGTGGGGTCAAAACTCCATCAAGTCCTTGGCAACGACCACTTGTCCGGAGAAAACTTTCTTAACCTCGGGTACATAGCGCTGGTAATCGTCATGCTCGTTGACGGTCGGTAGCAGGTGAGTCAACACCACCTTCTTGACGTGAGCGCGCGCCGCCATTTTCCCGACCTCAGCCGGCGTCAGATGCTCCTCAACTTCATGCCGCATGAATGCGGTCTGTTGCTCCGGTGTCATGCCCTGCCAAGTCCCGTTCTTGATCAACACCTGCTTCACGTCTTCGCTGGAACCGACCTCCGACACGAGGGTATCGGCATCCCTTGCCAGCTCAGTCACCGCTTCGCTGGGGCCGGTGTCGCCAGTGAAGACAATGACGCGGTCGGGTGTCTGGAACCGATAGGCATAGGATTTGTACTTGCCGTAGTACGGGCTGCCCTCCGGGATATGGAAGTGCGTGTTCTCGACAGCGGTGACTTTGATGTTTTGATCCTGGTAAATCAGGCCGGGCTCAACATCGTGGCCGACGAAGACATCGCCAAGCGGTGTGCGCCTGCCTTCGGCCCAGCGGATTTCCGCATTCACCGTGAAGTACTGAATGGCGCCTTTTACCAGCGCGGCGGTCCCGGGCGGACCATAGACGTCGATTGGATCGTGGCGCTGAAAATCCCACGCAACTGACATGAGTGCGCCCAACCCCGCAGTGTGGTCGTCGTGGCCGTGCGTGATGAAGATCTTCCCGACTTGCCTGAAATTGGCCCCTGCCTGCGTCACCCGGCGCAGCACGCCATCGCCAGCGTCTATGAGGTAGTACGTCCCGTTGACGATCAACAGATTCGATGACTGCGCCCGATCCTTGGCGGGTATCGGCCCGCCGCGCGTACCGAGCGTAATCAGGCGCGTGCCGGTTTGCGCCTGCGCCGGCTCTCCGTTCGCCTGGCTCAGAGGGAGGATGCCCAAGGCAATGCTCGCAAGCAACAACCGGTAGATTCGCATCTCCGTCTCCGTCAAATGCCATTCGTCGGCGTCGCATCGACCAGAGAAAAAACGTAGCATCTAGCATGCCATCCGTTGGAGCGGGCTGCATGACAGGCGCCAACCACTGACATGGCACAGCGGCGCGTAGTGAAACCGTAAAAACGTTTCATTCCCGTAACAGGCCTGTCGTCGGAAAGGCGATTGGCGTCGGGCGAGATGGCGTTGAAGACGTGGCTTGGGCTGACATTGGGCGTCCGCTTCGGGCCCCGAAGCGGATGCTGATAGAAATGACAATCTTGCGAGACTGTCGTCCCATTGATTGCCAGGCATCGCAGGTCGTCGGCGAGCCGGCCAGAGGCACAACACCCATGACCTCCCTCGCGCTCGAAAGCTTCATCACGCAAGCCACCGCCCGCAGCCATGTCCGGCCGGAGCCTGCCGAATGCGTGCTCGCGCTTGCACCGCTGATGCTCGACCTGATCGAACATGCCGGTACGTTTCTGCAGCCGCATCACTATCAGAGCAGCGACGCGGGCTACACCCGCAACCTCATCTATGACGCCCCGGACAAACACCTGTCGCTGTACGCGCTGGTCTGGCTTCCGGGCCAATGGACGCCGGTGCACGACCATGGCAGTTGGGGCGTCGTTGGCGTGGTCGAAGGCGTCTTGGAAGAGCGCAGTTACGTGAGGCTGTCACCCGATCGCGGTGCCGACGAAGAGATCGACCTGGCGCGTGGAGGCGTCGTCCTGCTGCGGCGGGGGTCCGTGACCAGTTTCGTCCCCAACCCCGATCACATTCACATGACCGGCGTTCCGGCTGAGCGGCCCCGCGCGGTCAGTCTGCACCTGTATGGCCGAACGATGAATGACTTCAACACGTACGACGTAGAGGCGCGCACGCGTCGCCGCATCACGGTTGCACACAACGAGAGTTGAGTGCCGCGGTTGCGGGGCCACTGCGCCGGCCACCAACCGCTGCGACGTGCCAGTCTCGGCGCCAGAGAATGCTAGTTCCGGGGGAAACCTGTCATGCCTGAATCGCACAACACCGCGTTGAGCAACCGCATCCTCGGCACCTGGCGCATGAACAGTTGGACGCGTCACGCTGTCGGCACCCATGACGTGACCGACGCGCTCGGCCCTGACCCGTTCGGCTACATCAACTACGCCGCCAACGGGCGCATGATGGTGTTCGTGCTGCGGAGCAAGCGGGCGCGGCCCGCCTCAAGCCCGCCCAGCGATCCGGAAAAGATTGCCCTGTTCGATTCGATGTTTGCTTACGTCGGGACATACGTGGTGGAGTCCGATCGCGTGATCCACACCCTCGACGGCAGCTGGAATGAACTGTGGACCGGCACGCAGCAGATCCGCTTCCTGACATTCCGGGGCGACCAGCTCGTCTACACCTCGCCAGAAGCCATCGACCCGATGAACGGCCAGCTCTGCACGTATGAGGTCGTCTTCTCCCGGGGCTAGGGCGAGCGTTGCAAGCCCGCCATCGCGCCCACGCGCCCTAGCCACAGATGCCGCAGATGCCGCGGCGATACACTCTGACATCGCCAACGCTCCCCCCAAGGACCCACCATGCCCGACCACCGCACCCTCTACCCCGCCATCGAACCGTATGAAACCGGCATGCTCGACGTGGGCGATGGCCACATGGTCTATTACGAGCGCGTTGGCACGCGCGGCGCCAAGCCGGCGGTGTTCCTGCATGGCGGGCCGGGCGGCGGGGTGGCGGCAGACCATCGGCGCCTGTTCGACCCCGCGCGCTACGACGTGCTGCTGTTCGACCAGCGCGGCTGCGGCCGCTCCACGCCGCATGCGGGGCTCGACGCCAACACCACGTGGCACCTGGTGGAAGACATCGAACGCCTGCGCAACCTCGTGGGCGTGGAGCGCTGGCTGGTGTTTGGCGGCTCGTGGGGCTCGACGCTGGCGCTGGCCTATGCGCAGAAGCACCCGGTGCGCGTGAGCGAGCTGGTGCTGCGCGGCGTCTATACGGTGACGCAGGCGGAGCTGAACTGGTACTACCAATTCGGCGTGTCGGAGATGTTTCCCGAGAAGTGGGCACACTTTCAGGCACCCATTCCAAAGGCCGAGCGCGGCAACATGATCGCCGCGTACCACAAGCTGCTGACGGGCAACGACCAGGAAAGGCAGCTTGAAGCCGCCCGCGCGTGGAGCGTATGGGAAGGCGAGACCATCACCCTGTTGCCCGATCCGTCGAACAGCGTCAAGCATGCGGAAGACCATTTCGCGTTGGCATTCGCACGGCTGGAGAACCACTACTTCACGCACCGCGCCTGGCTGGAGGATGGGCAGCTGCTGC
Source organism: uncultured Ralstonia sp. (assembly GCA_913056305.1). GTDB lineage: Bacteria > Pseudomonadota > Gammaproteobacteria > Burkholderiales > Burkholderiaceae > Ralstonia. The sequence goes on from CAJXMR010000088.1 coordinate 14,550, forward strand.
GCGACGCGCATCGGCTGGCGGGCATCCCCGGCGTGATCGTGCATGGCCGCTACGACATGCCGTGCCCGGTGCGCTATGCCCATGCGCTGCACCAGGTGTGGCCGGATGCGGAGTTCCACCTGATTGAAGGCGCGGGGCATGCGTGGACGGAGCCCGGCATCCTCGACCAGCTGTTGGCGGCGACGGATCGGTTTGCGGCGTAACGCGATCGTCGGTCGCTCGCGCGCGCGTCATGGACCTCTCCCGCACGCTCGTCATCGGCAATTCCGGATCGGGCAAGAGCTGGCTGGCGGAGCGCATTGCTGGCCAGATCGATGCGGCCTGTGTGGATCTGGACCTGATCCACTGGCAGCCCGGCGGCTACAACATCGCACGCGCGCGGGACGAAGCGATCGAGCTGGTGCGAGCTGAGGCCAACCAGGACCGCTGGGTCATCGAGGGCATCTACGGCTGGCTGGTGAGCGAGATTCAATCGCAGGCGACGGCGCTGGTCTGGTTGTGCATCGAGCCGGCAGAATGCGCGGCCAACATCCGGCGGCGCGGCATCCGGCGCGGTGGCACCGAGGAGGCCTTCGCCGCCCTGCTGCAGTGGGCCGAGACCTACCTGAGCCGCGAGGGCTCCAGCGCGTACGCTGCGCACGCGCGGTTGTTCCATGACTTTGCGGGGGCCAAGACCTGCCTGCGTAGCCGGGAAGACGTCACACGCTTCGCCAACTCGCTGGCGAGCTAGCCCCAACACAGGTGCCGCAGCAGGCGTAGTCACCAGACTTCGGCTTGCACGCGGAGCGAGGCTCAATGCGCCAGCGGCGTATGCGCGGCCTCGACATGCGGCATTTGCGCGTGCGTCGGCAGCGGCTCCGTAGCCGCCTCGGGCGCCCCCTCCAGCGCGGCCTGCAACTGCTGCCGGTCGACCGCCCCCACCCACCGGGCAATGGCCACCGTGCCCACGGCATTGCCGATGGTGTTGGTGATGGCGCGCGCCTCCGACATGAAGCGGTCGATGCCGAGCAGCAGCACCATGCCCGCCACCGGAATCTTGCCGAGCGATGCCAGCGTGGCCGCCAGCGTGATAAAGCCCGAGCCGGTCACGCCGGCGGAGCCCTTGGACGTGAGCAGCAGCACCCCAAGCACGACCAACTGGTCCGTCAGTGTGAGCGGCGTGTTGGTGGCCTGCGCCACGAAAATGGCCGCCATGGTGTAGTAGATGCATTGGCCGTCGGGGTTGAAGGTCAGCCCCGATGGCACCACCAGCCCCACCACCGGCTTGGACACCCCGGCGGCTTCCAGCTTGCGCATGAGCTGCGGCAAGACGGATTCCGACGAGCTGGTGCCCAGCACCGTGAAGATCTCGTCGCGGATATACCGCAGGAACTTCCACAGGCTGAACCCCGAGGCGCGCGCCACGCCGCCCAGCACGATCACCACAAACAGGATGCAGGTGAGGTACATGGTGGCCATCAGCTTGCCCAGCGAGACGATCGAGCCCAGCCCGTACTGGCCCACCGTAAAGGCCATCGCGCCAAACGCCGCAATCGGCGCCAACCGCATGATCATGCCGACGATGGTGAACACGCCATGCGTGAAGGCATCCAGGAATTCGACCACCGGCGCAGCCCGCGCGCCCATGCGTGACAGCGCAACCCCGAGCAGCGCGGCAAACACCAGGATCTGCAGGATGTCGTTGCGCGCCAGCGCGTCGACAATGCTCGACGGCACCAGGCTCATCAGGAAGTCGACCAGGGTCTGGGGCTTGGCCGCTGCGTGCGTGTAGCTGGCGATGGCCTTGGTATCGAGGTGCGCCGCGTCGATGTTCATGCCCTGCCCGGGCTGCACCACGTTGACGACGATCAGGCCCAGCGCCAGCGCAAAGGTGGACAGCACCTCGAAGTAGATCAGCGCGCGCACGCCCACGCGGCCAAGCTCCTTCATGTTCTCCATGCGCGCGATGCCGAGCACGACCGTGGCGAAGATGATGGGCGCGAACACCATCTTGATCAGCTTGATGAACACGTCGCCCAGGGGCTTGAGGTCGCTGCCGAGGTTGGGCGCCAGCACGCCCAGGGCAATGCCTGCCGCCACCCCAATCAACACCTGCACGTACAGCTTGCCAAGCGTCTTGCGAATCATGGCTGTCTCCTTTCTTGCTTGCTGCCTGCGCTTGCCGGCCGGCTCTGGTGGCCGGTCCTTGGGTGGAAAGCGCAGAGAAGCGGCGGCGCGCACGCCTGCCGCTTCCTGGGTCGGGTACTACGCGATCATGCCGCCTGTGCCTGCTCGGCCGCCAGGAAGTCGCACACCGCCTGCGTGACCTGCGCGGTAGTGGCGCTGCCGCCCAGGTCGCGCGTGTGCAGCGCCGGGTTGGCGGTCACGGCCTCGATGGCCAGCATCACGCGGCGCGCGGCGGCGGGCTCGCCCAGGTGTTCGAGCAGCATCACCACCGACCAGAACGTGCCGACCGGGTTGGCCAAGCCCTTGCCCATGATGTCGAAAGCGGAGCCGTGGATCGGCTCGAACATCGACGGGTAGCGGCGCTCGGGGTCGATGTTGCCGGTGGGCGCGATGCCCAGGCTACCGGCCAATGCTGCCGCCAGATCGCTGAGGATGTCCGCATGCAGGTTGGTGGCGACGATGGTGTCGAGCGACGCGGGGCGGTTGACCATGCGCGCGGTGGCGGCGTCCACCAGCTCCTTGTCCCACGTCACGTCGGGGAATTCCTGCGAGACCTGCACGGCGATCTCGTCCCACATCACCATGGCGTGGCGCTGCGCGTTGGACTTGGTGACGACGGTCAGCAGCTTGCGCGGGCGCGACTGCGCGAGCTTGAAGGCGAAGCGCATGATGCGCTCCACCCCGGCGCGCGTCATCATCGACACATCGGTGGCGGCTTCAAGCGGGTGACCCTGGTGCACGCGGCCGCCCACGCCGGCGTATTCGCCCTCGGAGTTCTCGCGCACGATCACCCAGTCCAGATCGTTCGGGCCGCAGCGCTTGAGCGGCGCGTCGATGCCGGGCAGGATGCGCGTCGGGCGCACGTTGGCGTATTGGTCGAAGCCCTGGCAGATCTTCAGGCGCAGGCCCCACAGCGTGATGTGGTCGGGAATCTGCG
>CAJXMR010000089.1 GCA_913056305.1 uncultured Ralstonia sp.
ACAGCGTACCGATGTCCTTGTGGTTGGTCGCGAACAGCCAACGGCGCCAGCCGTGTGGGTGGTCGTGCGCGTGGTCGTCTCCATGACCGTGCGCCTGATCTTGCGGGTGCGTAACAGCGGTGCTCATCACAGAACTCCTTGGATTCGTTTCGTCACGCAGACGATCAATCAGCTTGCGCTGCGGTCTTGGGCCGCAGTCACTTGTTGGGTGGCCACCTTGCCGGCGGGCGCGGCCGCGGCGGTCTTGGCGCCGCCGCCTTCGGGCATCTTGCCGCCGCGAGCTTCCTTCACCTGGGTCGGCTGCAGCACGTCGTTGGTGTGATTGCCCCAGTTGTTGCGCTCATAGGTGATGACGGAGGCGATCTCCACATCGTTGAGCGCCGAGGCCCAGGGCGGCATCGCGGCCTTGCCATGCAGCACGATGCTCACGTGGTCGGCCAGCGGGCCGTTGGCGATCTTGGAGCCGTCCAGCGCCGGGAACGGACCGCCGCCCTTGCCGTTCGGCTGGTGGCAGACCGCGCAGTTGGCGGTGTAGACCTTCTCGCCACGCGTCTTCAGCTCGTCCAGCGTGTAGGTCTTGTTGGGGTCGTCCGCCTTGGCGGCCATGTCCTTCTTCTTGCCGTCGACCCACTTGGTGTAGTCGGCGTCGGACACCACGCGCACGACGATCGGCATGAAGGCGTGTTCCTTGCCGCACAGCTCAGAGCACTGGCCGCGGTACACGCCGACCTTCTCGGCCTTGAACCACGTGTCGCGCACGAAGCCCGGAATCGCATCCTGCTTCACGCCAAAGGACGGGATCGCCCACGAGTGGATGACGTCGTTGGCGGTGGTGACGATGCGCACCTTGCGGTTGACCGGCACGACTACCTCGTTGTCGACCTCGATCAGGTACGTGGTGCTCTTGGGCGCTTGGTTGTCGATCTGGTCGCGCGGGGTGGTGAGCGTGGACAGGAACGAGATGCCCTCGCCTTCGCCCTTGATGTAGTCGTAGCCCCACTTCCACTGGTAGCCGGTGGCCTTGATGGTGAGGTCGGAGTTGGTGGTGTCCTTCATCGCGACCACGGCGCGCGTGGCCGGCAGCGCCATCCCGATCACGATCAGGAACGGCACGATGGTCCAGATGATTTCAACCGTGGTGCTTTCGTGGAACGTCGCCGGCTTGTGGCCGAGCGATTTGCGGTGCTTGAGAATGGAGTAGAACATCACCCCGAACACGCCGATGAAGATCACGATACAGATGATCAGCATCATCCAGTGCAGCCAGTGGATCTCGGCGGCGATCTTGGTGACCGGAGGCGTGAGATTCAGTTGCAGCACCGCGGGGCCGCCCGGCATGTCTTCCACTGCCAGGGCCGTTTGACCGAAGGCGAGGAGCGAACCTGCCGCCAGCAAACTTGCCAATGTCTTATTCAACATTTTCATTTTTCGTTGTCCCACAATTTACAGATTCCACTCTGCCCCGGTGCGAGGCTCAAGGGACATGGGCTGGCGACCCAAGTCCCAAACACCGGGAAAGCTCGTCAGCGAGCCGCCGCCGGCCAGCAGGGTCGAGAAACCGCCCCACCCGCACAACGCGCCCGCTCGAACACAGCGCGACCTGCTCTCGCAGCGGGTCCCCAAGTTCCACCCGCAACCAGCGCGGATTGAACACGTGGCGCACCGACCGGCCAGCGCTCACCTGTTCGATCACGAGCGCATCGGCATCCAGCCGGATGCGCTCGTAGTCGGAGGCGTGCCGGGCATGGTACAGCAACGCCCATCCCAGGGCCGCGACCTCAAACCCCGAAAACGGCAGCACAAACCACGCCCCTTGCCACGCAAAGAACGAAGCGATCACGAACGAGAGGATGACAAACGAGAGATAGAACCAGCCGACCTGGCGGGGTGAAAGCGAAGTGCTTCGCTTCATGAGCCAGTTCTTCCGCGGCGGTTCCGGGATGCAGGAGGCGCCGCATGCTGGCTGGAGCGCAGTATCAACGCATACATTCGCAATGTCGTGCATTGAACCACTCCTGCCTCGGATGCATACCCGATCGGTTCGCCCGTGGCAAAAAACGGGAAAGGCCTTTAGGGGACTGCTGCGACAAACTGGCGCATTATATGGCCCGCATTGACCTCGAACAAGGCAAAGCGCTTTATGCAAGTCCCGGCTTGACAAGGTGCCGCCAAATGCCGTTGCGGCCCCGAAAAGCGCATCAGCTGCGCGGTTTGCGCCCGATCTGGTCGACGGAAATCACGGCCCGCCCCTGGTCGTCCAACGCCTGCTTTGCCGGCTGCGCCAGCTTCCAGGCGTGGCCGTAAACGATTTCGAAGGTGAGTGGAATCAAGCCGTCGGGGTTGCGCTGCGCATCGAGCGCATCGAACAGATCTTGGCGCCAGCGCGGTGTGTGCAGGCCGAGGCCGGCCAACGCGCGGCCCTCCGCATCCACCAGCCCTGCCATCCCGCCCAGCAGATGCACGTCGGCCAGCAGGGCCTGCGGCGTCTCATAGGTGATGGTGATCTGCTCCATGTCCATGACGGGCGTGGACCAGCGGCCCTCCACCAGCATGTCGCCAATGTCATGCATATCGACAAAGCGCAGCGTGTGCACGCCCGCGTCGATGCCGGCCAGCGCGCTGCGCAGCTCGCGCAGGGTGTCGGGGCCGAACAGGCTGAACATCAGCAGGCCGCCCTCGGCCGCCACGCGGTGCCATTCCGGGAAGATCGCGTGCGGCGACGGGTCCCAATGCAGCGCCAGGTTCGACCACAGCAGGTCGAACGACGCATTGGCGAACGGCAGTGCGCGGAAGTCCGCCTGGGCGAAATCGAAGACGGGGCGCTTGCGCAGCAACCGACCCAGCCAGCCGGCATCGGTGCGCTGCGGGTCGAGCTGCTGGGCGCGCGCCAGCATGGCGGCTGACCAGTCCAGCCCGCAGATCTGCGCGTCCGGATACTGCGCGCGCAGCACCGCCAGCCCTTGCCCGAGGCCGCAGCCCAGGTCCAGCGCACGCGCCGGGGCCAGCTTGATGTACGACAAGCGGTCCTGCATCCGCTCACCGACTTCGCGCAGCAGGAAATCCACCTGGGCGAAGCGCGCGGCGCGGCGGTCGAAGGCGCGCCGCAAGGCGGCAGGACGGGCGAGAACGGGGTCGGACATCACGAGATGAGGCTGTGCGGCGGCCGGTCAGTATACCGGGGCCCCGTTTCAGGCGCCGTCCGATGGCGCAGCGCCCGCAAATCGGCTCCGATGGCGGCTTTTGCCATGTCCCGCCACACCTTGCGACACCTACTGGGCGCCGGCCTGCGCCACCTGTTGCCGTGCGCTTGCGCGCTATGCGGCGCCATCCAGCGCGACCTCGTCTGCGCGGGCTGCCTCGCGGACATCGCTCCGCTGCTGGCGGGGCGCCGCTGCGTCCAGTGCGCGATACCGTTGTCCGCACGCCATCGCGCCCGCCACTGCGACGCCTGCCTGGCGGGCGCGCCCGACTACGATGCCACCGTCGCCGTCGCCGACTACGCCTGGCCGCTCGACCACCTTGTCACCGGATTGAAATTTCGCGCCCAACTGCCGCTGGCGGCATGGTTGGCCGAGCGGCTCGGCGAGGCGTTGCTCGCGGCGCCGGGTGCGCTGCCGGAACTGCTGCTGCCGGTGCCGCTATCCGCCCAGCGGTTGCGCTCGCGCGGCTACAACCAGGCGTGGGAGGTGACGCGACGGCTAGGCGTGCAGCTCGGCGTTCCGGCGAGCGTGAGCGTGCTGCACCGGCTGCGCGACAACCCCGCCCAATCCGCGCTCGATCGCGAGCAACGGCTGGAAAACCTGCAAGGCGCATTCCGCGTGGCCGACCCGGCCCGCATCGCCGGCCGCCACATCGGCGTGGTCGACGACGTGATGACCACCGGCGCCACCCTCGGCGAGATCGCCACGCAGCTCAAGCGCGCGGGCGCTGCGCGCGTCACCAACTGTGTCGTCTTGCGCACGCCCTAGCGCTGTGCTTGTGCGACATCATGTCGCGTCACCTGTGGCAAGGTGACAACCCTCATCAATCTAGATAAGCTCGCCGCCGAAAATTGTCTGTCCGCGTCGTCTGCCCGCACCCATGTTCAACGTCGTCCTCGTCGAGCCCGAAATCCCGCCCAATACGGGCAACGTGATCCGCCTGTGCGCCAACACCGGCGCGCAGCTGCATCTGATCGAACCACTGGGCTTTCCGCTCGAAGACGCGCGCATGCGCCGCGCCGGTCTGGACTATCACGAATACGCGACGATGCGCGTGCACGCCGACTGGGAAGCCTTCCTGCGCGACGCGCAGCCCGATCCGGCGCGCATGTTCGCGCTCACCACACGCGGCTCGACGCCGTTTGCCAGCCTGGCGTTCCAGCCGGGCGACTGGTTCGTGTTCGGTTCGGAAACGCGTGGGCTGTCGGAGCAGCGGCGCGAATGGTTTCCGCCCGCGCAACGCATCCGCCTGCCGATGCGGCCCAACAACCGCAGCCTGAACCTGTCGAACACCGTGGCGGTGGTGGTGTTCGAGGCGTGGCGGCAGAACGGGTTCGAAGGCGGCGTCTGAGGCGCCGCCCTCCTGCAAGGCTTAGCGCGCGGACTCGGACTTCGCGTCGCGCTGCAGCAGCCGGTCGACCGCGCGCGCCGGCGCAAGACCGTTGAAGAGCACCTCGCACACCGTAAAGGTGATCGGCATGTCCACGCCGTTGGCGCGCGCCAGGGCCGCGACCGCCTGGGCGCAGCGCACCCCTTCGGCCACGTGGCCGAGGTGCGCCAGGATTTCGTCGAGCGTGCGGCCCTGCGCGAGCTGCATGCCGACGGTGCGGTTGCGAGACAGGTCGCCAGTGGCCGTGAGCAGCAGGTCGCCCATGCCGGTCAGGCCCATGAAGGTTTCGGGGCGTCCGCCCAGGGCCAGCCCCAAGCGCGTCATCTCGGCCAGGCCGCGCGTCACCAGCGCGGCGCGCGCATTCAGGCCAAGACCCAGGCCATCGGCCGCACCGGTTGCGATCGCCAGCACGTTCTTCACTGCGCCGCCCACCTCTACGCCGACCAGGTCGTCGCTCGCGTAGACACGCATCGCGTGGTGGTGGAAGCCACGTTGCGTGAGCTTGCACAGCGCCTCACTGGTGGAGGCCACCGTCATCGCGCACGGCAACCCCTGCGCGACTTCCTTCGCAAAGCTCGGGCCGGACAGCACGCCCGTCGCGAGATCGATGCGCCCGGTCTGCGCCAGCACCTCGGCGACGATGGCATGGGGCAGCGCGCCGGTCTGCGGGTCGAAGCCCTTGCACAACCAGATCACGTTGCGCACGCCGCCGTGCGCGGCCACCGCACGCGTCATCTCCGCCAGCCCCGCGACCGGTGAGGCGATGATGGCCATTGCATCGTCACCTGCAGCATGGTCGAGTGCGGCCTGCAAATTGGCCTCGAAACGCAGCGCTGCGTGCAACGCCATGCCCGGCAGGTAGGCCTCGTTGACGTGCCCGGCGGCCATTTGCGCGACCAGAGTCGCGTCGCGACCCCACAGCACGACATCGTGCGATTGCGCGGCGTGGCTGGCCAGGGCGGTGCCCCAGGCGCCGGCACCCAGAACGGAAATTCGCATGCGCTTCAATTCGGTGTCAGTCCAGTCAGCCAAAAAAAATGCCCGCGCGAGCAGTCGGCCAGCGCGGGCATCAGGCGCGATGCGCCATCGTTCTTTAGTGCGTGGCCTTCGAGCCGTCCGGCATCACCAGACCGCTGTTGCCGGCAGCTTGCGCCTGCTCCATGGCGGCCGCCAGGCGTTGCTCGTACAGGGCCTGGAAGTTGATCTCGGCCAGGTGGATCGGCTGGAAGCCAGCGCGGCCGATGGTGTCGGCGATGTTCGAGCGCAGGTACGGGTACACGATGGTCGGGCAGGCGATGCCCAGCAGCGGGTCCATCTGCTCGGCCGGCACGTTGCGGATGTCGAAGATGCCGGCTTGCTTGGCTTCCACCAGGAAGGCGACCTTCTCTTGCACCTTGGTCGTGACCGTGCCGATCACCACCACTTCGAATACGCCCTCGGCCAGCTGCGCGGCGGACACGTCCACCTGCACTTCCACGGTCGGCTGTTCCTGCTCGAGGAAGATGTGCGGCGAGTTCGGCTGTTCCAGCGACAGGTCCTTCAGGTAGACGCGCTGAATGTTGAAGAACGGCTGGCCGTCCTGGCCCGGTTGCTGCTGTTGCTGGTCGCTCATGACTCGCCTTCGAAATAGTCGAAATAGGTGTGTGATCAGTGCGCGCCGGAGACTGCCCCGGGCGCAAGACGCGTATGGTACATGACGCAATGGCGCCCACCATGGGAGTGGGCCTAAAAGTACAACGCCCGGTCAAAGCCGGGCGCTGTGTGTGGCACGCATCCTGCCGGGTTATGCGGCCAGCAGCGGCACCAGTCCGCCTTCGCGGTCCAGCGCGGAGAGATCATCGAAGCCGCCGATATGGCGCTCGTCGATATAGATCTGCGGCACGGTGCGGCGGTTGGTGCGCGTCATCATCTCTTCGCGGCGGCCGGGCTCGCGGTCGATCAGGATCTTCTCGATCTGCTCGACGCCGCGCTGCTTCAGGAGTTTTTCCGCTGCCACGCAATAGGGGCAGACGGTGGTGCTGTACATGACCACGTGAGCCATAGAAACCTCGTTGTGCTTATTTGACGACCGGCAGGCCTGCCTGCTGCCAGGCGGCCAATCCGCCCTCGAGCGAATAGACCTCACTGTAACCGGCCTGCTTCAACACTGCTTGCGCCTTCCCTGCACGCTGGCCGGTCTGGCATACGAGGATGATGGGGGTCTCTTTGTTCTTTGCAAGGCCGGCGGCCTTGCCTTCCAACTCGCCGAGCGGCGCATGCTTCGCTTGCGGCAGGTGCCCGGCGGCGTATTCGGCACTCTCGCGCACGTCCACCACCACGGCATTGCGGCGGTTGATCATCTGGGTGGCGGCAGAAGCGCTCACCTTGGCACCGCCACCGCCGGCGATCAGGCGCTGGACGGAGGACCAGACCAGCAGCAGACCCGAAACGATGGCGACGGCAAGCAGGGCGAGGTTGTTGTAATCGGCGAAGAACTTCACGGTATCGGTTTCCTGGAATGGGCTGGCGGCCAGTGCGGCAGCCGACGCTGCGCGTCATCCGAACGATTCGGGGGCACAGCGCCGGCGGCATTATAAAATAACCGGTTTCGGCGGCCACACGATGACGCATCGACCGGGCCGCGTGCAGGTTTTCTCACTTCTCATCATGGCTGTCATGCATAAGCTTGTTCTCATCCGCCACGGCGAATCGACGTGGAATCTGGAAAACCGCTTCACCGGCTGGGTCGACGTCGACCTGACCGAGACGGGCGTCGCCCAAGCGCGCCAAGGCGGTCGCCTGTTGCGCGAAGCCGGCTTCACCTTCGACCTGGCCTACACCTCGGTGCTCAAGCGCGCGATCCGCACGCTGTGGCACGTCCAGGACGAAATGGACCTGATGTGGATCCCGACCCGCAACGAATGGCGCCTGAACGAACGCCACTATGGCGCGCTGTCGGGCCTGAACAAGGCCGAGACCGCCGCCAAGTTCGGCGACGAGCAGGTGCTGGTCTGGCGTCGCAGCTACGACACCCCGCCGCCCGCCCTGGAGCCTGGCGCCGAGAACGACGCCTTCGGCAACCCGCGCTACGCGGGCCTGTCGCGCGAGCAGGTGCCCCTGACCGAATGCCTGCAGGACACCGTGGCGCGCGTGCTGCCGCTGTGGGAAGAATCCATCGCCCCGGCCATCAAGAGCGGCCAGCGCGTGGTGATCGCCGCGCACGGCAACAGCATCCGCGCGCTGGTGAAGTACCTGGATGGCATCTCCGACGCCGACATCGTCGGCCTGAACATCCCCAACGGCACGCCGCTGGTGTATGAGCTGGACGCCAACCTCAAGCCGATCCGCCACTACTACCTGGGCGACCAGGAAGCGATTGCCGCATCGCTCGCCGCCGTGGCGAGCCAGGGCAAGTCGAAATAAAGCGTAACGGCGCAGGGGCACCTCAACGCCTTTATACTGTCGAAGCCTCAAAGCCCGGGACGTGCGCCAGCCGCCCCGGGCCAAGTTTATCTACCGTACCCACGTCCGCCCTCGACACATGCGAACTTCGCTCAAGAACATCAGCCTGATCGCCATCGGCCTCGTCACCGGGGTCCTGGCGACGCTCCAGCTTTCCGCCACCGCGCAGAACGCGACGGTCGGGCCGCTGCCGCTGGAAAAGCTCAGGCTCATGGCCGACATCTTTGGCCAGATCAAGCGTGAGTACGTCGAGCCGGTGGACGACGACAAGCTGCTGACCGAAGCCATCAAGGGCATGGTCGCCAGCCTCGACCCGCATTCGGCCTACCTGGACAAGAAAGACTTCCAGGAGCTGCAGGAAGGCACGCAAGGCCGCTTCGCGGGCCTGGGCATCGAGATCTCGCAGGAAGAGGGCCTGGTCAAGGTCATCAACCCGATCGAGGACACCCCTGCCTTCCGCGCCGGCGTGCAGCCGGGCGACCTGATCACCCGCATCGACGACAAGCCGGTGCGCGGCATGCCGCTGGAGCAAGCCGTCAAGCGCATGCGCGGGGCACCGGGTACCAAGGTCACGCTCACCATCTACCGCAAGAAGGAAGAGCGTACTTTCCCGCTCACCATCACCCGCGCCGAGATCCAGGTGCAGTCGGTCAAGGTCAAGATGCTGTCCGACGGCATCGCCTGGGTGCGCATCACCAGCTTCCAAGAACGCACCACGCCGGACCTGGCCAAGAAGCTGAACGACCTGGCGCGCCAGGACCCGCACCTCAAGGGCGTGATCCTTGACCTGCGCAACAACGGCGGCGGCGTGCTGCAGGCTGCTGTGGGCGTTGCCGCTGCCTTCCTGCCGCCGGACGTGACGGTGGTCTCCACCAACGGCCAGGTGCCGGACGCCAAGCGCGTGTACAAGGCCAACTTTGCCAACTACCGCCTGAGCAACTTCGACACCGATCCGCTGGTCGACCTCAACCCCGAGTTCAAGACCGTGCCGATCGTGGTGCTGACCAATGCCTACACGGCGTCGGCATCGGAAATCGTGGCGGGCGCGCTGCAGGACCACCACCGCGCCAAGACGATGGGCAAGACCTCCTTCGGCAAGGGCTCGGTGCAGACCGTGCGCCCGCTGTCGAACGACACCGGCATCAAGCTGACGATCGCGTACTACTACACGCCGTCGGGCAAGTCGATCCAGGCCAAGGGCATCCGCCCGGACATCCCGGTCGACCAGAACCCCGAAGGCGATCCGGACGACGCACTGATCACCCGCGAGATCGACACCGAGCACCACCTGCACAACAAGCAGGAGTCGGAAGAGCCGGAGATGACCGAGCGCGAGAAGCGCCGCGTCGAAGAGCTGCGCCGACTGGAAGAAGAAAACGCCAAGAAGACGCCCGAGCAGCGCGAGAAGGAACGCAACAAGAAACCGATCGAGTTCGGCTCGACCGACGACTTCATGCTGCAGCAGGCGATCGCCGACCTGAAGGGCCAGCCGGTCAAGCGTTCGAAGTCGGTGCTGGAAACGGTGGCGACGTCGGACAAGGCGGCCAAGCCGGGCAAGGCGTCGACCGACGCCGCGCCCAAGGCCAAGCCGGCCGCACCGGCGGTTCCCGCCAGCGGCGTGACCCCGCTCCCGGAACCGACCGGCACGCGCTGATCCGCCACGCGTCGGCAGACGCGCTAAGCTTGCAAGGCCGTGCGACGCACGGCCTTTTTCATTCTCACCGCGCCATGAACGACGACCAACTGCTGCGCTACTCCCGCCATATCCTGCTCGACGAGATCGGCATCGAGGGGCAGACGCGGCTGCTCGCCGCGCATGCGCTGGTGATCGGCGCCGGCGGCCTGGGTGCGGCAGCCCTACCCTACCTGGCGGCAGCCGGCCTCGGCACGCTCACCATCGTCGACGACGACACGGTCGACCTGACCAACCTGCAGCGTCAGATCATCCACACCACCGCATCGGTCGGGCATCCCAAGGTCGAGTCGGCACAACAGGCGATTGCGCGGCTGAACCCGGAGGTGCGCGTGCACATCGTGCAGCGCCGGCTCGATGCGGAGGGCATCGGCGCACTGCTCGACGGCGTGACGGTGCTGCTGGACTGCTCCGACAACTTCGCCACGCGCCAGGCCGCCAACCTGGCCTGCGTGCGGGCTGGCGTGCCGCTGGTGTCGGGCGCGGCCATCCGCTTCGATGGGCAGATCAGCGTGTTCGACAGCCGTGCCGGCGGCCCCTGCTACGGCTGCCTGTTCCCGCCCGACGAGCCGGCGCCTGACGTGGCCTGCGCCACCATGGGCGTGTTCGCGCCGCTGGTCGGCATGGTCGGCACGGTGCAGGCGGCGGAAGCGCTCAAGCTGGCGGCGGGCATCGGCCGTTCACTCGCCGGGCGCCTGTTGATGCTCGATGGGCTGTCGATGGAGTGGACGACGATGCGCGTGGCACGCCAGCCTTCGTGCCCGGTCTGCGGCGCAATGCACGGAAACTCGAACTGAGCCCGCACTGAACCGCGCCGCACGCAGACAACAAAAAAGGAGGCCGAGGCCTCCTTTCTCTTTGCGCGTCCGGCGAACTTACTCGCCTTCCGGCTCCATCTGCGACTGCAGGTAGTTCTGGATACCGACCTTCTCGATCAGGTCCAGCTGCGTTTCCAGCCAGTCGATGTGCTCTTCGGTGTCGTCGAGGATCTCGACGAAGATCTCGCGGCTGACGTAGTCGCGGACCGACTCACAGTAGGCGATTGCCTCGACCACCGTGGTGTGCGCGCCCTTCTCCAGCTTCAGGTCGCACTCGAGCATTTCCTTGGTGTCCTCGCCGATCATCACCTTGCCGAGGTCCTGCAGATTGGGCAGGCCGTCGAGCATCAGGATGCGTTCGATCAGGCGGTCGGCGTGCTTCATCTCGCCGATGGACTCTTGGTATTCGTGGTCGCCGATGCGCTTGAGCCCCCAGTGGCGATACATGCGCGCGTGGAGGAAATACTGGTTGATCGCCGTCAGCTCGTTCTTGAGCTGGGCGTTCAGATGGGCGACGACCTTGGGGTCCTTCGGTTTTTTTGCCATGCTTCGGGCTCCTGCAAGTGGAGGACGCACGCACGCGTCCGTTCAAGGCGAGCCCTGTGCCTGAGCCAACAACACATGCCGCCGAGGCGGGCGCCCGGGCGGCAAGTCGCGGCAGAAAAACAGACGGGGGGATCAGGCGGCCAACGCGCGGGCCATCACGGCCTGGTCATTGGCGACGGGCTCGTCGCGACGCTCGATTATGGCATGCGTGCTGGCACGGCCCAACACTTGATCAATAGGAATGCAGCTCACCGCTTCGGCGAGCACCTGCTTGGCGCAGTCCCGGCATTGTCCGCAGCAGGTGCCCACGCCGAGCGTGTCAGCGAGTTCGTCCATCGTCGAGACGCCCAGACGGGCGGCGCCATGGATTTCGCGGTCGGTCACTTGGTTGCAGATGCAGACGTACACGGGGGTTCCTCCAGCAACGCTCAGAACGCGCTGCCGGACCAGAATAGCAGAGAATGGAAATGAGAACAATTCTTGTTCGACCCCATAACGCAGGCAGGGATATGGGGGTGCACGCAAGCCGTCTTTTCACGGAAAAACGTGCAATTTCAATCACTTAGAATGCGAAAGCGTCGGCCGCAGCGACGCGCCGGCGCAACGGCAAGCGCGAGTCAGGCGCGCGCCAAAGCGCCGAGGGCGTCCTGGATCTCGGTGGGCTCGCAGGCGTGCAGGAGACGGTCGACTTCGCGCATCAGGCGGGGCCGGTCGGCACGCAAGATCTGCTGCTTGACGCTCAGCAACTGCGCCGGCTGCATCGAGAATTCCGTCAGCCCCATGCCGAGCAGCAGGCGCGTCATGGCGGCATCCCCTGCCATCTCGCCGCACACCGAGACCGGCACACCGGCATGGTGCGCATCGCGGATGGTGCGCCCGATCAGTTGCAGCACAGCCGGATGCAGCGGGTCGTACAGATGCGCAACGGCATTGTCGGCGCGGTCGATCGCCAGCGTGTACTGGATCAGGTCGTTGGTGCCGATCGAGAGGAAATCCATGCGGCGCAGGAACACCGGCAGGATCAGCACAGCGGCCGGGATCTCGATCATGGCGCCGACCTTGATGGTCGCGTCGAACGGCAGGCCGTCGGCTTCGAGCGAGGCCTTGGCGCGTTCGAGCAGATCCAGCGTCTGGTCGATCTCGCGGGCGTGCGCGAGCATCGGCACGAGAATCTTCACCGGCCCGAAGGCCGATGCGCGCAGCAACGCCCGCAGCTGCGTGAGGAACATGGCCGGCTCCGACAATGACCAGCGGATCGCACGCAGCCCCAGCGCCGGGTTGGGCGCGGTCTCGAACTGGTCGTCGCGGATGTCGAGCGGCTTGTCGGCGCCGATGTCGATGGTGCGGATGGTGACCGGCAGCCCCTTCATCGATTCGACCGCCGTGCGGTAGGCGCGGAACTGCTCTTCCTCGTCGGGCAGCGCGCCGCGCCGGTTCATGAAGAGGAATTCGGAACGGAACAGGCCCACGCCCACGGCGCCGGCGGACAGCGCAGCAGCGGCGTCCTCCGGCATCTCGATGTTGGCAAGCAGGTCGATCTGCGTGCCGTCGAGCGTGACGGTGGGGGTGTGGCGCAGGCGCTCGAGGCGCTTCTTCTGCAGCTCGCCCTCGCTGCGGCGATGACGGTATTCCTCGAGGATGGGCGCGCTCGGGTCGACGATGACGATACCGTTGTCGCCGTCGATGATGATGCGGTCGTCCTGGCGGATCAGGGTGCTGGCGTTGTGCACGCCCACCGCCGCCGGGATGTCCAGGCTGCGCGCGACGATGGCGGTGTGCGAGGTGCGCCCGCCCGTGTCGGTGACGAAGCCGGCGAAGGTCTGGCCGCGGAACTGCAGCATGTCGGCCGGCGCGATGTCGTGTGCGACGACGATCATGCCGGCGTCCGGGTCGCAGCCCGCCGACACCGGCGCAGGTGCCAGCACCGGCGCGCCGGCCAGCACCTTGAGGATGCGCTCGACCACCTGCTCGATGTCGGCCTTGCGCTCGCGCAGGTAGGCGTCCTCGATCTCGCCAAACTGGCGGATCAGCTCTTCAAGCTGCGTGGTCAGCGCCCACTCCGCGTTGTAGCGGCGCTCGCGGATCAGCTTCTCCGCCGCCAGCGACAGGTGCGGATCGTCGACGAACATTGCGTGCACGGCCAGGAAGGCGCTCAGCTCCTCGGGCGCGTCAGCGGGCAATTCGCGCTTGAGCGTCACCAGCTCGGCACGCACCGTGGCGCGGGCCGCGCGCAGGCGCTCCACCTCGGTATCGAGCTTGTCTTCGTCGACGAGGTAGTGCGAGACATCCAGCGCCGCGCGCGCCAGCATGTGGGCACGCCCGATGGCGATGCCGCGCGAAACCGGGATGCCGTGCAGGGTGAATGGCATAGGAGCGCCGTAGAGAAACTTGCTTATTCGCCTTCGCCGAAGCGGTCGTTAATGAGTGCGACCAGGCCTTCCATGGCGTCATGCTCGTCGGGGCCTTCGACCTCCAGCGAAACGGTGGAGCCGATGCCTGCTGCCAGCATCATCACGCCCATGATGCTCTTCGCATCGACCTGGCGGCCGTTGCGCGACATCTTGATGTGGCTGTCGAACTTGCTGGCGAGCTGCGTGAGTTTGGCGGAGGCGCGAGCGTGCAGCCCGAGCTTATTGATGATGGTGATATCCCTCTGCAGCATATTTGTCCGGATGGTTGGCAACCTGGTTCTGAACGGCCGTCGAGCCGACCTGCAGTACGCCTTGCGCACCGCCGGCCAAGGCCTTGGTGGCGAGCTGATCCAGCTTCTCGGTGCGGTAGCAGATGGCGCGCACCAGCATCGGCAGGTTGACGCCGGCCAGCACGCGCACGCGGCCCGGATCGGCCAGACGCGAGGCGATGTTGGCGGGCGTGGCGCCGAAGATGTCGGTGAGCACCAACGCGCCGTTGTCCTCCACCAGCGTGTCGAGCTGGGCGCGCGCCTGCGCCAGCACAGCAGCCGGCTCGGCATCGGGCAAGACGTCGATCGCTGCCAGCCGTTCGGGCTGGCCGCAATACACGTGTGCCGCGCAATCTCGCAACGCGCTGGCCAGCGGCGCGTGCGCGATGATCAGAATCCCTGCCATGATCGAAAAGCGAATCGGTGTGAGACCAATTGTATCAGGGCAGGTTGCGCCATTTGTGGCCCGATGTGGCGGTTCTGCCCCCAGAGGGGGATGCCTGCCCGCAGGGCACCTCAGGCCTGCTTGCGCCCCAGCCCGCTGGTCTTGCCCGCCGCCCGCTCCAGCGCATCAATGAACATGCCGGCGACGTTGAAGCCGGTCTGCTGCGTGATTTCCTGGAAGCAGGTCGGGCTGGTGACGTTGACCTCGGTGAGGTAGTCGCCGATCACATCCAGGCCGACCAGCAGCAGGCCGCGCTGCCACAGGATCGGCGCCAGTGCATGCGCAATCACCTGATCGCGTTCCGACAGCGGCTGTGCGCGACCCGTACCGCCCGCCGCCAGGTTGCCGCGCACTTCGCCCGCCTGCGGCACGCGCGCCAGGGCATGCGGCACCGGCGAGCCGCCGATCAGCAGGATGCGCTTGTCGCCGTCGCGGATGGCCGGGATGTACTGCTGGGCCATGATCGTGCGCGCGCCGTTATCGGTGAGCGTCTCGATCGTGGCGCCCAGGTTCATGCCGTCCGGGCCGATGCGGAAGATGCCGGCGCCGCCCATGCCGTCCAGCGGCTTGAGGATCACGTCGCCCTGCTCCGCATGAAAATCGCGGATGCGCCTGGCATCGCGCGTAACGATGGTCGGCACCGTGAACTCGCGGAACTGCGCGATCGCCAGTTTCTCGGAGTGGTCGCGGATCGCCTGCGGCTTGTTGAACACGCGCGCGCCCTGGCGCTCGGCCAGCTCCAGCAGCCAGGTGCTGGTGACGTATTCCATGTCGAACGGCGGGTCCTTGCGCATCACTACGGCGTCGAAGCCGGTGAGCGGCAGCAGGCGCGGGTCACCGGCGCGGTACCAGTCGTGGCCGTCGTCCTCATTGCCGGTCAGGGCGATGGGCGTGGTGACGGCCTCGACCACGTTGCCCGACAGCGTCAGCTGCGACTGCAGGCAGGTGAAAAGGGCATAGCCGCGCGCCGTCGCCTCGCGCATCATCGCGAAGGTGGAATCCTTGTAGATCTTGAACGTTGACAGAGGATCGACGATGAACAGGATACGCATGAGGACTCCAGGGACTGCAAACGGCGATCAGATCAACGGATTCGGGTCGGTCTTCTCGAGCTCGAGCGACGCGGCCAGCAGGGCCAGGCGGGCCACCACGCCATACATATAGAAGCGGTTCGGCTCGCCCGAGCCGGGCTTGACGTGGCTGTCCGGCAGCGAGTTCGAGGCGAACGGCAGCGGCACGAAATGCATGCCCGGCGCGTTCAGATTCTCGTCCACGCCGCGACCCGTGTGTACCCGGTAGAACCCGCCGACCACGTAGCGGTCGATCATGTACACAACCGGCTCGGCCACCGCCTCGTTGATCTTCTCGAAGGTGTGCACGCCTTCCTGCACGATCACTTCGGACACCTCGAGGCCTTCCTTGACCACGCTCATCTTGTTGCGTTCCTTCCGGTTCAGGCCCCGAACCTCGGACGGATCGCGCACGGTCATGATGCCCATGCCGTAGGTGCCGGCATCGGCCTTGACCACCACATAGGGCGTCTCGTTGATGCCGTATTCCTTGTATTTCTTGGCAGTCTTCTTGAGGATGGTCTCGACGGCGTGGGCGAGTTCGTCCTCACCGGTGCGCTCGTGGAAGTCGATGCCGTTGCACTTGGTGAAGTACGGATTGACCATCCACGGGTCGATGTCGATCAGCTTGGCAAACTTCTTGGCCACCTCGTCGTACGCCGCGAAGTGGTTGGTCTTGCGCCGCTGCGACCAGCCCGCATGCAGCGGCGGCAGCAGATATTGCTCGTGGATGTTCTCGAGGATGGGCGGCACGCCGGCCGACAGGTCATTGTTCAGCAGGATCGAGCATGGATCGAAGTCGTCCATGCCCAGGCGGCGGTCCTTGGTGCCGATGCGCTTGATCGGCTCGACCACCAGGCGCTGGCCGTCGGGCAGGTCGATCGGCGTGGGTTCGGTGATGTCTTCGGACAGCGAGCCCAGGCGCACATTCAAGCCGGCCTGGCGCATGATCTGCGACAGGCGCGCCACGTTCTGCAGGTAGAACATGTTGCGCGTATGGCGCTCGGGGATCAGCAGCAGGTTCTTGGCGTCCGGGCAGATCTTCTCGATCGCGGCCATGGCGGCCTGCACGGCCAGCGGCAGCATCTCGGGCGCCAGGTTGTTGAAGCCGCCGGGGAACAGGTTGGTGTCGACCGGCGCCAGCTTGAAGCCGGCGTTGCGCAAATCGACCGAACAGTAGAACGGCGGGGTATGTTCCTGCCATTCCAGGCGGAACCAGCGTTCGATGGCGGGCGTGGCGTCGAGAATCTTCTGCTCGAGCTCCAACAGCGGCCCGTTCAGCGCGGTGATCAGGTGCGGAACCATACCCTTCCTATTGATGTAATTTATCGCCCACTCCGATTGTAGAGGAATGGACAATTGCTTGCAGACGGCGGAGGTCTATCGATATGTGGTCGCCGCGCCGTTCTGCAAGGGGGAGGGGTACGAGCGTCACATGGCGTGACGACAGCGGTGTTGCCAGCGCTCAAAAAACGCAGACAAAAAAAAAAAGCGCGGGGCTGCCGCGCTTGGGGAATAGCCTGACAGATACGGGGAGCGTTCTGCAGGTGGAGGAAACCACGTGTGCAATGTAAGCGTCCGCATAACGTCAGGCAATTGAAGCTTTTTAAGATCGGAGTTAAGGCACGTCCGGTCGGGGTGACAAAAAAACCCGGCGCGCGGCCGGGTTTTTCGTGAAATGCCGCGATGGATGCTCAGTCTTCGTAGGCGGTTTCGCCGTGGGACGTGATGTCCAGGCCTTCGCGCTCCTCTTCTTCCGGCACGCGCAGGCCGATGATCGCGTCGACGATCTTGTACGAGATGAAGGCCACCACGCCCGACCAGACGATGGTGGTCAACACGCCCTGCAGCTGGATCCACAGCTGGCTGCCGATCGAGTAGTCGCCCACCTTGTTGGCGACGTAATCGTAGACGCCGGTGCCGCCCAGGCTCGGGGCCGCGAACACGCCGGTCAGCAGTGCACCCAGGATACCGCCCACGCCGTGCACGCCGAACACGTCCAGCGTGTCGTCCATGCCCAGCATGCGCTTGAGGCCGTTCACGCCCCACAGGCACATCAGGCCGGCGATGATGCCCAGCGCGATCGAGCCCATCGGGCCGACGTAGCCGGCGGCCGGGGTGATCGCCACCAGGCCGGCGACGGCACCCGACGCGGCACCCAGCATCGACGGCTTGCTCTTGCCAACCCACTCACCCACGCTCCACGACAGCACGGCGGCGGCGGTGGCCAGCAGCGTGTTGACGAAGGCCAGCGCGGCGCTGCCGTTGGCTTCCAGGGCCG
>CAJXMR010000090.1 GCA_913056305.1 uncultured Ralstonia sp.
GCCATCGTCCGAGGCCTGACGCGCATGCGCGAACGGTTGCAACAACTGGAACAGCAGGTCAAAGACCTGAAGCAACAATCATGACCGAAGCCTCTAACGCGACGACGAGCGCCGTCAGCGATTTCAACATCAAGCGCATCCTTGAGCTGCTGCCGCATCGCTATCCGATGCTGCTGGTGGATCGCGTGGTCGAGTTCGAATCGGGCAAGCGCATCAAGGCCATCAAGAACGTCACGTTCAACGAGCCGTTCTTCAATGGCCACTTCCCCGGCCATCCGGTCATGCCGGGCGTGCTGATCCTTGAAGCGCTGGCGCAGACGGCCGCGCTGCTGACCTTTGGCGAGCCTGACCATCAGCGCAAGGAAGACGATCTGTACCTGTTCACGGCCATCGACGCCGCGCGCTTCAAGCAGCAGGTCGTGCCGGGAGACCAGCTGTGCCTGAACGCAGAGCTGCTGCGCGGCAAGCGCGGTTTCTGGAAGTTCAAGGTCTACGCCACGGTGGACGACAAGGTGGCCGCAGAGGCCGAGATCATGTGCGCGGTGGTGAAGGACGAATCGAAGGGCAAGGCATGACGCAGACTCCGAAGATCCACCCGACCGCACAGATCGACCCGAAGGCCGAGCTGGCCGCCGACGTCGAAGTCGGCGCCTTTACCGTGATCGGCCCGAACGTGCGCATCGACGCGGGCACGCGCATCGGCCACCACACCGTGGTCGAAGGGCACACCACGCTGGGCCGCGACAACAGCATCGGCCACTTCGCGTCGGTGGGCGGTCGCCCGCAGGACATGAAGTACCGCGACGAGCCGACCCAGCTCATCGTCGGCGACCGCAACACCATCCGCGAATTCACCACGATCCACACCGGCACCGCGCAGGATGCCGGCATCACCTCCATCGGTGACGACAACTGGATCATGGCCTACGTGCACATCGCGCACGACTGCCGCGTGGGCAACCACACGGTGTTCTCCAGCAACGCGCAGATTGCCGGCCACGTGGAAGTGGGCGACTGGGCCATCCTCGGCGGCATGTCGGGCGTGCACCAGTTCGTGCGCATTGGCGCGCATGCGATGCTGGGCGGTGCCTCGGCGCTGGTGCAGGATGTGCCACCGTTCGTGATCGCCGCGAGCGACAAGGGCGGCAACAAGGCCGCACCGCACGGCATCAACGTGGAAGGCCTGCGCCGCCGTGGCTTCACGGCCGAGCAGATCACCGCGCTGCGCCAGGCGTACAAGCTGCTTTACAAGAGCGACCTGAGCTTCGACCAGGCCCAGGCCGAAATCGCCGCGCAACTCGCCGGCACCGACGACGCCCCCAGCCGCGAGGTCCTGGGCGCCTTCGCCAGCTTCATCGCCGCCACCAAGCGCGGCATCGTGCGTTGACCGAGCCGACCCCGCCGGCGCGCCGCATCGGCATGGCTGCCGGCGAGGCGTCCGGCGATCTGTTGGCCTCGCTGCTGCTCAAGGGGCTGCATGCGCAGCTGCCGCAAGACATTGCCTACAACGGCATTGGCGGCGCGCGCATGATGGAGCAGGGCTTTACGTCGAACTGGCCGATGCACAAGCTGTCGGTCAACGGCTACGTGGAAGTGCTCGGCCAACTGCGCGAGATCCTCGCCATCCGCAAGGGTCTCAAGCAGGATCTGCTGGCTAATCCGCCGATGGCCTTCATCGGCGTGGACGCGCCGGACTTCAATTTCAACGTCGAGATCGCCATGCGGCAGGCGGGGGTGCCGGTGGTGCACTTCGTCAGCCCGTCGATCTGGGCATGGCGCGCCGGGCGCATCAAGACGATCGCACGCGCGGTCGACCATATCCTCTGCCTGTTCCCGTTCGAGCCGGAGATCTACGCCCGCGCCGGCATTCCGGCCACCTACGTGGGCCATCCGCTGGCTGACGTGATTCCGCTGGTGCCGGACGTGGAGGGCGCGCGCACGCGCCTGGGGCTGCCGCTCGGCCGCAAGGTCGTCGCGGTGCTGCCGGGCAGCCGCAACTCCGAGGTGAAGCATCTCGGGCCGACGCTGTTTGCCGCCATGGCACGCATGCAGTCGGTCGAGCCGGACATCGCCTTCGTGCTGCCCGCCGCCAACGCGACGCTGCGCGAGCGCGTCGATGCCATGCGTGCGGAGCATCCGGGCCTGCACCTGTGGGTGGTCGACGGCCAGTCGCATGCCACCATGGAAGCGGCCGACGTGATCCTGCTCGCCAGCGGCACGGCCACGCTGGAGGCGGCGCTGTACAAGAAGCCGATGGTCATCACCTACAAGGTGCCCTGGCTCACCGCGCAGATCATGAAGCGCAAGGGCTATCTGCCGTACGTGGGGCTGCCGAACATCCTGTCCGGCCGCTTTGTCGTGCCCGAACTGCTGCAGGACGATGCCACGCCCGAATCGCTCGCGCGCGAAACGCTGCTGCAGCTCAACGACCACGGCAATGCCACGTTCCTGCGTGAGCACTTCACGCAGATGCACCTGACGCTCAAGCAGAACATGGCCGAGATCGGTGCCAAGGTGGTGGTCGACCTGCTGCGCAGCCGCGGCAAGCTCTGAGGCGATGGCGACCCGCACTCCGGATCCTTCGCAACTCGGCTTGCCGTTGTCCCAGGCACCTGTGGTTAAGCGCGCGCGCCGCATCCTGTGCGGTGTCGACGAAGCCGGGCGCGGTCCGCTGGCCGGTCCGGTGACGGCCGCGGCGGTGGTATTGAACCCGCGCAAGCCGATCCAGGGCCTGGCCGATTCCAAGATCCTCACCGCCAAGAAGCGTGAGGCCCTCTACGGCGAGATCGTCGAAAAGGCGCTCGCCTGGCACGTGGCCGAGGCCACCGTTGAAGAGATCGACCGCATCAACATCCTGCACGCGACCATGCTGGCGATGCAGCGCGCGGTGCAGGGCGTGGCCGCGCAGGGCGTGCTGCCCGACCTGGTGCAGGTGGACGGCAACCGCTGCCCGCAGGTGGCATTTGCGGTGGAGGCCATCGTCAAGGGCGATGCGCTGGTGCCGGCCATCTCGGCGGCATCCATCCTGGCCAAGGTCACGCGTGACCGCCAACTGGCGGCGCTGCATACTGAATTCCCGCACTACGGTTTCGATGTTCACGCCGGCTATGGCACGCCGCAACACCTGGCTGCCATCGAACGGCATGGCGTGACGCCACATCACCGCCGTTCGTTTGCGCCGGTGCGCCGCGCACTCGAAGAGCGGGCAGCCATGCCCGCCGATGCCGGCACCGCCTGGGACGACTGACTTCCATGAAACACATCACCTCCCGCGACAACGCGGTCTTCAAGCACCTCAAGGCGCTGGCCGGCTCGACGCAGCACCGCCGGCGCGCCGGGCAGTCGGTGCTCGATGGCGTGCACCTGGTCGCCGCCTATCTCGATGCGGGCCACACGCCTGCGCAATGCCTGGTCTCCGAGCGCCATGTCGCACATCCGGAGGTGGCGCCGCTGCTCGATCGCATCGACCCGCAAACCATCATCCTGCTGGCCGACAACCTGTTCGCCCAGCTCACCACAGTGGTCAACGGCATCGACCTGATGGCGCTGGTCGATACGCCAGAAGGCCACCTGCCGCACACGATCGAGGCCGATTGCGTGATCCTCGATGGCATCCAGGATGCCGGTAACGTCGGCTCGATCCTGCGCTGTGCGGCGGCGGCCGGCGTGCGTGATGTCTTCATGACGGCGGGCTGCGCGTTCGCGTGGTCGGCCAAGACCCTGCGCGCTGCAATGGGCGCGCATTTCCATCTCAACATCGTTGAGCACTGCACGTTCGAGAGCGTGCAGGCGCGCCTGCAGGTGCCGCTCCTGGCGACGTCGTCGCATGCCAAGCAGGCCGTCTTCGATGTACCGCTGGACACGCCTGTCGGCTGGGTCTTCGGCAACGAAGGCGCGGGCGTGTCGGACGAATGGCTCGCGGTCGTGACCACGCCCGTGGTGATCCCGCAGCCGGGTGGCATGGAGTCCCTCAACGTGGCTGCCGCAGCAGCCATCTGTCTGTTCGAGGCCGTGCGCCAGCGTCGCGCCGGCTGAGCTTCTCGCTGTAAACAATGCGTCACTTGGCGTTTTCAAACGCCAGCGTGAACCCGCATTGACATTGCCATTGAGTAATGGAACATTGACGGCGGTGCCATTGAGCGCCCCTCGATAACCAGACTCAAGGAGACCGGCAATGCCGAATCCCGCCCTGGCGCGCGTCAATGTCGACGAACTCGCGCAGTTTCGCGAAATCCAGCAACTCGCCTATCAATGCGTTGAGGCCGTCGGCGCCATGCTGCGTCCCGGCATGACCGAGAAAGACGCCGCCCGCCTGCTCACCGAATGGCTCGGTGATCGCGGTGTGCATGACTGGCTGCACAAGCCGTTTGCGTGGTTTGGCGATCGCACGGCGTTCCAGGGCTTCTCGGGCCTGACGCACATGGCCGGGTTCAATATGGCGTTCTTCCCGTCGTCGCGGCGGTTGGAGGAGAACATGCCGGTGATCCTCGACGTGGCGCCGGTGCGCAACGGGGTGATTGCGGATGTGGGCTATGCCACCTGCGTTGGCCACAACGCCATCCTCGAGCAACTGCTGGACGATCTGATGGCGCACCGTGAGCTGATCGTGCGCCTGATCCGTGAGCGGCGCCCAATGGCCGAGGTGGCGCGCGCGGTTGATCAGCTGTGCATGAAGCAGGGCGTCGAACCGCGCCACAAGGCCTATCCGTTCAAGGTGCTGGCACACCGCGTGGCCAAGCTGGAGCATCCGTCCAAGCCGCGCTTCGTGGCGCGCTTCGGGCTGAATGCCACGCGCAACCTGATCCTCGACCAGGTGCGCAGCGGCAAGCAGGAGGGCTGGTCGCCGCTGTGGTCGATCGACCGCCGCTCCGAGCACGCGCCGGTGCCGGGCCTGTGGGCGGTCGAGCCGCACCTGGGCTTCCACGGCGTGGGCGCCAAGTTCGAAGAGCTGCTCGTCATCACCGAGGACGACGCCTACTGGCTCGACGATGATCTGCCGCACGTGCGCCGCTGGCAGCAGCGCCAGCTCGCGCAGCAGCGCGCGGCCTGACGCGCGAGGAGGCTGTCATGAAAACGCTTCCCGAAGAAGCGCCGCTGGCGCTGTTCGAGCCGGCCGTCGCCTTCCCCCGCGCCGAGCGCACGGTGCAGTCCGGCGACGTCACGCTGGCCGTCAAGACCTGGGGTGACCCGGCGCGCCCGACCGTCGTGCTCGTCCACGGCTATCCCGACAACAGCGAGGTCTGGCACGAGATGGCGCCGCTGCTCGCGCGCGACTACTACGTCATCGCCTACGACGTGCGCGGCGCCGGGCAGTCGAGTGCGCCCAAGGGCCTGCGCAACTACACGTTCGCGCGCCTGACCGACGATTTCATCGCCGTGATCGACGCGCTGAGCCCCTCCAAGCCGGTGCACCTGATCGCGCATGACTGGGGTTCGATCCAGTCGTGGGAGTTCGTGACCGAGGAACGCCTGCGCGGGCGCATCGCGTCGTACACGTCGTGCTCGGGGCCGTGCCTGGACCACGTGGGGCACTGGATGCGTGCGCGGCTCCTGCGGCCGACGCCGTCGTCGCTGGGCAAGATGCTGGGGCAGCTCGTGCGCTCGTGGTACGTGCTGCTGTTCCACCTGCCGATCGTGTCGGAACTGAGCTGGCGGCTATGGCTAGGGCGCGCATGGCCGCGCGTGCTGCGGCGCGTGGAGAAGACCACCATCGCCCCGCGCGCCACGCAGACGGCCGACGGCGTGCGCGGCGTCTCGCTGTACCGCGCCAACTTTATCCGCAGCCTGTTCACGCCGCGCAAGCGCTACGCGCACGCGCCGGTGCAGGTGATCGTGCCGACGCTGGACAAATACGTGAGCCCGGCCTTGTCGGAAGACCTGTCGCGCTGGGTGCCGCAGTACTGGCGGCGCGAGGTGGTGGCGCGGCACTGGCTGCCCGTCACGCACGCCGAGCGCATGGCCGAGATGGCACGTGAGCTGATCGAGCATGCCGAGGGAGCGCCGGAGTCCGAGGCATTGCAACGCGCCCGCCAGCACGGCGCGCGCAAGCCGTTCACAGGCAAGCTGGCCGTCATCACCGGCGCGGGCAGCGGCATCGGGCGCTGTGCGGCGCTGGCGTTCGCGGAGCAAGGCGCGGCCATCGTCGCGGTCGATATCCGCGCGGAAGACGCTGAGCGCACCGCCACGCTGATCCGCCTGACGGGCGGCAGTGCCTGGTCGCGCACCGTCGACGTTGGCAGCGCCGAGCAGATGGAGGCGCTGGTGGATTGGGTCGGCCGCGAACTGGGTGGCGCCGACATCGTCGTCAACAACGCCGGCATCGGCATGGCTGGCGGCATTGTCGACACGTCTGAACGCGACTGGCAGCGCATCCTGCACGTGAACGTGTGGGGCGTGATTCATGGAGCACGGCTGTTTGCCAAGCAGATGGTCGCGCGCGGGCAGGGCGGGCACATCCTGAACACTGCATCGGCGGCGGCCTTTGCGCCTTCGCGCGACCTGGCGGCCTATGCAACCACCAAGGCGGCCGTCCTGATGCTCTCCGAATGCATGCGCGGCGAACTGACCGGGCAGGGCATCGGCGTGTCGGCCATCTGCCCGGGCTTTGCCGAGACCGGGATCATGGCCTCCACCGTCTACACCGGCACCACCGAAGCGCAGCAGGCCGCGCTGCGGGCCCGCGCGACCAAGCTCTACCAGCTGCGTGGCCTCAAGCCTGAGACAGTGGCCCGCGCCATGCTGCGCGCGGTGCTGCGCAACAAGCCCGTCGTCACGATCGGCATCGAGGCGCACTCGTCGCGCTTTATCTCGCGCTATGCGCAGTGGCTCAGCCGGCTGATCGCGCGCGTGAGCATGGCCGGGCATTGAATCCGGCCACCACAAGAACAGGAGACAACCATGACCGCGCCCGATTACACCATCAAGCCCCGCCACGTGCGTTTCGACTGGAGCCAGACGCCCATCCAGTGGATTCCCGGCGACCCCTCCAGCACGCACATCATCAACATCCTCAACCTGCTGTTCCCGGCCGGCGAGCTGTGGTTCTGCCGCGTCTACAACAAGGCGATGCCGCAGATCACCGATCCGAAGCTGCGCGCCGATGCGGAGGGTTTCCTGCGCCAGGAGGCGATTCACTCCCGCTCGCATGGCGGCGTGCTGACGCACTACTACAAGGCGCACGGCATCGACACGCAGCCTTACACCAAGCACCTGGATTGGCTGTTCTCCAAAGTGCTCGGCGAGCAGCCGCTCAGGCTGAAGATCGGACACACACGGTTCTGGCTGAAGCAGCAGCTTGGCATCATCGCGGCGCTGGAGCACTTCTTCGGCTATCTAGGCAACTGGGTGCTGAACGCCGACGGGCTCGACAAGGCAAAAGCGGACCCGGTGATGCTCGACCTGCTGCGCTGGCACGGCGCTGAGGAAGTCGAGCACCGTACGGTAGCGTTCGACATCTTCCGGCACCTGGGCGGTAACTACGTCGAGCGCTGCTTCCACATGCTGTGCACGATCCTGCTGTTGCTGTACTTCCTGCAGAAGGGATCGCGCTTCATGTACAAGCGCGATCCGGCCGCCGGACGGTATCCGGGCTTCATCCTGGGCTGGTGGCGCGGCTCGCAGCGTCGCTGCCTGCCGTCGTTCTGGAAGATGATCGCGGCGGCGCTGCGCTACTTCCGGCCGAGCTATACGCCGCATCACGAGGGCTCGACCGAGCAGGCCCTGGCCTACCTCGCCACCTCGCCGGCGGCTCAGGCGGCGGCGCATGGCGGCAACTGGGTGCGGGATCGGGCCTGACGCAGGCAGGCGCCAGAAAAGCAAAACGGCCGGTGCGAAAACCGGCCGTTTTGTTCTGTAGCGTGACGCTCAGTAGTTCTCGCGCTCCATCCGCACGTCCTGCAGGATGGTCGTGGCGATCTCCTCGATCGACTTGTGCGTGGACGACAGCCACTTGATGCCCTCGCGCCGCATCAGCGATTCCGCCTCGTTCACCTCATAGCGGCAGTTCTCCAGCGCCGCATATTTGCTGCCTGGACGACGTTCATTGCGGATCTCGGACAGCCGCTGCGGGTCGATCGACAGGCCGAAGATCTTGCTCTTGTAGTTGTAGAGCACCGTGGGCAGCTTGCCGCGCTCGAAATCGTCAGGAATGAGCGGGTAGTTGGCCGATTTCACCCCGTACTGCATCGCCAGGTAGAGGCTGGTCGGCGTCTTGCCGCTGCGCGAAACCCCCACCAGGATCACATCGGCCTCGGCCAGGTTCTTGTGCGACTGGCCGTCGTCGTGCGCAAGTGAAAAGTTGATCGCTTCGATACGGTTCTTGTACGCCTCGGTATCGGCATTTTGGTGGAAGCGCCCGATGGCGTGGGTGGATTTGAGGTTCAGCTCCTTCTCGAGCGGCTCGATGAAGGTCTGGAACATGTCCAGGATGGTTGCCTTGGCCCGATGGACGATTTCGTTGGCCTCGGCATCCACCAGCGTGGTGAAGACGATCGGCCGAACGCCTTCGACGTTGAAGGCCTCGTTGATCTTGCTGACCGCCACATGTGCCTTGTCGATCGTGTCGACAAACGGAATCCGCACTTGGCGGAACTTCATCTCGAACTGGGCGAGGATGGAGTGGCTGAAGGTTTCTGCGGTGATCCCGGTGCCATCCGACACGATAAACACGGTGCGGACGGCCGCGCGGGTGGTAGATGCGGCGGCGAGGTCGGTCATTGAAAACGAGGGGTTTTTCCTATCCGCCGGGAGGAATTCGTGCGGCGGCACGGTAGAATAGCGGCGATCTTTTGGCTAAGCAATTCGGCCCGGCCCCCGGTCAGACGACCCGGCAACGCCGCCCGGATGATTTAGCCAAGGGAATCGCGCGGCCAGACGACAAGAACAAACGCTTCGCGCGCATCCGACCGGTTTTTCACTTAGTTTAGGGACTTGTATGACTAACCTGTCGCAAGACGGCGCCTATGTGCTGCCGTTCGAGCAACTGCGGATGACCGATGTCGAGGTCGTTGGCGGTAAGAACGCTTCGCTGGGCGAGATGATCTCCCAGCTGGATGGCGCCGGCGTGCGCGTTCCGGGCGGTTTTGCCACCACGGCACTCGCCTTCCGCGACTTCCTCGCGCACAACAACCTGACCGAGCGCATCTCGCAGCGCCTGGCCGCGCTGGACGTCGACGACGTCAAGGCGCTGGCCGCGGCCGGCAAGGAGATCCGCGAGTGGGTCGCCACGGCACCGTTCCAGCCGCGCCTGGAGCAGGAGATCCGTGAATCGTACGCACGCGTGTCGGCCCGTGAAGGCGCCGAGGCTTCGTTTGCCGTGCGTTCGTCGGCCACGGCCGAAGACCTGCCGGACGCCTCGTTCGCCGGTCAGCAGGAGAGCTACCTCAACGTCTTGGGCATCGACGACGTGCTCGACAAGATCAAGCACG
The DNA here is from genome assembly GCA_913056305.1 of uncultured Ralstonia sp. Taxonomy (GTDB): domain Bacteria; phylum Pseudomonadota; class Gammaproteobacteria; order Burkholderiales; family Burkholderiaceae; genus Ralstonia. The sequence continues at coordinate 9,426 of CAJXMR010000090.1, forward strand.
TGTTCGCCTCGCTGTACAACGACCGTGCCATCTCGTACCGCGTCCACAAGGGCTTTGCCCACGACGTGGTGGCGCTGTCGGCCGGCATCCAGCGTATGGTGCGCTCGGACTGCGGCGCGTCGGGCGTGATGTTCACGATCGACACCGAATCGGGCTTCCAGGAAGTCGTCTTCATCACCTCCAGCTACGGCCTGGGCGAGACGGTGGTGCAGGGCGCCGTGAACCCGGACGAGTTCTACGTCTTCAAGCCGACGCTGGCCGCCGGCCAGTACCCGATCATCCGCCGCTCGATCGGCTCGAAGCTGATCAAGATGGAATTCACCGCGCCGGGCGAAGAAGGCCGCGTGAAGACCGTCGACGTGCCGGGTGAGCTGCGCAACCGCTACTCCATCTCCGACGCGGATGTGACGGAGCTGGCCAAGTACGCCGTCATCATCGAGAAGCACTACGGCCGCCCGATGGACATCGAGTGGGGCCGCGACGGCCGCGACGGCAAGATCTACATCCTGCAGGCCCGCCCGGAAACCGTGAAGAGCCAGGCTGCCGGCAAGGTCGAGCAGCGCTTCCGCCTGAAGGGCTCGGCGCCGGTGCTGACTACCGGCCGCGCCATCGGCCAGAAGATCGGCACGGGCCCGGTGCGCGTGATCAACGATCCGGCCGAGATGGAACGCGTGCAGCCCGGCGACGTGCTGGTGGCCGACATGACCGACCCGAACTGGGAGCCGGTGATGAAGCGCGCCTCGGCCATCGTGACCAACCGCGGCGGCCGTACCTGCCACGCGGCCATCATCGCGCGTGAGCTGGGCGTGCCGGCCGTGGTCGGCTGCGGCGACGCTACCGACATCCTCAAGGACGGTACCCTGGTGACGGTCTCGTGCGCCGAGGGCGACGAAGGCAAGATCTACGACGGCCTGCTGGAAACCGAAATCACGGAAGTCCAGCGCGGCGAGATGCCGGCGATCAGCACGAAGATCATGATGAACGTCGGCAACCCGCAGCTCGCCTTCGACTTCTGCCAGATCCCGAACGGCGGCGTGGGCCTGGCCCGTCTGGAATTCATCATCAATAACAACATCGGCGTCCACCCGAAGGCGATCCTCGACTATCCGCAAGTCGACAGCGACCTGAAGAAGGCCGTGGAAAGCGTGGCCCGCGGCCATGCCAGCCCGCGCGCGTTCTACGTCGACAAGCTGGCCGAAGGCATCGCCACCATCGCGGCGGCCTTCTATCCGAAGCCCGTGATCGTGCGCCTGTCGGACTTCAAGTCCAACGAGTACAAGAAGCTGATCGGCGGTTCGCGCTACGAGCCGGATGAAGAGAACCCGATGCTGGGCTTCCGTGGCGCCTCGCGCTACATCGCCGAAGACTTCGCTGAAGCCTTCGAGATGGAGTGCCGCGCCATGAAGCGCGTGCGCGACGAGATGGGCCTGACCAACGTCGAGGTGATGGTCCCGTTCGTGCGTACGCTCGGCCAGGCCGAGAAGGTGGTCGAGCTGCTGGCCAAGTACGGCCTGAAGCGCGGCGAGAACGGCCTGCGCCTGATCATGATGTGCGAAGTGCCGTCCAACGCGATCCTGGCCGAGCAGTTCCTGCAGCATTTCGACGGCTTCTCGATCGGCTCGAACGACCTGACGCAGCTCACGCTGGGCCTGGACCGCGACTCCGGCATGGAGCTGCTGGCCCGAGACTTCGACGAGCGCGATCCGGCAGTCAAGTTCATGCTGCAGCGTGCCATCTCGACCGCGCTGTCGATGGACAAGTACGTCGGCATCTGCGGCCAGGGCCCGTCCGACCACCCGGATTTCGCCGAGTGGCTGGCCAAGGAAGGCATCTCGTCCATCTCGTTGAACCCGGATTCGGTCGTCGACACGTGGAAGAAGCTGGGTTCGGCTTAATTCGGGCCTGATCCTGCAGTAAAGTAGAAAGGGCGCGCGCCTTTCGAGGTGCGCGCCGACAAGAACGCGAAGTGCCCGGTGGCGTCCAACGCCGGCGGGGGCCGAGCGACATGCCCCCGCTGACGTGCCTCGTCGCGGGGGTTTTTTCTTGGGGGATGTATGTCGGCGCAAGAGATCGTCTGGTTCACGCTGGCCGTGCTGCTCGTCATCGGTGAGCTGATGACGGGGACGTTCTATCTACTGATGGTTGCCTTCGGCCTGCTGGCGGGGGGACTAGCGGCGCTCGTTGGGCTCGAGTTTCCTGCGCAGGCCATCGTTGCGGCCATCGTCACTGTGGTCGGCATCGTTGGGCTGCGGCGCACGCGCTTTGGGCGCGTCACGCGTGAAGACGCCGCCCGCAACCGCAACGTCAATCTGGATATCGGCGAGGCGCTGCGCGTGGATGCGTGGTCGCCCGAGCGTCGCGCGCGCGTGCAATACCGCGGCGCTGCGTGGGATGTCGAACTGGCGCCCAACGCATTGGCCACCGGCGGCGAGTTCCGCATCGTCGAGGTACGCGGCAACGTGCTGGTCGTCGCCCCCAAATAACAACCCCAACCGCAACCCACGGAGGTTCTATGTTCGAGCTGGGCACTTTCGCGCTCATCGTTTTGTTTGCCGCCATTGTGCTGATCGCACAGGGCATCAAGATCGTGCCGCAACAGCACGCCTGGATCCTGGAGCGGCTGGGCAAGTACCACGCGACGCTCTCGCCGGGGCTGAACATCGTGCTGCCGCTTGTCGATCGCGTGGCCTACAAGCACGTGCTCAAGGAAATCCCGCTCGACGTGCCGAGCCAGATCTGTATCACCAAGGACAACACGCAGCTGCAGGTGGACGGCATCCTGTACTTCCAGGTGACCGACCCGATGCGGGCATCGTACGGGTCGAGCAATTTCGTGATCGCCATCACGCAACTGGCGCAGACCACGCTGCGTTCGGTGGTCGGCAAGCTGGAGCTGGACAAGACGTTTGAGGAGCGCGACTTCATCAACCACAGCGTGGTCAACGCGCTGGATGAGGCGGCCTCCAACTGGGGCGTGAAGGTGCTGCGCTACGAGATCAAGGACTTGACGCCGCCCAAGGAGATCCTGCACGCGATGCAGGCGCAGATCACAGCCGAGCGCGAGAAGCGCGCGCTGATCGCGGCATCGGAGGGGAAGCGCCAGGAGCAGATCAACCTGGCATCCGGTGCGCGTGAGGCTGCCATCCAGAAGTCCGAGGGCGACAAGCAGGCCGCCATCAACCGGGCGCAGGGCGAGGCGGCGGCCATCCTGGCGGTGGCCGAGGCCAACGCGCAGGCGATCCAGAAGGTCGGTCACGCCATCCGCACCGAGGGTGGTGCGGACGCGGTCAACCTGAAGGTGGCGGAGGAATACGTGGCAGCGTTCGGCAACCTGGCCAAGCAGGGCAATACGCTGATCGTGCCGGGCAACTTGAGCGAAATGAGCTCGATGATTGCAACGGCGCTGCAGATTGTGAAGCAGCAGCGGCCGAGCGCGTAAGGGCGTTGCGGATCGGGCCCGAGGTCAGGCTCGAGGTTAGGCCTTCTCGCGCATGATCCGCGCCTTCTCGCGCTGCCAGTCGCGGTCTTTTTCGGTCTCGCGCTTGTCATAGAGCTTCTTGCCCTTGGCGAGGCCAATCTCGCACTTCACGCGACCGCGCGAGTAGTGCAGGTTGAGCGGCACGAGCGTGTAGCCACGCTGCTCGACCTTGCCGATCAGCTTCTTGATCTCCTCGGCGTGCAGGAGCAGTTTGCGGGTGCGCACCGGGTCGGGCGTGACGTGCGTGGAGGCCGATTGCAGCGGGCTGATGTGCGCCCCGATCAGGAACAGCTCGGCGTTGCGGATGACGACGTAGCCTTCCTTGATCTGCGAACGGCCGGCGCGGATGGCCTTCACCTCCCAGCCCTCGAGTACGATGCCCGCCTCGTAGCGTTCTTCGATGAAGTAATCGAAAAAGGCTTTCTTGTTGTCGGCGATGGTCATACGTGGAATGTGCGGTGAGCGCGGCGGGGCGACGGTTAAGGTGACGGTCCCTGCATGCGCTGCGATAAAATGGCGAGTTTAACAAATCCGCCGCACAGGCAATCGACGTGCGGCACGCAAAGCTTTCGGAAGGCGCATGGCAGACGTTGAAAAAACCGTGTTGATCGGTTACTCGGCCGAACAGATGTTCGACCTGGTCACCAACGTCAAGGACTATCCGAACTTCCTGCCGTGGTGCGGCGGCGTGGAAATCTTCGAGCAGACCGACACGTCACTCGACGCCCGCGTCGACATCGCCTTCAAGGGCATCCACCAGCATTTCCGCACGCGCAACAGGCAAACGCGGCCCACCCGCATCGATATGCAGTTCGCTGATGGTCCTTTCAAGACCTTCACTGGCTTCTGGGTGTTCACGCCGCTGCGCGCCGATGCGTGCAAGATCAACTTCCACCTGCACTACGAGTTCTCCAGCCACTTGCTGGAGAAAATCATCGGCCCGGTGTTCAGTATGATCGCCAATACTTTCGTCGATTCCTTCGTCAAGCGCGCCGAGGTGGTCTATGGCGAATCCTGAGCAGATCGAGGTGATGGTCTGCCTGGCGACGGTCACGCCGCCAAGGCTGGTGGAGGTGCGCGTGCCAGCACCGGCGACCGTGGCGGACGCGGTGCGCGCATCCGGCGTGCTCGACGGGACGGATCTGACGCTCGAGACCTGCCGCTTGGGCATCTACGGCAAGCGCAAGACGCCCGATGCGCCGCTGCACGCGCGCGACCGGGTCGAGATCTCTGGCCCGCTGATCGCCGATCCGAAGACGGCCCGGCGCCGCCGCGTGCAACGCGTGCGCGCAACCGGCACGCGCGAAGGGCTGAAGTGGCTGCGCAATGAGGCGCCGCCCGAAGGCGACGTCACCGAGTAAGCGCCTGCGGTCTTAGCCGCAGTTCGCGTTGATGGCCGCCTGGTTGCGCTGGACGGCGGCGGCGCGCTGGTTGTCGTCCATGGGCGCGATCGAGCCATCGGATTGGATCGAGCCGAAGCGGCGACCCTCTTGCATATAGTTGGTTTCGTTGCGCAGACGCTCGCATTCGGCCTGCCTGCGCTGGGCCAGCTCGGCCTTCTGCGCGTCTTCCTGATCCTTCTTGTCGCGCGCGGCCAGGCGCTTGCGCAGGGCCTCATCCGGATCGACGGCGGCGCTGGATGCGGGCGATGCGGCCTTGGGGGCAGACGCCGCCTGGACGCCCGAAGCCGGCGCGGGCACCGATTCATAGGCCGTGGCAAAGCGGCCGTTCGGGTTGCGGATGATGCGCGAAGCCGGCACGGACGGCGGCGGTGCGGCGTCGCTGTAGACCATGTGGCCCTTTTCGTCGCGCCATTGCCAGGCCCATTGCGCGAAGGCGGTCGGGCAGGCGAGGGTGATCAGGGTGACGGTGGCCGGCAGCAGGACGTGCAGTCGTTTCATGGAGTTCTCGTTCGATGGCCTGCCGATGGCGCGTTGGCCGACCCGACGACGGCTCCTTGACGCGCGCGGGAGCCCGGTGGCGTGATCGCCACGCGTGAATCTACGTCGGTGGCCTGGCTCGGCCTGCCGACTCGCCCCCCGGCAAGGCGCCCAGTTTATGCAGAGTTGTCCTCTGCGTGCAAGCGCACCGACCAGCCGACCCCCACGATCAGCAAGGCGATTGCCGCGATTTCGAGCGGGCGAGGCCAGCGGTCGTCGTACACAAAGCCATATGCCAGCGCGAACAGCGTCTCGAACACGATCATCTGGCCCGACAGCGTGAGCGGCAGCCGGCGGGCGGAGATGTTCCACAGGTTGTTGCCGATCAGCGACGCGCCGAGTGCCACGGCAGCATTCACGGCCCAGAACGTTGTCCAGACACGCCCACCGCCATCGGCCCAGCCGGTGCCGACCACGAGCAGGGCGATCGCCGTCAGCACGGTCGACAGCACGCCGGTCGAAATGCCGTACAGCGCCGACCACTCGTTGCTGGAGAAATGCGGATTGCGCTGCAGGTAGCGGGCATTGTCCACCGCGTACCAGGTCCAGCTGCACAGGGCGCCCGCCGCGCAGGCAATGCCGGCAATGCGCTGCCAGACCGGCCGGACTTGGGCTGCGGCAGCGGCGTTGGCGTGGCCAAACAGGTCGACGTTGATACAGACGATGCCGGCTGCGACCACCAGCAGCGGCCAGATCAGGCGCGACAGTGGTACAGCGCCGTGATCGCGGTGCCCGAGCACCGTCACGGTGATCGGCAGGATGCCGATGATGAGCGAGGTGGGGGCGACGCCGGCCAGTTGCACGCCAAAGGCCAGCAGCACGTAATAGACGAGATTGCCGCTGCAGGATTGCCGCACCAGCGCGAGGCAATCAGCGCGGGTGATCTTGCGGGCAATGCGCGGGAGGATGGGGGCGGCGGCGATGGCCGCGATGGCGCCGTAGGCGAGGTAGCGGCCCAGGGCCAGCTCCCACGGCGAGAACGCCGGCAGCGCGCGCGGCGCAATGAAGACCATGCCCCACATGGCACCCGCCAGCAGGGCGCACAACACGCCAATTCCCATTCGAACACTCGCAAAGCTTGCTACACACGGCCGCTGAGGCCACAGGGCGCTTCAGGCGGGTGCGCGAAGAAAAATTTATCGAGCATAGCACGGGCGTCTACAACCGTGGTGCAAATTCCCGTATAATCCGATTTTGCGCCTAGAGGAAATTGCTATGCGTCTTGTCCAGAAAGCACTCACGTTCGATGATGTGCTGCTCGTCCCGGCCTACTCGGCCGTCCTGCCCCGCGATACGTCCCTTCGCACCAAGCTCACCCGTTCGATTGAACTCGCCATTCCGCTCGTGTCCGCCGCCATGGATACGGTCACGGAAGCGCGGCTGGCCATTGCCATGGCGCAGCAGGGTGGCATCGGTATCGTCCACAAGAACCTGAAGCCGGAAGAACAGGCGCGCGAAGTCGCCAAGGTCAAGCGCTTCGAGTCGGGCGTGCTGCGCGATCCGATCACCATCGGCCCGGATATGAAGGTGCGCGACGTGATGGCGCTGTCGGCGCAGCACGGCATCTCGGGCTTCCCGGTGCTGGAAGGCAAGAAGGTGGTGGGCATCATCACTAACCGCGACTTGCGCTTCGAAGAAGAGCTGGACGCGCCGGTGCGCGCCAAGATGACGCCGGGCGAGAAGCTCGTCACCGTCAAGGAAGGCGCCTCGCTGGAAGAAGCCAAGCGCCTGATGAACAAGCACCGCCTGGAGCGCGTGCTGGTGGTGGGTGAAGCTTTCGAGCTGCGCGGCCTGATCACCGTCAAGGACATCCAGAAGGCCACCGAATACCCGTTGGCCTCCAAGGATGAGCAGGGCTCGCTGCGCGTGGGCGCGGCGGTGGGCGTGGGCCCGGACAATGACCTGCGCATCGACCTGCTGGTCAAGGCTGGCGTGGATGTGATCGTGGTCGATACCGCGCACGGCCACAGCCAGGGCGTGCTCAGCCGTGTGCGCTGGATCAAGGACAACTATCCGCAGGTGCAGGTGATTGGCGGCAACATCGCCACGGGCGAAGCGGCCAAGGCGTTGGTCGATCATGGCGCAGATGGTGTCAAGGTTGGCATCGGCCCGGGCTCGATCTGCACGACGCGGATCGTTGCCGGCGTCGGCGTGCCGCAAATCTTCGCGGTGTCCAATGTGGCCGAAGCGCTCAAGGGCACCGGCGTGCCCCTTATCGCCGACGGCGGTATCCGCTACTCGGGTGATGTTGCCAAGGCGCTGGCCGCCGGCGCACACACCGTGATGATGGGCGGCATGTTCGCTGGCACGGACGAATCTCCGGGTGAGGTGTTCCTGTTCCAGGGGCGCTCGTACAAGAGCTACCGTGGCATGGGCTCGGTGGGCGCCATGAAGGATGGTGCGGCTGACCGTTACTTCCAGGAAGACAACACCGCCAACGTCGACAAGCTGGTGCCGGAAGGCATCGAAGGTCGCGTGCCGTACAAGGGCTCAGCGTTGCCGATCGTGCATCAGCTCACGGGTGGCGTTCGCTCGTCGATGGGCTACTGCGGCTGTGCGTCGATTGCCGAATGGCACGAGAAGAGCCAGTTTGTCGAGATCACTGCCGCCGGCATGAACGAATCGCACGTGCACGACGTGCAGATCACGAAGGAAGCGCCGAACT
>CAJXMR010000091.1 GCA_913056305.1 uncultured Ralstonia sp.
ACGCTCAGCAGCGAAAAGCCGATCAGCATGATGACCGTGCCCGTCACCACGCGCGGGAACAGGCCGAGCAGCCGCCCCATCAGCGGCGCCACCGCAATGCCAAACACGCCCGAGACGATGGACGCGCCAAAGATGCCGGGCAGCCCCATGCCGGGCTCGACACCGATGACGATCATCGGGGCGACGGCCGCGAAGGTCACACCCATCATCACCGGCAGGCGGATGCCGAAGATCAGGAAGCCGAGCGACTGGATGAGCGTGCCGATGCCGGCCGCAAACAAGTCGCAGTTGACGAGGTATGAGAGCTGGTCTTTCGGCAGGCCGAGCGCATTGCCGACAATCAGCGGCACGGCGATCGCGCCGGCGTACATCACCAGCAGATGCTGCAGCCCGAGCGCGAACAGGCGCGGCAGCGGCAGGCGTTCGTTGACGGGATCGACGGCAGTCGCAGGCGTGGGTGTAGGTTGGCCGGGGGATTGGCGCATTGTCTGTCTCCTGGAGCCGCCCCCGTGTCTGTGCCGGGGGCGTGCATGGCACCGGTGTGGCAGCCGTATGTTCGGCCGTCCACGGCATTTGCACGGGGTGATACCGCGCATTTGCCGACATCTTGAAGGGCCGCCCCGACAGATGTCAACAATCCGTACCGTTGTTTGTGTACATATTTTGCGTCCATCACGAGCCGTCGGCGTCGAACACGGCCACCCCTTGATAGAGGGCACCCCGCGCAAACTGTGCCCGATACAGCACAACGCAGCGCAACATGCCGCGACCGTCCAGCGCCAGCACCAGTTCGTAGTGGCTGCCGCCAATTGGGCTACCGCCCCGACAGATTGCACCGGGCAGCACGCCGTATTGGATGATGGCAAGTCTGGCCGCGTCACCTTCGACCCGCACTTCCAAGTGGCCGTGCAACTCCAGGCGGCCGGCACGCCACACCATATTGAGTGCGCCGGTTGCGCTGCCGGGTGGGTGGGCGCCGTTGATGGAGGTCGGCGTAGTGAAGACCCCACCGCAATCGAAGAGGCTACGTGTCGACGGCGGCACGTCCGCCGACTGCACCACGGCGTAGTGACAACCGCCGCCCACCGCGCTCAGCGCATGCACCTGGGTACCGAACCGCGCGATGCCGTGCACCCAGCGGCCATGGGCATAGCCGGGCCGGAGATGGAGATCCGCCAGCGACGCGGTATCGCCGATCAGGCGGTAGTCGTTGATGCCAGTGATACCGCCACACGGCACCTGCGCCAGCCATGACACCGTGCCACTGATCTGGCGTGTCTGACTGCCCAGCATGAACCGGGGCGCCGCAATACCATGCTGAGAAGATGCTGAAGTGGAAAACCTTGAGAACCGCGCGTCAGCAATCGAAACGATTTGCTCTTGAACTTCCCGTTTCAAACATTCGACAGATTGAATGCCCCCCCTTTTTTATCCGCCTCTTGCGCGGCGACACCCGCGGGAACATGGCAAAGCGATTGCATGGTGGTCCTTGAAGGAAAGTCCCGCCGCCCGCACTTCTCAACGATGTGCTGCGCAGCGCGCCTCGGCGAGGCACTTCGAGCCTAGGCACCACCTGACCCAATGTTCCAAAATCAACACAATTCAACGCTCAAACCGATTGCACGACTCGCGTAGTTCATCTACCCGCGCAACGCCATGAAGAACCGCCACTACAGTTCCGCCAAGCCCCATCACACCCCGGACGGCTTCCGCAACCGCTACCCGCACGCGCGCGAAGGCGGCAACTTCTGGCAGTGGCAACGTGACCGCCGCCGCCTCGGCCTGCCCAAGCCGCCCACCGCCGACCTGTCTTGCGTGGCGCCCAACCTCGCGGCCATCCACCAGCCACCCGATGTGCCGCAGCTGACGTGGATCGGGCACGAGACGCTGCTGCTGCAGATCGACGGCCTGAATGTGCTGACCGATCCGGTGTTCTCCGAGCGGGCCTCGCCGTTCCGCTTTGCGGGGCCGCGCCGGCACCAGCCGCCCGGCCTCTCGCTCAAGCAGCTGCCGCATATCGACCTGGTGCTGATCTCGCACAACCACTACGACCACCTCGACTTCGCCAGCGTGCGCGCACTGATGCGCCAGCCCGGCGGTGCGCCGACGTTCTTTGTGCCGCTGGGGATCGACCACTGGTTTGCGCGCAACATCCGCGGCACGCGCTTGCACGGCGAGCACGCCAACGTGCGCGCCTTCGACTGGGACGACGAGGCAAGCTTCGGCCCATTCACCGCGCACTTCTGCGCCGTGCAGCACTGGTCTGCGCGCGGACTGACTGACCGCAACCAGACCCTGTGGGGCAGCTGGGCGCTGCTGCATCCGCGCCTGCGCTTCTGGTTCTCGGGCGATCTGGGCTATTCGCAGGACACGCGCGACATCGGCGCGCGCTTCGGCCACTTCGACGTGGCGGCGATTGCAGTGGGCGCCTACGAGCCGCGCTGGTTCATGAAGACGCAACACATCGACCCAGCCGAAGCGGTGCAGGTGATGCTGGACGTAGGGGCGCGGCAGTCCGTGGGCATCCACTGGGGCACCTTCCCGCTCACCGACGAGCCACTCGACCAGCCGATCACCGATCTGGCGATGGCGCTGCAGGCGCACGACATCCCGCAGGAGCGCTTCACGCTGCTCCGCCACGGCGAAACGCGTGTGTGGGATGCCGATGCCGCACGCCTCGTCACGGCGTTGCCCAACGAAAAAGCGCGGCCGCGAGAAGACTCGCTGGCCGCGCAGTAGAACGCTGGCAGGTGTGTTGGGCTGTCGGCGCTGGCTTCAGGTCGGCGTCGGCAGCCAGGCGCGGTCGCGCAGACGGGAGCGGATGCGGGCAATCGCCTGGCTGTGGATCTGGCACACGCGCGATTCCGACACGCCCATCACGGCGCCGATCTCGCGCAGGTTCAAGTCCTGCTCGTAGTACAGGCTCATCATCATCTTCTCGCGCTCGGGCAGAGCCTCGATGGCGGCGACGACCGATTCGCGCAGGTCGTGGTCGAGCAGATGGTCCAGCGGCGTGGAGTCGTTCTCGGCGGCGCGGTTCTCGATGAAGGCGTCGGCGTCTTCGCGGTCGAAATCTTCGTAGTACAGCAGCTGGCTGCCCTGCAGCTCCACCAGCAGCTTCTGGTAGTCGGCCAGCGTCATGCTGAGCGCGGTGGCGATCTCCGTCTCCGTGGGCGCTCGGCCCTTCTGCTGCTGGAGCTTCTGGATCGCCTGCTCGATGGTGCGCGCGTTGCGGCGCAGGCCGCGCGGCAGCCAGTCGGAGCCGCGCAGCTCGTCCAGGATGGCGCCGCGGATGCGCTGGGCGGCATAGAACTCGAACTGCACGCCCTGGGTTTCTTCATAGCGCGACAGGGCGTCGAGCAGCCCCATCATGCCGGCCTGGATCAGGTCATCGAGCTCGACGCTGGCGGGCAGCTTCACCATCATCTGGTTGGCGATGCGGCGCACCAGCGGTGCGTACGTGGCCATCTCGTCGGACTTGGTCTTGCGACCGGTTGCGGTGTACATATCCATGCCTGCCTTTGGCGCTTCGTTCATGGTGCGCCTCAATAAACCATCTCGGCCGCGCGCACGGCGGCGCTCGGCGTCGGGTACGACGTTGCCTGTGCCGGCGCGCTGACCGGGTCTTGCGCCGGGTCTTGCTCAGAGCGCTCCAAGCGCGACGGCGATGCGTCGGAACCAAGCGGGGCCTCGGCGCTGGCCCAGCTCAGCATCTCCTCGGCCAGCTGGCGGAAGGCCATGGCCGAAGGCGATGCGGGAAATGCGCTGACGACCGGCTTGTGCAGCGTCAGCGCCAATTCAACGTGCCGGTCATCGGGGATATAGCCGGCAAATTCGATGCGGGTGTTCAGGTACTGGCCCACGGTGTTCGACAGGTTGCTGAACACGCGCACGGCGCTGTCCACCGAATGCGCACCGCTGATGACGGTGCGGATGCCGCCGCCACCTTGCAGCGCGGCGGTCTTCTTGAGCAGGGTGTAGGCGGTCTTGATGCCCTCCGGCTCGTCGGGGAACACCAGCATCACGTCGTCGCACGACTCGGCCACCGTGCCCAGCGCGCGGCTGCCGAAATGCGCGGCCACCAGCGTCACGTCAGCGGAGTCGTCGTACTGCTCGAGCATGCCGGCCACCGCCAGGATGGTCTGGGCGCTCACCACGGCGGCGTCGCGCCCCATGGTGGCGAGCGCGGCTCGCAGGTTATCGACCACGTCGTCGACCTGCTCCTCTTGCGCAATCACCAGCACACGGCGGCACTGCGATTGCCGCAGCATGCGGCGCAGCCCGTCGGCTTGATCCTTGGCGAACGGCGTCGTCATCGCGCGACCCCCTGTTGTTGTTCTCAAGCGAAATCGAATGCGGCCAGGCCCGGTTCGCGGCTGCGCGTGGCGCCTTGCGCCACCAACAGCGATTCTTCCGACTCCAGCGCAAACGAAGACTGCTCGGCACCCGCGCGGAACGAGCGATGCACCAGCAGCTTCTTGTTCGGCACCGCGATGTCTTCCGGCACGCGCTGGCCGTACGACACGTAGTGCAGCGGCAGGCGGTGGCGGATCATCACGTCCACGGCGTGGCCGACCGAGCCCGCTTCGTCGATCTTGGTGAGGATGCTGCCGGCCAGGTTGGCGTCGCGGTAGGCGCTCACCACTTCGTCCAGGGTCTTGCCGTTGCTGGTGGCGTTGAGCAGCAGCAGGCGCTTGATGGCGGGGCCGGCGTTGTGCAGCATCGCCATCTGCTCGGAGACAGCGCGGTCGCGCTGGCTCATGCCGATGGTGTCGATCAGCACCACGTGCTTCTCGCGCAGGTCGCCCAGCGCCAGGGCGAGGTCGTGCGCGTCCTTCACGGCGTGCACCGTGACGCCCAGGATCTTGCCGTAGATGCGCAGCTGCTCATGGCCGCCGATACGGTAGCTGTCGGTCGAGAGCAGCGCCACGCGCGAGGCGCCATGGCGCAGCACGAAGCGCGCGGCCAGCTTGGCGGTGGTGGTGGTCTTGCCCACGCCGGTCGGGCCCATCAGGGCAAACACGCCGCCCTGGTCGAGCAGGCTGTTCTCGTCCGTGACGATGGACAGGTTCTTTTCAATCGCGCGCTGCACGAAGTCCAGCGCGCCTTCATACGTGTCGTGCTGCGGCATGTTCTCCAGCACGTAGCGCGTGAGCTGCGCCGAGAACCCCGCGTTGAGCATGGTCTGGAACAAGCGCGTGCGCACCGGGTCGCCCAGCTTCACGCCCAGCGAGGCCAGGCTCGACATGGCGTCGTTGAGCGTGCTCTTGAGCACCTCGATCTCGCCGACCATGCGGCGGGTCATGGCTTCGGTCTCGGCCTTGAGCTCCGCCTTGACCTCAGCCTGGAAGGCGGTGCGCTGCTGCGCGCCCGTGGCGTCGTCGTTGGCGGCGGCTGCGTCGGCTTTGGCCTTCGGCTCGTCCACACGGACGAAAAGATCGGCGTGGTGGGCGCGCTTGCGGGTGTCGGGCTTGGGCGGCTGAGCCTGCTCGATGGCTTCAGCACGGTTGGCGCGAGCTTGCGCTTCCACGCGCTCGGTGAAGGAGCGCAGCGTGCGCGGCTCCGGCCGTTCAACGGGACGCTGCACCGGCAGCTCGGCTTCGGCCTCCACCGCAGCGCGGCGGGCGATGAACTGCGCGGTGCTGGCGAGCGTCTGGGCGGCTTCTTCGTTGGCGCGGTCCAGCGACAGGTTGGCCAGCACGCGGGTGGACGCCAGCAACGGATCGTCGGCCGGCACGGCGGCGCCGAGCACCACGTCGTCGTCGACGCGGGTCTGCAGGGTGCCGCCGGCGGTCTTGGCCGGTGCCTCGTCGCGCGGGGCGCTGCGGCGCGACGCGAAGCGGCTGCGCAGGCGGGCCAGCGCGCTCTGGGCGGGCGATTCGGCGGACATGTCAGCGAGCGATGCTTCGGCGCCGGCCTCGGCAACGGGTGCAGGCTCGGGAATCGGCGCCGGCGTGCTCGGGCGGCGTTGTGCGGCCTTGGGCGCGGTCGAGTGGGTGTCGACCAGCGCGTCCAGATGCGTGTCGGAAGCCGCGATGACCTCGATACCGCCCGGCACGGCGCGGTTCGACAGAATCAGCGCGCCATCGCCCAACTGATCGCGCACCTTGCGCAACACGTCGCGCGACGTCAGTCCGGTGAATCGGTGCATTTTCATGCGCGGCCTCCAAGCATGGCGACAACCTTAATCGTTCGATGATCGGGAATTTCTGCGTGCGAGAGCACGCGCAGGCTGGGTGCGGCGCGCTTGAACAGGCGTGCCAGCATCGGTCGCAGCGCAGGCGGCACCAGCAGGACGCCGGTCTGGCCATGCTGCTCGTATTGGCGCGACGAATCCGTGGCCGCCTGCAGGAGCGAGTCGGCGAGGTGCGGTTCGATCGGGCCGGCGTTGGCGCCAACGATGCTTTGCAGCAAGATGTTCTCCAGGTTCGGATCGAGCGTGACGACCTGCATTTCGGTCTTGTTCGGGAACAGCTGCTGGGCAATCGCCCGGCCCAGCGCGATCCGCACGGCGGCGGTGAGTTCGGCGGGGTCTTGCGTCCTGCCTCCGTGTTCCGCCAGCGTCTCGACGATGGTGCGGATGTCGCGGATGTGCAGGCCTTCGTCCAGCAGGTTCTGCAGCACCTTCTGCACGGTCGAGATGGGCAACAGCTTGGGCACAACGTCTTCGACCAGCTTCGGTGCTTCCTTGGCCAAATGATCGAGCAACTGCTGCACTTCCAAACGGCCGAGAAGCTCGGTGCTATGGGTGTAAATCAACTGATTGACGTGGGTGGCGATGACCGTGCTGCAATCGACCACCGTGTAGCCCTCGGCCTGGGCGCGGTCGCGCACATCGGCGCTGATCCACATGGCCGGCAGGCCGAAGGTCGGGTCCACGGTGGGCGTGCCGGGCAACTGCGTGCTCCAGCGCCCATCCGGCCCGCCCGGGTTGATGGCCAGGAACTTGCCCTGCTGCACCTCGCCGCTGCCGATCTCCACGCCCTTGAGCGTGATGCGGTACGACGACGGGCCCAGCTCCAGGTTGTCGCGGATGTGCACCACCGGCGCCAGGAAGCCCATGTCCTGCGTGAACTTCTTGCGGATGCCCTTGATGCGGCGCAGCAGCTCGCCGTCCTGGCTCTTGTCGACCAGCGGAATCAGGCGGTAGCCGATCTCCAGGCCCAGCACGTCGACCCACGCCACGTCGTCCCAGCTGGCTTCGGGCGTGTCGACCGGGGCGATGGCCTGCAGCACCGGCTCGGGCTCGGGCGTCTCGCGCTTCTTCTTCAGGGTCCAGCCGGTATAGCCCAGCAGGCCACCAAACAGCAGGAACGGGAAGTGCGGCATGCCCGGCACCAGGCCCAGCAGGCCGATCACGCCGGCGGTGGTCAGCAGCACGGTCGGCATGCCGAACAGCTCGCCGGCCAGCTGCTGGCCGACGTCCTTGTCGGTGGACACGCGGCTGACCATGATGCCGGCCGCGGTGGAGATCACCAGCGCGGGAATCTGCGCGACCAGGCCGTCGCCGATGGTCAGCAGCGTGTAGTTGGTGGCGGCGTTGCCGATGTCCATGCCGTGCTGGAGCACGCCCACGGCCAGCCCGCCGATCACGTTGATGAACAGGATGGCGATACCCGCCACCGAATCCCCGCGCACGAACTTGCTGGCACCATCCATGGAGCCGAAGAACTCGGCTTCCTGGGCGATGGTCTGGCGACGCTTGCGGGCTTCGTCTTCGCGGATCAGGCCGGCGTTGAGGTCGGCATCGATGGCCATCTGCTTGCCGGGCATCGCGTCGAGCGTGAAGCGCGCGCTGACCTCGGCAATCCGGCCCGCGCCCTTGCTGATCACCATGAAGTTGATGATCACCAGGATGACGAACAGCACGATGCCGACGGCATAGTTGCCGCCCACCAGGAAGTGGCCGAAAGCTTCGATCACCTTGCCGGCCGCATCCGGGCCGGTGTGACCTTCCATCAGCACCACGCGGGTGGAGGCCACGTTGAGCGACAGCCGCATCAGCGTGGTGATCAGCAGGATGCTCGGGAACGACGAGAAATCCAGCGGCTTGAGCGTGTGCATGCTGATCAGCAGCACGATGATCGACAGCGCGATGTTGAATGTGAACAGCAGGTCCAGGATGAACGGCGGCAGCGGCAGCACCATCATCGCCAGGATCAGGATGATCAGCACCGGGCCGGCGGCCGAGCGGTAGTCGCTCCGGCGCAGGAAGTCGGAAACTCGGAGCAGTGCGGCGTTCATCGTCGGTTACGGGTCACGGCGGAGCGTCAGCGGGGGGCTTTTTCGATGCATGCCATCTTGCCGGGGGACCCACCAAATCGAAGACGGGAGAAAGCCGCCCAAAAGGCGGCTTTTCACTGAAATACCCTCCCATCGAGGGGTGTGGAAGCGGCGGCTGGCGCCGCCTGGCGCGAGCAGGCCCTTGGGGATCGCAGATGCAACGCACAAACCACCGCTCGCAAGGGAAAAGGGAGCGATCGCAAGGCTTTTTGCCAAGCGCGCGATGCTTTTAGCCTTGCGCGCGACGCCTTTTTGCTTTGCGCATGCCCCTTTTTGCTTTGCGGCCGGAGCCTGTAGGCTTTGCAACCCGAGCTTTTTGCCTTGCGACCGGAGCCGCAGGCTTTGCGATCGGGGCTTTTTGCCTTGCGGCCGGAGCTCGCAGCCTTTGCGATTGGAGCTTTTTGCTTTGTGACTGGAGCCGCAGCCTTTGCAATCGGAGCTTTTTGCTTTGCGAACGGCGGTTTGGGCTTCGCGCGGGCGGCGGGCGGCGTTTTAGGCGACGTTTCAGGCGTTGTCGGCTTCGTCTTCCGATCCGACTTGCGGCCCCGGGTCCATGTCGGCCGGCACCGGCAGGTCGGTCGGTCGGGTCGGCGCACGGCCGCCGTGCATGCGCATGCGGCGCAGCTGGTAGACGTAGGCCAGGACCTCGGCCACGGCGGCATACAGCGCCTCGGGAATCTGGTGGCCGATCTCGGTATGGCGGTACAGCGCCCGCGCCAGTGGCGGCGCCTCCAGCATCGGAATCTTGTGCTCGGCGGCCAACTCGCGGATCTTGGCGGCCACCAGGTCCGTGCCCTTGGCCAGCACGCGCGGCGCGCCGCCCTCCTTCTCGGAATAACGCAGCGCCACGGCGTAGTGGGTCGGGTTGGTGACGATCACGTCCGCCGTGGGCACGTCGGCCATCATGCGGCGCTGGGCCGCCTGACGCTGCATGGCGCGGATGCGGCCCTTGATATGCGGATCGCCCTCGGACTCGCGGTGCTCCTTGCGCACCTCTTCCTTGGTCATGCGGTGCTTGCGGGCGTATTGCCACAGCGCCAGCGGCACATCCACCGCGGCCACCACCAGCATCACGCCGGCCATGCACAGGAAGGCCACGCCGGTCGCGTGCAGGGTGTCGCCCATGGCGGCGGTCAGGTCCTGGCGCGGCAGCTCAATGAAGCTGTCTCGGTAGTGCCGGATCAGCCACCAGCCCACCAGGCCCACCAGCGCCAGCTTGGCCAGCAGCTTGGGCAGCTCCAGCAGGCCTTGCACGGAAAACATCCGCTTGAGCCCCTGCAGCATGATGATGCGGGTGATATCGGGCGTGAGCGGCTTGAACGAGATCGCCCCGCGCGTGAGCGCCAGCGGCGCGAGCGCCGCCACCACCAGCAACAGCATCAGCCCGCCCAGCACCATCGCCAGCGGAGTGAACTGCGCGCCCACGTAACTCCACTGCTCGTGCGCGCGGGTGTAGTCGTAGCGGTGGAATTCCAGGCAGCGCGCCAGGAACGACGCCGCCGCGCGCACGATCGACTCGCCCATCACCCAGACCCCGCCCGCGCCCACCATCAGCAGGACGAACGACGCCAGCTCCCGCGATTGGGGAACGTCGCCTTCCTCGCGCGCCTGCTCGAGGCGCCTCGGTGACGCGGGTTCGGTTTTTTCGAGATCGCTTTCTTCGGACATGCCGGGTGCGCGAGGGGTGGGTGGACGGCGTTGGCGCTTTGGCCGATGGTCGCATTATTGCGGCACGCCGCGCCACCCGAAGCATGGAGAAAGCCGCTGCGGACGTGCCTTTTCCACGGAATGGCGCACGCGCATATCGACCTGCGGAAAACTTCGTGGCCCCGCCGGCGAGGTCTCAATAGCATGACCCGTTCTTCACATAGCCCCACATCAGAACGGACCAACCGTCATGTCCCCCGATCGAGCCATCTCCCCCGCCTTGCCCCGCCGCCAGCGCCTGCTGGCCGCCCTGCTTGCCGCCGCCATCGCGACCTTGTCCGCCTGCGGCAGCGATGCGCCGCCCGGCACGTCCACCGGCACGGTTGCAGACAACGGCACGCCCACCACCCCCGCCCGCAAGCCCAACATCCTCTACATCATGGCCGACGACCTCGGCTATTCCGACATCCACGCCATGGGCGGCGAGATCGACACGCCCAACCTCGATGCGCTCGTGCAATCGGGCCGCCTGCTGACCAACCACCACGCCGGCACCGTCTGCGCCATCACGCGCGCAATGCTGATCTCCGGCACCGACCACCACCTTGTCGGCGAAGGCACCATGGGCGCGCCCAACGACGAGCGCGTCGGCCTGCCCGGCTACGAGGGCTACCTGAACGACCGTTCGCTCTCCGTCGCCCAACTGCTCAAGGACGGCGGTTACCACACCTACATGGCCGGCAAGTGGCACCTGGGCAGCGGCATTGCCGGCAGCGCCGTCAACCTGGGCAAGACACCTGACCAGTGGGGTTTCGAACGCTCGTATGCGCTGCTGCCGGGCGCGGCCGGCAACCACTTCGGTCATGAGAGCGCCACCGGCAAGAACTACGTGGAAGACGGCGCCTACGCGCAACCCGGCCAGCCGGGGCAACCGGGTGGTACTGGCGGCAGCCCGGCGGTGTTCTATTCGACGGACTTCTACACGCAAAAGCTGATCGCCTATATCGACTCGCACAAGGGCGACGGCAAGCCGTTCTTCGCCTATGCGGCCTACACCTCGCCGCACTGGCCGCTGCAGGTGCCGGACCCGTGGCTACACAAATACGCCGGTCGCTACGACGCGGGCTACGACGTCATCCGCAACGCACGCATTGCGCGGCAGAAAGCGCTCGGCATCATCCCGGCGGATTTCACGCCGTTCGGCGGCCTGCCGGATGCCACCACGCGCTCCCCCGCCACGCCCAACAACGGCACGGCCAGCGCGCGCTATATCAATACCGACCACGGCCCCGCCCAGGGCTACACCGACTACGGCCCCGGCTTCGTCAACAAGAAATGGTCCGACCTGACGCCGCTGGAGCGCAA
Source organism: uncultured Ralstonia sp. (assembly GCA_913056305.1). Taxonomy (GTDB): domain Bacteria; phylum Pseudomonadota; class Gammaproteobacteria; order Burkholderiales; family Burkholderiaceae; genus Ralstonia. The sequence goes on from CAJXMR010000091.1 coordinate 11,296, forward strand.
GGCGCAGGCGCGCTACATGGAGATATACGCCGGCATGGTCGAGAACCTCGACTACAACATCGGCCTGCTGATCCAGCACCTGAAAGACATCGGCGAATACAACAACACCTTCATCATGTTCCAGTCGGACAACGGCGCCGAAGGCTGGCCAATCGATTCCGGCGCCGACCCGAAAGCCACCGACGAGGCCAACGCCACCGAACCGGTCTATTCGCAGCTCGGCGCCGACAACGGCCTGCAAGCCGCCAAGCGCCTGCAGTACGGCCTGCGCTGGGCCGAGGTGAGCGCCACGCCGTTCAACCTGGTGAAGGGGCACGCGGCAGAGGGTGGCGTATCAGTACCGGCCATCGCGCATCTGCCCGGCCAGGCCCAGACGCTGCCGCCCATCACGCGCTTCACGCACGTGACCGACAACACCGCCACCTTCCTGGCCGTGGCGGGCATCGCGCCGCCGTCGCAGCCGGCGCCTGCCGCCGTGGACGGCACCGGCATCGACCAGAACAAGGGCAAGGTGCAATACGGCAACCGCGCGGTGTATCCGGTGTCGGGCATCTCGCTGCTGGCGTCGCTCAACCAGAGCGCGGACGCCGGCCCGATCCACACGCAGCCCTTTGGCGACGAATCGTATGGCCGCGCCTACCTGCGCAGCGCCGATGGGCGCTGGAAGGCGCTCTGGACCGAACCACCGCTGGGCCCGCTCGACGGTCACTGGCAACTGTTCGATCTGTCCACCGACCGTGGCGAGACCACCGATGTGTCCGCGCAATTCCCGGACGTGGCGGCCGCGCTGTACCAGCAGTGGCAGGGCTACATGCGCAGCGTCGGCGGTGTTGAACCGCTGCGCCCGCACGGGTTCTACTGATGGGCGCTGCGCACAAGCCCGTGCGGTGGGTGCTGGCGGGCGCGGCGCTGGCGGCGGCCGGCGCCCTCCTGCTGCACCCGGCCGGCGCCAACCTGGCCGCCCACGCCGCCAACCTCGTGAATTCTCGTACCACCCCGCACCTGCCGCTAGGCACGCCCGAAGCCTGTGGCCGGTACGCCGGCCTACCCCCCGGCTGGCGCAAGGACGTACGGGCCGGCATGGTGCACGTGACGGGCGGCAGCTTCACCTTCGGCAGCACGCTCGGCTACCCGGATGAGCGCCCCGCCCAGGGCGCCGGCAAAACACGCGTGTCGAGCTTCTGGATCGACCAGACCGAAGTCACCAACGCTCAGTTCGCCGCCTTCGTCGCGGCCACCGGCTACGTGACGGATGCCGAGCACCAGGGCGGCGCAGTGGTCTTTCACGTGCCGGACTCGGCTGAGCTGCAAGGACGCCCCTACGCGTGGTGGCGTTGGGTCAAAGGCGCCGACTGGCGCCACCCGACGGGGCCAGACAGTGCGCTCACCGGCGCCGACAACCAGCCCGTCACGCGTGTCACGCAGGCCGACGCGCTGGCCTACGCCCGCTGGCTTGGCCACGACCTGCCCACCGAAGCCGAATGGGAATACGCCGGCAAGGCCGGGCACGACGGTGCCGACCTGGAGAAGGCCCCGCGCGACACGGGCGGCAAACCCGCCGCCAACTACTGGCAGGGCATCTTCCCCGTGCTCGACACGGCAGAGGACGGCCACGCCGGCATCGGCCCGGTCGGCTGCTATGCCGCCAATGGTTTCGCCTTGTACGACATGATCGGCAACGTGTGGGAATGGACGCGCGACGCCTACACCGGCGCGCACCAGTCGCATGCCAATGGCGACACGCGCGTGGCCGCTGCGCTGGACCAGCCGCAAGGGCTCGGGCGCAACCGCGGCCAGCCGAACCGGCCTATTGTCATCAAGGGCGGCTCGTTCCTGTGTTCGCCGGACTATTGCGTGCGCTACCGGGCCTCGGCGCGCGAAGCACAGGAGGCGGACCTGCCCGCCGCACACATCGGATTCCGGACGATCCTGCGGGACTGAAACACGGCGCGTGGCAACGACGGCCGGGGCAGCGGCGTTTATACTCCCCGGCTGGTTCTACGGCCGCCGGGCGACATGCCCGCACGGCCCTCGCCCTTGACCGATTCATGGCCTCGTCCTCCGAAACCGCCGCCGCCTCCGCCCGCCCCAAGCGCAAGAACGACCCCGAGCGCACCCGCGCCGACATCCTCGCTGTCGCCACCGAAGAGTTTGCCGAGCAGGGCTTCAGCGGTGCACGCGTCGACATGATTGCCGAGCGCACCCGCACCACCAAGCGGATGATCTATTACTACTTCGGCAGCAAGGAAGGCCTGTACCTGGCTGTGCTGGAGAAGAAATACGAAGAGATCCGCGCGTTCGAAAGCACGCTGCACCTGACCGACATGGACCCCGAGGCGGCCATGCGCACGCTGATCGCCGCGACCTTCGACTATCAGGAAAGCCACCCGGACTTGGTCCGGCTGGTGGCGGTGGAGAACATCCACAACGCGCGGCATCTGGCGCAATCGAAGACGATCGCCAACCTCAACGTGACCGTGGTCGAGACCATCCAGGCGCTGCTGGCGCGCGGGCGCGCGTCGGGCGTGTTCCGCGCGGATGTCGACGCGCTGGACCTGCACCTGCTGATCACATCGTTCTGCTTCTTCCGTGTATCGAACCGCGCCACGCTGGAGACGGCCTTCGGCCTGAAGCTGGGCGCCCCCAAGACGCGGGCGCGCCACAAGCAGATGCTGTGCGATGCCGTCATCCGTTACCTCAAGGGCGACGGCCCTGCGCCCGTCTGATCACGCGTCCTGCTGCACCTTGCGTGGCGCCATGTAGTAGAGCCACGCCAGCGCGATGAAGTACACGCTCGGGATCATGACGAACAGCACCTCGTAGTGGTTGTGCGTGACGGTCAGCACGTAGCCGACCAGCTGCGTCATGAACATCCCGCCGATGGCGCCCACCATGCCGCCAAAGCCAAACACCGAGCTGACGACGTGCTTGGGCGTGTAGTCCATCACCAGGCTCCAGATGTTGGCCGTCCACGCCTGGTGCGCGCCCACCGCCAGCGCGATGGCGATCACCGCTTGCCACAGGCTGTCGGCCGACACGGCAAGGATGATCGGCAGGATGCACAGCGCGCAGACCAGCATCGACACCAGCCGCGCGCGCACCGCCGCCATGCCGCGCCCGATCAGCCAGGACGACAGCGCCCCGCCCGCAATGCTGCCAATGTCGGCCGTGAAGTAGATCACCAGCAGCGGCAGGCCGATCTGCGTGACGCTGATGCCGAGCTGGTACTGCTGGTTGAGGAACGGCGGCAGCCAGTACAGGTAGAACCAGAAGACCGGCGCGGTAATGGCGAAGGCCAGCGCAAACGCCCAGGTGCCGCGCATGCGCAGGATTTGCGAGTACGGCACGCGCTGCGCGGGGGTCTCGCCCTCCTTGGCGCCGTCACGGATGTAGCCAAGTTCCGTGGCGCTCACGCGCGGGTGCGCGTCGGGGTTAAAGTAGTTGCGCAGCCAGAACACCACCCACACGAGGCCCAGCGCCCCCACCACCAGGAACACCGCACGCCAGCCCCACACCTGCAGGATGAACGGCAGCATCAGCGGCGTGAGCATGGCGCCCACGTTGGTGCCCGCGTTGAAGATGCCGGTGGCCATGGCACGCTCGCCGGCCGGGAACCACAGCCGCGTCGCCTTCACGCAGGCTGGGTAGTTGGCGGCTTCCGTCAGCCCCAGGAAGAAGCGGCACACCATGAAGCCGACCGCCGACGTCGCCAGCGCGTGCGCGCCTGCCGCCGCGCTCCACAGCAGCACCGCCAGCAGGAAGGCACGGCGCACGCCCACCTTGTCGATGAAGCGGCCCTGCGCGGCAAACCCGATCGCGTAGCCAACCTGGAACCAGAAGTTGATGTTGGCGTAGTCCTCGGCCGTCCAGCGCATGGCCTTGGCCAGAATCGGCTGCAGCACGCCCAGCGCGGCACGATCGATGTAGTTGAGCGTGGTGGCAAAGAACACCAGTGCCAGCATGCCCCAGCGCACGCGGCCCACGGCAAACGCCGCGCGGATCTTGTCGCCAATGGGCGCGCCAAACGGCGTCATCGGCAAGGCTTCCTTGTTGATGGACATGGTGGTCTCCGTCCATGCGGGGCTCGACGGCCCCGTCATGTTGGTAGTGGGAAAGCGCGGCGGCTCAGGCAGCCGGCTTGGCGGCCAGCAGCACGAGCGCCTGCAGCGCGAGCGCATAGCCGCCCACGCCCAGCCCCGCCATCACCGCGCATGCGGCCGGCGCGATGAAGGAGTGGTGGCGGAACGGCTCGCGCGCGTGCACGTTCGAGATGTGGTACTCGATGACGGGCACGTCCGCACCCTTGATGGCGTCATGCAGCGCGATCGACGTGTGCGTATAGGCGCCAGCGTTGAACACGATGCCGAGCACGCTGCCCTCCGCCCGACCACGGCCAGCTTCATGGATCCAGTCGATCAGCTGCCCTTCATGATTGGACTGGCGGCATTGCACGTCGTAGCCGAGCCGGGCACCGGTCTCGCGACAGAGGCGCTCGACGTCGGCCAGCGTCTCGTGGCCGTACACGGCGGGCTCGCGCGTGCCGAGCAGGTTCAGGTTGGGGCCGTTGAGTACAAGGATGGTTGGCACTGCGGTCTCCTGTCGGGCCGGTAGCCGGCCTCTTGATGGGATGACGATACGGCGTGCAAGCCCGTCAGCATGGACGGCCGCAAATCCTGAGCCACGTCGATCCCTCGCTTCGGTTCATTTTGTACGAACCAGTACGTTTACGTTATCACAGGATGACGAAAGCCAGTCAACCGGCAAAACCCTAGGAGAACAGCGGCGGCGTGAAGATGTGTGCTGTAAGCGACTCAGGTGTGGGCCGCGCACCGAACCGCGTGGGCCAGACAACGCGAGCGCGACGGTGCGTCCAGCTCTGCGGCCGGTCCGCCGCTAGGTGTGATCAGCCGTCCCGTGCGGGCTGGGCGGCTCCAGCGCCCGCAACAGTTGCGCAGTGATGCTCGACGGATGCACCACCGCGCCGCCATGGCGCGCGATGAAGTGCCGCGCATCGGCGTCATTCAGGAAGGCCGGAAGGTTGCCGCGGCGCATTGGTCCCGGCACGTCGGACTCCCATACGTAGACCGCCTTCGGCGCCGCAATCCAGCGCCCATCCCCCTCGGCGCGCACGTAGCTGGCGACGATCTCGGTGGCCTGCCGCCCGGCCGCATAACGCGGCAGGTTGCGCAGATAGATGAACAGGCTCAACGGCGAATCAAAGAAGTAGGCGTCGCCATCCGCAAAGATCACCTGCGCGGCCCAGTCCGGCACACGCGATGGGAAGGCCCCGCACACCGGGCAACGCGCGCCGGGCGGGATCGCGCGCGGCGCGTCCAGTGCAACGCCGGAGCGCGCATCGTAGGGTGTTGGCGCGGCGACGAAGCAAATCTCGGTGGGCACCTGAGGCTCGGCACGGCGACTGGCATGGCCCGCGTACCACCAGAGCGGCGCCAGCACGATGATCGCGAGAAGAACCAGCCGGCGCAGCCGCACCACTACATCCGCCCGTCGTGCTGCGCGCCGCCGCTGAGATCGACCATCTCGGGCGTCACCTCGGCGTAGCGCAGCAGCTTGCCGCCATCGCGGGCCATGAAGGTGCGCGCATCGGCCTCCTGCCGGAAGCTGGCAACGGTCGGCCCCATCGAGCCATGGCGCCGGCTGCCGAACACGTAGTAGCCCGTCCGGGCGTCGAACCAGTGACCGCGCGGGTGATCCCAGTCGGCCAAGGCCATGTCCTGCACGAACACCGCCCGGATCTGCCGGGCCTGCTCGGGCTTGAGCAGGGTGTTGAACATCTCCACCGTATCGCAGCACCAGTGCGGCTTCGGATCGCCCAGGTAGTACAGCTGCGCCTTGGGGCCGGGATAGTCGGCCAGCAGCATGCCATCCAAGTCGCAGGTGCTGGCTGAATCGACTTCGGCGGGGACGGGTGTGGCCTCGGCTTGCCGGCCGCACGCAGCGAGGGCGGTCAGGGTGATCACGCCGGCAGACCCGGCCAGGGCAGCCACCAACAGGCGGCGACGATCAGGGTTCATGAACGGAATCTCCAGGCCGCCAGCCCCAGCGGGGCCGCGATCCAGGCCAGCATCGCCGCGCCCATCGCCCAGGGATTGCCCAGGGCCGGCGGCACGATGCTGACCAGACCGTGCATGCCGCGCAGCTGGTCCAGCGAAAACACGTTGAGGATGCG
>CAJXMR010000092.1 GCA_913056305.1 uncultured Ralstonia sp.
TCGGGGAAGGCGTCATCACGACGCTGGAAGGCGAGGGCGCCGAGGCGCGCGCCCACATCAAGTTCAACCGCCACGGCGTGAAGGTGCTGGCGCTGGGCATCGCCAAGCTGGACCCGATCAACTGAGAAACGCGATCAGGACGATTCTGGCGGTTTGGCGGCGCCTTGCCGTACTCCCTGTACTGTCTGCGGCGCCGCCAAACCGCCAGAACCGCTGCGCTTCGCCCTGATCGCGTTTCTCACGCGCAGTCGGTCAGGCCGTCGTGTTGGTGGTCTGGCCGGCCGCTTGCGACACGTTGAAGCAGCCGCGATAAGTCGCGTACATCGAGCAATAGAGGATGGCGACCACGACCATCTGGTACGGAATCAGCAGCACGGGCGCGATCTCCCCCGCACCGATTGCCGCGAGCGCTCCCTCGACGAACGATGGCACGGCGGTCGACAGCACCGCGAACAACAACACATACAGCAGGAACGCCATGCGGTTGCGCCACACCGCGATCCAGCTGAAGAACAGCGCCTTCCTGACCGGAATGCCGTGCCATGCGACCAGCAGCGGTGAGAACCAGAACAGCGCGGCCACCGGCGTGTACAGCACCAGCCCGGCGATCGTGATCAGGTAGAGCTGCCGGATGGCATCGGGCGTGGCCTTGCCTTCCAGCACGGCAGAAGCAACGTCCGGGTCTACCTGCGTCGACAGCAGGAAGGTGATGACGAGAAACAGCGCCATGTGGATCAGGCCCAGGCGCCAGAGACCACGCGCCGCGTCCTTACCGTAGGCGCGGAAGCCCGCCAGCAGCGCTGACGGTCCGATCGGCTTGCCGGCCACCGCATCGCGGCACGCCGACATGAAGCCGACCAGCACGGCCGGCGCCAGCACCTGCAGGAGCAGCAGCGCGGGCGGCAGAAATGCCAGCGTGAACATGATCACGAAGGCGGGGATGATCGACAGCAGCAGGAACCCGATCGGGTTCTTGCGGAACAGCCACGCGCCCTGGCGCAGCCAGACGTAGCCCTGCTTGGCCGGTACTTCGATCAGTTGCATTGTGCGGGGATATCCAGAGGGAGTGCCTCGGCCCGGACCCGCTCGCGCAGCACGCGCTCGAAATGGGTCGGGTCGTGCGGCTGCAGCAGTTCAGCGTCGCGCGGCAGGTGGAAGTCCCACAGGCGCGATACCCAGAAGCGGTACGCGGCGGCGCGCAGCATGTCCTGCCAGTGGCGCGATTCGGCGTCCGTGAACGGGCGCACCGCGTGATAGGCGTGCAGCATGGCGCGCGTGCGCTCGGCATCGAGCACGCCGGTGGCGAGGTCGATGCACCAATCATTGACTGTCACCGCCACGTCGAACAGCCATTTGTCGACGCCTGCGAAATAGAAATCGAAGAAGCCGCCCAGGCGCTCGGGTTGGTCGTCCGTGGCCGGTTCGAACAGCACGTTGTCGCGGAACAGGTCGCAGTGGCACGGGCCTTCGGGCAGCGCGGCGTAGTCCGTGCTGGCGAAGAAGCGTTGCTGGTGCGTCAGTTCGTTGACGAGCATGTCGCGCGTATCGCCATGCACGAAGGGCACGATGTCGGGCACGACCTCGTTCCACCACGGCAGGCTGCGCAGGTTCGGCTGATGGCGCGGGTAGTCCAGCCCGGCCAGGTGCATGCGCGCCAGCATGTCGCCGACGATGGCGCATTCGGACACCGTGGGCGCCAGGTTGGAGCGGCCGGCCAAGCGCGTCACGATGGTGGCGGGCTTGCCCTTGAGCGTGCGCAGGATCTCGCCGTCGCGGCCGGGAATCGGCGCCGGCACGGCAATGTCGTGCTGCGCCAGATGCTGCATCAGGTACAGGTAGAACGGCAGTTGTTCAAGCGTCAGCCGCTCGAACAGGGTCACGACGTATTCGTGCGTCTGCCCATCCTTTTCCGTGGTCAGGAAGAAGTTGGTGTTCTCGATCCCCGAGGGAATGCCGCGAAACGCGCGGACCGTGCCCACATCGTATTGATCCAGCCAGAGGGCGATCTCGGCGTCGGTGACCGGGGTGAAAACAGCCATGCTTCAAGAAACGGGAAAGGGGTGAAGGAGACAGCGCGGCAAGTCAGCCTTGCCGCGCCGGCGCGCCACACGCGTGGCGTCTTGCGATTCAGAACTTCAGGAGGTTGACCGACGGTACGCGGTCGACGTCGCCGCGCTCACGGATGCGCGGGGAGCTGTCTTCGGGCTTGCTCATGTTGTAGGACGTGCCCATGCCCGACTTGACGTGGATGTCCGGCGCCTGGCCCTTCTGGAAGCGGTATTCCTCGACCTGGGTGCCGTCGTTGTCGCGGTATTCGAAGCTCGGCTTGACGGCTTCATGGTGGATCGCGCCCTTGGTCGGCTTGGCGATCGGCTGGTTGTTGATGGCCTTGACGTCAGGCACGTCCAGGCCGGCGCTGTCCGGCGTCACGTCGGCATGGGCGGACATGACGGGCAGGGCAAACAGGCAGGCGACGGCGGCCAGCACGCCCGCGTGGCGCATCAGGCGCGCGCGCGGTGCAGCCGAGGCGGCACGCACCGTCGGAGAAAACAGCGAATCCATGATGGACTCCAGCAATGGTCCGGGACTTCACATTCTAACAGTCCAGGACCACTGCCATTGCCCCTCGGGCTTACAGGTAGAACATCTCTTCCTTCGGCGGGATCGGCGAGGTGCCTTCGCGCTTTTCGTAGAACTCATAGACGGCGTCGAGCGCGTCCTTGGGTTCATCGACGATGCGCATGATGTCGAGGTCGTGCTCGGCGATCAATCCCATCGGCAGCAGCGTGAAGCGGAACCAGTCGAGCAGGCCCTTCCAGAAGCGGCTGCCGAACATCACCACCGGCACGCTGCGCGACTTGCCGGTCTGCACCAGCGTCAGCACTTCGGCCAGTTCGTCCAGCGTACCGAAGCCGCCGGGCATGACGATGAAGGCGTCGGAGTTCTTCACGAAGGTGACCTTGCGCGTGAAGAAATGGCGGAACCGCATCGAGATGTCCTGGTACGGATTGCCCTGCTGCTCGTGCGGCAACTCGATGTTCAGGCCCACGCTGGCGGACTTGCCCGCATGCGCGCCCTTGTTGGCCGCTTCCATGATGCCTGGGCCGCCGCCGGAGATAACGGCGAAGCCCGCATCCGAGAACAGGCGGGCGATTTCGATGGTGCGATCGTAGTACGGCGAATCCTCGCGCAGGCGCGCGCTGCCGTAGATCGAGACGGCCGGACGGATCTCCGAGAGGTACTCGGTCGCCTCGATGAACTCTGCCATAATCGTGAACATCTGCCAGGAGGCGCGCGCTTTCTTTGCGGTGGCGCGTTCCTCATCGGCGAGTGCCCGCAGGCTCGGGATCATCTTGCGGTCGGTGCGGTCGGGCCCAGTGTCGGCTTTGTCGGATTTGGCGGAGCCCACCTCCACAGGATGGTCCGCGCCGACCGTCACGTTGACGTCCATGTCGGCCGGGGACGCACCAGCAGCCTGCTTCGCCACGCCGCCCTCAGCGGAAGCGCCATTGTTGGAGACGCCCTCGGGCGTTCCAGTCACATTAGAGTCCATGGGAATGTCGGAAAGTCAAGAAACGCTGTTGCTCGTCGATGGCTCGAGTTATCTGTACCGTGCTTATCACGCACTGCCCGACTTGCGCAATGGAGAAGGGTTCCCTACGGGGGCCATCTACGGCATCGTGAACATGCTGCGCAAGCTGCGCAACGACTACCCGGCCAAGTATAGCGCTTGCATTTTCGACGCCAAAGGCAAGACCTTTCGCGACGACATGTATCCCGCCTACAAGGAGCATCGCGCGCCGATGCCCGACGACCTGCGCCAGCAGATCGAACCCATCCACGAAGCCGTACGCGCACTGGGCTGGCCCATCCTGGTGGTGGAGGGCGTGGAGGCCGACGACGTGATCGGCACCCTGGCCGAACGGGCGACCCGCGAAGGCGTGCGCACCATCGTGTCGACGGGCGACAAGGACCTCGCCCAACTGGTGAACAGCCACGTCACGCTGGTCAACACCATGACCAACGAGACGCTCGACCCGGCCGGCGTGCAGGCCAAGTTCGGCGTGCCGCCGGAGCGCATCGTCGACTATCTCTCGCTGATCGGCGACACAGTCGACAACGTGCCGGGCGTACCCAAGGTAGGCCCGAAGACGGCGGTGAAGTGGCTGGCCGAATTCGGCACGCTCGACAACGTCATGGCCCGTGCCGGCGAGATCAAGGGCGTGGTGGGCGAGAACCTGCGCAACACGCTCGAGTGGCTGCCCAAGGGCCGCGAGCTGCTGACCGTCAAGCTCGACTGCGATCTCGCCAAGGAAGTGCCGACCTTCGATGCGCTGCTCGATGGCGCCGAAGACAAGGTTGAACTGGTCGATTTCTTCAGCCGCTACGGTTTCAAGACCTGGTTGCGCGAGGCCTCAGGCGATACGCTGCCCGACACGCGCAGCGTGGGCGCCGCGCGCAAGGCCGCCACGCCGGTCAAGAACTATGCGGCCGAAGCCGCCGCGCAACAACAGCAGGCCAGCCTGTTCGACGTCGAGGCCGCGCCGGCTGAAGTCAAGTACGAGACCGTCACCACCGAAGCGCAGCTCGAATCGTGGATGCGCAAGCTGGACGAGGCTGATCTCGTCTGCATCGACACCGAGACGACCTCGATCGAACCGATGCTGGCGCAGCTGGTTGGACTCTCGCTGTCGGTCACGCCGGGCGAGGCGTGCTATATCCCGGTCGCGCATCGCGGGCCGGACGTGGTGGGGCTGGACGCCGCCGCGCAACTGTCGCGCGACACGGTGCTCGCACGCATGAAGCTGTGGCTCGAAGACGAGGCGCAGAAGAAAGTCGGTCAGCATCTGAAGTACGACGCGCACGTGTTTGCCAACCATGGCATCGCGCTGCGCGGCATCGCGCACGACACCATGCTGCAGTCCTACGTGCTGGAGTCGCACCGCAACCACGGCATGGATGCCCTGGCCGAGCGCGTGCTGCACCTGAAGACCATCACGTATGAAGAGGTGTGCGGCAAGGGCGCATCGCAGATCGGCTTTGACGAAGTGCCGCTCGACCGCGCCACCGAATACGCCGCCGAGGATGCCGACATCACGCTGCGCCTGCATCGTGCTCTGTACCCGAAGGTGGCGGCGGACGACAAGCTCGACTACGTCTACGAGCAGATCGAGATGCCGACCTCCGTCGTGCTGCAGAAGATGGAGCGCAACGGCGTGCTGATCGACGCCGAGCGTCTTGCCAGGCAGAGCACCGAAATCGGCCAACGCCTGCTGCAGCTGGAGGTCGAGGCCCACGCGCTGGCCGGTCAGCCGTTCAACCTGAATTCACCCAAGCAGATCGGCGAGATCTTCTTTACGCAGTTGAAGCTGCCGGTCATCAAGAAGACTGCCAGCGGCGCCCCGTCGACCGACGAAGAAGTGCTGCAGAAGCTGGCCGAAGACTACCCGCTGCCGAAACTGTTGCTGGACTACCGGGGCCTGGCCAAGCTCAAGTCCACCTACACCGACAAGCTGCCGAAGATGGTCAACCCGCGCACTGGCCGGGTCCACACCACCTACGGGCAGGCCACGGCCGTGACGGGGCGCCTCGCCTCAACCGACCCGAACCTGCAGAACATCCCAGTGCGCACGGAAGAGGGGCGGCGCATCCGCGAGGCCTTCATTGCGCCCGAGGGCTGCGTGATCGTCTCGGCCGACTACTCGCAGATCGAGCTGCGCATCATGGCCCACCTGTCGCAGGACGAAGGCCTGATGCGCGCGTTCCAGGAAGGCCAGGACGTGCACCGCGCGACCGCTGCCGAGGTGTTCAGCGTGACCCCGCTGGAGGTGACAGCCGACCAGCGGCGCGTCGCGAAGGTCATCAACTTCGGCCTGATCTACGGCATGAGCGCGTTCGGGCTGGCCAGCAACCTCGGCATCGGCCGCGATGCCGCCAAGCTCTATATCGACCGCTACTTCGCCCGCTATCCCGGCGCCGCCCGCTACATGGACGAGACCCGCCAGACCGCGCGCGAACGCGGTTATGTCGAGACCGTCTTCGGCCGCCGCCTGTGGCTGCCCGACATCAACGGCGGCAACGGCCCGCGCCGCCAGGCTGCCGAGCGTGCTGCCATCAACGCGCCCATGCAGGGCACCGCGGCCGACCTGATCAAGCTGTCGATGCTGGCCGTGCAGGGCTGGCTGGAAGCCGACGCGTTGCGCTCGCGCCTGGTCATGCAGGTGCACGATGAACTGGTGCTGGAAGTGCCGCAGGACGAGCTGGCCGTGGTGCGCGAGCGCCTGCCCGAGCTGATGTGCGGCGTTACCACGCTGCGCGTGCCGCTGGTGGCCGAGGTGGGCGTGGGCGCCAACTGGGAAGAAGCCCACTGACGCGTTGACCACCTGCCCGCACCGCAAGGCGCGGCGCCGCTTTCCTTGCCGAGGCAGGCTGCGGAGGGCCGTGGCATGCACCATTCATGATCCGCCGTATCTGCCTGCTTGGGGTTGCGGCGGATTTTGCAATGCAGCAGACTGCATCTGAAAGATCACGTGATTCGGAGCATTCAGAGGAGAAGCGGCATGGCAGGGCAGGCGGAGAGCGCGCGCGGACCGCGCATCGTGGTGGTGGGTGGTGGCGCCGGTGGTTTGGAGCTGGCAACGCGCCTGGGTGACAAGCTGGGCAAGCGCCGCAGTGGGCAGGGCGCGCAAATCGTGCTGGTCGATCGCAACCCGACGCATATCTGGAAGCCGCTGCTGCATGAAGTCGCTGCCGGCAGCATGGACCCGAACACCCACCAGCTCGAATACGCCGCCCAGGCGCGCTGGCACGGCTTCGAGTTCCAGCAGGGCGAGCTGAAGGCGCTCGACCGCGCCACCAAGACCATTACCGTGTCCGGCTGCCTCGACGCCGACGGCACCGAGGTGCTGCCCGAGCGCGCCATCGCCTACGACACGCTGGTGTTGTCCATCGGTAGCGTGACCCACTTCTTTGGCGTGCCGGGCACGGCCGACCACGCCATCGCACTCGACACCGCCTGGCAGGCCGAGCGCTTCCGCCGCAAGCTGATCTCGGCGTGCATGCGCGCGCAGAACGGCATGGGCGATGCGCGCCCGCAGGTGGACATCGCCATCGTCGGCGCGGGCGCGACGGGCGTCGAGTTGTCGGCCGAGCTGCGCAACACCGCGCACGTACTGGCCGCCTACGGCCTGCACAAGCTGGACCCGCGCCGCGACATCCGTATCCACCTGATCGAGGGTGGGGCGCGCATCCTGCCGGTGCTGTCCGAGCGCGTCTCGGCCGAGACCACCAAGCTGCTGCACAAACTGAACGTGGACGTGATCACCGGCGAGCGCGTGACCGAAGTCACCGCCAACGCCGTCAACACGGCCAGCGGCAAGTCCATCCCGGCCGATCTGACCGTGTGGGCAGCAGGCATTCGCGCGCCGGCGGTGCTGGGCGAGCTGGGGCTGCCGGTCAACAAGCTGGGGCAGGTGGTCGTCTCGCGCACGCTGCAGGTGGAGGGCGACGATTCGATCTACGCCTTTGGCGACTGCGCGAGCTGCCCGTGGCCCGAGGCGTCGACCAGTGTGCCGCCGCGTGCGCAGGCCGCGCACCAGCAGGCGACCTATCTGTACAAGGCGCTGCGCCGCCGGATGGACGGCAAGCCGGTCGAGCCGTTTGCGTTCAAGGACCTGGGCTCGCTGGTGTCGCTCGGCCACTTCAGCGCGGTGGGCAGCCTGATGGGCGGGCTGATCGGCGGCACCATGTTCATCGAGGGCCTGATGGCGCGGCTGATGTACACCTCGCTGTATCGCATGCACGTGATGGCGCTGCACGGCGTGGTGCGCATGTCGCTCGATACCGTCACGCACTGGCTACGCAGCAAGACGAATCCGCGGGTCAAGCTGCACTAGGCGCCCGGGCCGAATACCTGGCGCGGCAGCGAAGCAGCCGGTCCGGTAGACTAGGCGCTTCGTTCACCGCCACCGCCTTCGGGCGCTAGGAGAGTGCGATGCAGCTGGATGCGGAAGTGGAAAGTCTGGTGCCGGGCCGCAGCTTCGATCGCCGTGGCTTCATGAAGACAGCGCTGGGTTCGGCCTTTGCGGCGGCCGTGCTGCCGGTGTCGGCGCAAGCCATCAAGACGGACTTCGAGGGCCTCACGGCGGGCGAGGTGACGGTGCCCGTGGGCGACTTCAAGATGCCCGCGTATCGGGCCCAACCCGGCGCGCAGCCCGAGGGCAGGACGGGCTTGCCGGTGGTGATTGTGGTCAGCGAGATCTTCGGCGTGCACGAGTACATCGCGGATGTGTGCCGGCGTTTTGCCAAGCTCGGCTATCTCGCCATCGCGCCCGAGTTGTTTGTGCGCCAGGGCGATCCGCGCGCGTATGGCACCATCCAGGAGGTCATCGCCAACGTGGTCTCCAAGGTGCCTGATGCGCAGGTGCAGGGCGACCTCGACGCGACGGTGGTGTGGGCCAAGCAGAACGGCGGCGATCCGGCGCGTATCGGCATCAATGGCTTCTGCTGGGGCGGGCGCCAAGTCTGGCTGTTTGCCGAGCATAGCCCCGACATCAAGGCTGCGGTGGTGTGGTACGGCCCGCTGAAGGGCAATCCGAATGCGTTGCAGCCGGTCGACAAGGTGGACGAGCTGAAGGCGCCGGTGCTGGGCATGTACGGCGCCAAGGACACCGGCATCACCCAGGACGCCATCAACGTCATGAAGGATGCGCTCGAGAAATCCAAGAATCCGAAAGCGCATGCCTCGCGCATCATCGTGTATCCGGATGCCGGCCACGCCTTCCACTCCGACTATCGCTCCAGCTACGTCAAGGCCGACGCCGAGGATGGCTGGAAGAAGTGCCTGGCCTGGTTCAAGGACCACGGCGTGGCCTGACCGAGGTCGGCCCGAGTGAAAGGCCCCACGCGGGCCTTTTGTTTTGCCGGTGCTGGCAAAGGTTGCGAAAGCGGCATACAATCGCTGCCTTCTTGCAACTCTGTTGCGTTTGTTGGCCTCTGCCGCAAGTTCATGGATTCCACCCTGTTAGGTATTCTTCTGGCCACCGCGCTGTCGGGTATCGGCAGCATGGCGGGCGCCGCCGTGCTGTCGCTGACCGTGCTGTCGCGCATGGTCGACCGCATGGTCAGCTTCTCCGTCGGCGTGCTGCTGGCGACGTCGCTGCTGCATTCGCTGCCCGAGGCGTTCGAGGCGCACCGCGGCATTCAGCCCAATACGCATGCGCTGTTTGCCACGTTGCTGGCCGGGCTGCTGGGTTTCTTCCTGCTGGAAAAGATCTCGCTGATCCGCCACTCGCACCACTATGAGGGCGACGGCCACGGCCATCATCACGGGCACGACCGGCAGGAGGCCGGGCGCAGCGGCCTGATGATCCTGGTCGGCGACGGCCTGCACAATTTCTCCGACGGCATCGTCATCGCCGCCGCCTTCCTGGCGGACACCAAGGTTGGCATCGTCACCGCGTTGGCGATTGCCGCGCATGAGATCCCGCAGGAGATCGGCGATTTCATGGTGCTGCTCAACGCCGGCTTCTCCAAGACGCGCGCCTTCGTCTACAACCTGATCTGCAGCGTCTGCGCGCTGGTGGGCGCGGTGCTCGGTTACTACTTGCTGGATCGGCTGACGTCGTGGATTCCGTACGTGCTGGTGGTGGCCTCCAGCAGCTTCATCTATATCGCCGTGTGCGATCTGATGCCACAGATGAAGCGCCGCCCGCGCTGGCGGGAATCCGTCGTGCAGATTGCCTTGGTTGTGGCGGGCGTCGTGATGATCTTCTTGCTCACCGGCGGCCTGCATGGCCACGCACACTGAGCGACGCTCGGCGCGATTCGCATGAAAAAAGCCCGGCAGTGCCGGGCTTTTGCTTTGGGCGGGCGATTAGGGGTTCGGCCCGGTCGCCACAGGGCGCGACGGATCGCTGCACCACTCGCTCCACGAGCCAGCGTAGAGCGCGGCACCGGTCAGGCCGGCCACGTCCATCGCCAGCGCGTTGTGGCACGCGGTCACGCCGGAGCCGCATTGCAGCATCACGTCTGCCGGCTTGGCGCCGGCCAGCACGGCTTCGAAGTCTGCGCGCAGCTGTTCGGCCGGTTTATAGGTGCCATCGGCCTGCAGGTTGTCACGGAAGAAGCGGTTGCGCGCACCGGGGATATGGCCGCCGACCGGGTCCAGCGTTTCGTTCTCGCCGCGGTAGCGGTCGGGCGCACGGGCGTCGAGGACGGGTTTGTCCGCCTGTCCGAGGCGCTTCATGACGATGTCGGCGGTGACCACGGGCGCCAGCGACGGTTTGCGGGTCAGCTGGCCCGGTGTGGCGCTCAGCTGCAATTCGTCCGGCACCACGCTGTTGACCGGCAGGCCTGCGGCTTCCCACGCGGCCAGGCCGCCATCAAGCACGGCCACATCGGCGTGGCCGACCCAGCGCAGCAGCCACCACAGGCGCGCGGCATACATGCTGCCCTGGCGGTCGTAGGCGACAACCTGGGTGTCGTCATTGACGCCCAGTGCCCGCAGCCGCGCGACCAGTGCGTCGGCATCCGGCAGCGGGTGGCGGCCGTTGGTGCCGGTCTTGGGGCCGGACAGCTCGTTGTCCAGGTGCAGGTAGAACGCACCGGGAATATGGCTGGCGTGATACGCATCGCGCCCGGCCGCAGGGTTGGCGAGGTCGAAGCTGCAATCGATGACGACGGTGGCAGCCGGCGCGCTCTGCTGGAGCGCAGCCAGCTGCGGTGCGGTGATCAGGGTGGTGGTGCGGGGAGCGCGTTCGCTCATGACAGCAATCTCCTGGGATCAGACTTCCGGGTGAATCTCGGCTTCCGGCCCGGACACGGCGGTCTGCGGGGTCGGATGCTCGGTGCCCGACTGGCGGGCACGCATGACCGTGGTCACGATGCCGCTGCCGATGATGAGGGCCATGCCCAGCCACGACAGCGCATTCAGATGGTCGTGCCACAGCAACATACCCCAGCCGCTGGCAAAGACAATGCCGGTGTATTGAAGGTTTGCAGTCAGCAGGGTATTGCCGCGCTTGTAGGCGCGCGTCATGGCGGTCTGGCCGAGCGTGGCCAGCAGGCCCACCGCCAGCAGCAGGCCGGCGCTGTGCCAAGTATGCGACTGCGCGCCGCCGATCAGCATCCACACGCCGCCGGCAATTGCACTGATCAGCGAGAAATAGAACACGATGCGCGCTTCGTTCTCGCCCAAGTCGCCGAGCTGGCGCACTTCCACGTAAGCGAGCGCCGTGAACACGCCCGACACCAGTCCGACCATGCCGCCCGTCATCTGCGACGCACCCACGCTCGGCTGCAGCAGGCAGATCACGCCGATGAACGACATCAGGATCGCGCTGACCATCTTGCGGTCGGCGCCGCCGGTCTTGCCGGCCAGGGTGGCGCCCGCGCCGATGATCAGCGCGATCCACACCGGCGACATGTAGTTCAGCGTCATGGCCGTGGCCAGCGGCAGCAGGCTGATCGACGTGAACCACAGCAGCAGCGAGGTCACCCCGAACACGCTGCGCTTGATGTGCGAGGTGAGGTAGGGCGTGCGGATGCCCGCACCCGTCTTGGCCAGGATCGCGCCCATCACGATCATGCCGATCACGCTGCGGTAGAACACGATCTCGCCGGTGCTGTAGTGCGCCGAGGCGAGCTTCACGCACACGCCCATCGCCGAGAAGGCGAATGCGGCGAGGATCATCCACAGCGATTGGCGGGAGGCGTTGTCGGCCGTCTGGGCGGCCGTTTGGACGACTTCAGTCGTGGTATTTGCGGACATGGTGAGGGCGGACAACAGGGGCGGCGGGGCGAAAAAAAACGGTGCAGGCCACGTGGGTTGCACCGTTCGTATTGTGACGCGGAAGGCGGCGGATGCCTACGGTCAGTATTCCATGACGCGCCGATACCACTCGTGGAAGTGCTGCATGCCGTCTTCCATGGGCGACTGGTAGGGGCCGACCTCGCTGGTGCCGCGCTTGAGCAGGGCCAGTCGGCCGGCGTCCATGCGCTCGGCGATCTCGTCGTCCTCGATACAGGTTTCCATGTAAGCGGCGCGCTCGGCCTCGACGAATTCGCGCTCGAACAGGACGATCTCTTCCGGGTAATAGAACTCGACCACGTTGCGCGTCTTGGTCGGGCCCAGCGGATGCAGCGTCGAGACCACCAGCACGTTCGGGTACCACTCCACCATCACGTTCGGGTAGTACGTGAGCCACACCGCGCCGTACTTCGGCATCTCGCCGTTGTTGAAGCGCAGCACGGCGTCGTGCCACTTCTGGTACGCGGGCGAGCCCGGTTTGCGCAAACCGGCGTGGATGCCGACCGTCTGCACGCTGTGCCACTCGCCGAACTCCCATTCCAGGTCGTCGCAGGAGACGAACTGGCCCAGGCCCGGGTGGAAGGGCACGACGTGGTAGTCCTCCAGATACACCTCGATGAAGGTCTTCCAGTTGTAGTTGCAGTCGTGCACCTCGACGTGGTCGAGCATGTAGCCGGAGAAGTCGAGATCGCCCGCCACGCCCAGGCGGGCGAGGTCTTCGCGCACGTCGCGCTTGCCCTCGAACAGCAGGCCGTTCCAGTTCTGCAGCGGCGAGCGCGACAGGTGCACGCACGGCTGCTGCTCGAAGTGCGGCGCGCCCAGCAGGTCGCCCTGCAGGTCGTACGTCCAGCGGTGCAGCGGGCAGACGATGTTCTGGGCATTGCCGCGCCCATTGAGCATGATCGCCTGGCGGTGCCGGCACACATTGGAAAGCAGTTCGACGCCGTTCGGATTGCGCACCAGCACGCGGCCTTCGGCCTCGGCGGCAAGCGTGTGATAGTCGCCCACCTCGGGGACCATCAACTCATGGCCGACGTAACCCGGGCCATGCTTGAACAGACGTTCGATTTCAGTTTGATACAGCGCCTCGTCGAAGTAAGCAGAGACGGGCAGCTGGGTTTCAGACGGCACCAGGTTCAGTGCGGCGCTGAGATTGGACATTATCCCCACTCCCAATAACGGTGAAAGTAGTGAACAACCCAACCATCGAAAAATTCGATTTGGGGAAGGACGCCATCGGCAGGTGGCCTAGGGTCTGTTGAGATAGGAAACGAGCGCCTGCTGGCCCCCGCTTGGGCCAACGACCATACGTTTTATGGGCCAACAGACCCAAACCATCGTGCGGAGCGGCGTGCGCCGGCCCGGCCTTTGGAGGAAGGGGGGGATTGTACCCCGGGGGTCACGATAAGTGTCTGATTCTCGTCATATTTTTGCGGTAGGCGAGCATCGCGTCAGCCAGTCTTCAGGTCGTCAGCCCGTTGCAAGCGGCCCCAGGCCGTGATGTGGCCGGCACGCGGAACCGGCATGGAATTGCCGTAAAATGCCAGATTGTCCTTTTCTGATTCGCCACCGGCATGCCTCGTGCCCCCGCCGTCGCCCCGAGCGACGCAACCGCCTCTGCCCCGTCTGCGCCGGCTTCGTATGAAGCGGCCATGGCCGAACTCGAAACCCTCGTTGCCAGCATGGAATCCGGTGAATTGCCGCTGGAGGCCTCGCTTGCGGCGTACCGACGCGGGGCCGAGCTGGTGAAGTATTGCCAGCAGGTGCTGGAGCGCGTCGAGCAGCAAGTGCGCGTGCTCGACGGCGACGCCCTCAAGCCGCTCGCTGACGACGGCAATACGAACGAACAGGGCGGCGCATGAGCGATTTCGCCCAATGGATGGCGTCCGTGGTCGCACGGACGGAAACCGCGCTCGAACGCGCGCTGCCGGCGGAAACCGTTGTGCCGCAACGCCTGCACGCCGCCATGCGCTACGCCACGCTCGGTGCCGGCAAGCGCGTGCGTCCGCTGCTGGCGCATGCCGCCGGTGCGCTGGGCGAGGCCTCGCCCGAGGCGCTCGACGGCGTGAGCTGCGCGGTGGAGATGATCCACGCCTATTCGCTGGTCCACGACGACATGCCCTGCATGGACGACGACGACCTGCGCCGCGGCCGCCCGACCGTGCATCGCGCCTATGATGAAGCGACGGCCCTGCTGGTCGGCGATGCCTTGCAGACGCAGGCGTTCATCGTGCTGGCGGAGCTGGGTGCCGTGAGTCCGGCGACACGCGCGGTGCTGGTGGCGGAATTGGCGCGCGCATCGGGCTCGCTGGGCATGGCCGGCGGCCAGGCGATCGACCTGCAGAGCGTGGGCGTGGCCCTGTCGCAGGACGCGCTGGAAGCGATGCATCGCATGAAGACCGGTGCGCTGCTGCGCGCCAGCCTGCGCATGGGTGCGCTGTGCGCCGCGGAGGGTACGAAACTGAGTGCCGCCGCGCTGGAGCAGGTGGATGCCTATGCAGGCGCGGTTGGCCTGGCGTTCCAGGTGGTCGATGACATCCTCGACGTGACGGCCGACACCGCCACGCTGGGCAAGACCGCCGGCAAGGACGAGGCCAACGACAAGCCGACCTATGTGTCCATCCTCGGGCTGGACCGGGCGCGGGCGCTGGCCGATGAATTGCATGCCGCAGCGGGCGCGGCGGTTGCGCAGCTTGCCCGTGAACTGGGCGAAGCCCGCACCGTCCGGCTGGCCGAGATGGCCGACCTGATCGTGCGGCGCGGCCACTGAACAACATTGCATCGA
This sequence comes from uncultured Ralstonia sp., assembly GCA_913056305.1. Lineage (GTDB taxonomy): Bacteria > Pseudomonadota > Gammaproteobacteria > Burkholderiales > Burkholderiaceae > Ralstonia. Next base: position 14,595 of record CAJXMR010000092.1, read on the forward strand.
CGGTAGAAGTCTTTGCCAAAACGCCTGAGCGGCGGTCCCACATGACGTACGAACTCCTCAACACCATCGACGATCCGGCCGACCTGCGCCGCCTGGACCGCCGCCAACTCGGGCCCCTGGCCGACGAGCTGCGCGCCTTCGTGCTCGACGCCGTCTCGCAGACGGGCGGCCACCTGTCGTCGAACCTGGGCACGGTCGAGCTGACCATCGCGCTGCACTACGTCTTCCACACGCCGGATGACCGCATCGTGTGGGACGTCGGCCACCAGAGCTATCCGCACAAGATCCTCACGGGCCGTCGCGAGCAGATGCCCACGCTGCGCCAGCTCGACGGCATCTCCGGCTTCCCGCGCCGCAGCGAGAGCCCGTACGACACCTTCGGCACCGCGCACTCGTCCACGTCGATCTCGGCCGCGCTGGGCATGGCCCTGGGCGCCAAGACCAACGGTGAGGACCGCGTCGCCATCGCCGTGATCGGCGACGGGGCGATGAGCGCCGGTATGGCCTTCGAGGCGATGAACAACGCGGGTGTCTATAAGGACGTGCCGCTGGTGGTGGTGCTCAACGACAACGACATGTCGATCTCGCCGCCGGTGGGGGCGCTGAACCGCTATCTGGCGCGCCTGATGAGCGGCCAGTTCTACGCGGCCACCAAGAAGGGCGTGGAGAAGCTGTTGTCGGTCGCGCCGCCGGTGCTCGAATTCGCCAAGCGCTTCGAGGAACACACCAAGGGCATGTTCGTGCCGGCCACCATGTTCGAGGAGTTCGGCTTCAACTACATTGGGCCGATCGACGGGCACGATCTCGAGTCTCTCGTGCCGACGCTGCAGAACATCCGCCGGCGCGCGCTGGAAGGCGGCGGGCCGCAGTTCCTGCACGTGGTCACCAAGAAGGGCCAGGGCTACAAGCTGGCCGAGGCCGACCCGATCCTGTATCACGGCCCGGGCAAGTTCAACCCGCAGGAGGGCATCAAGCCCGCCGCGCGTCCGGCCAAGGTCACGTACACGCAGGTATTCGGCCAATGGCTGTGCGACATGGCCGCTGCCGACAAGCGCCTGGTCGGCATCACGCCTGCCATGCGCGAGGGCTCGGGCATGGTGGAGTTCGAGCAGCGCTTCCCCGATCGCTACTACGACGTCGGCATCGCCGAGCAGCATGCCGTGACGTTTGCCGGCGGCCTGGCGTGCGAGGGCCTCAAGCCCGTCGTCGCCATCTATTCGACCTTCCTGCAGCGCGGCTACGACCAGTTGATCCACGACGTGGCGCTGCAGAACCTGCCGGTGGTGTTCGCGCTGGACCGCGCGGGCCTGGTCGGCGCGGATGGCGCCACACATGCCGGCGCCTACGACATCGCCTTCCTGCGCTGCATCCCCAACATGATGGTGATGACGCCGGCCGACGAGAACGAATGCCGCCAGCTCCTCTCCACGGCGTTTGCGCAGGACTGCCCGACGGCGGTGCGCTATCCGCGTGGTGCCGGCGCGGGCGTGGCCGTGCAGCCGTCGCTGGAGCCGCTGCCGGTCGGCAAGGCCGAGGTGCGCCGCACATCCACCGCGCCGGCAGGCCAGCGTGTGGCGATCCTGGCGTTCGGCTCGATGGTCGCTCCGGCCATGGCCGCCGCCGAGCGACTCGACGCGAGCGTGGTCAACATGCGCTTCGTCAAGCCACTGGACGTGGCCTGCGTGCTGGAGATGGCACGTACGCACGATTACGTCGTCACCGTGGAAGAGGGCTGCGTGATGGGCGGTGCCGGCAGCGCCTGCCTGGAAGCGCTGGCCGCTGCTGGTGTGGCAACGCCCGTGCTGCAGCTGGGCCTGCCCGACCGCTTTGTCGACCATGGTGACCACGCCGCGCTGCTCGCCCAGTGCGGGTTGAGCGCGGATGGCATCCTCGCCTCGATCCGCGAGCGCTTTGCCGTGCAGCCGAGGGCAGCCGCGCCGCGCGTTGCCTGAATCACTTGCGACGATCACGACGATAGGTCGGATCAATCACCCGCATTGGTTTTGCGGGTTTGAGTAGTTGACTGCAGAGGTAGGAAATTTCCCTTACACTGCGTCCGTCTTTTTTGTGAACTGTGTGCGCAGTCGCGGAATGGGTTGATTGGATCACTTGAGGAGTGATCGTCTTCGGTCCAGTTCCGCGGTTTCACACTCGTTGCGTTCCGGCCGACTGCGATGGCCGGGCGACCGTAAAGGAAACCGATCATGAACGATATG
>CAJXMR010000093.1 GCA_913056305.1 uncultured Ralstonia sp.
TGGCCGGGTCGGTCGCCAGCCAGCGCGCCAGCACGGCCTTCTGCTGGTTGCCGCCGGAGAGCTGGCCGATGGGCTTCTCCGCATCCGGCGTCTTGATGCCGAGCTGGGCGATGTACTGATCGGCGATTTCGCGTTGGCGTTTCTTCGGCAGCGTGCGGAACAGGCCGCGCTTGGCCTGCAGCGCCAGGATGATGTTCTCGCGGATCGACAGCTCGGCGACGATGCCCTCGGTCTTGCGGTCTTCCGGGCACAGGCCGATGCCCTGGCGGATCGCGTCACGCGGGGAGCGGAACTGGTGCGCCTGCCCGTTGATCTCGATCGAGCCGGCGTCGTTGCGGTCGATGCCGAACAGCAGCCGGGCGGTCTCGGTGCGGCCGGAGCCCAGCAGCCCGCCCAGGCCCAGCACCTGGCCGGGGCGGATGTCCAGATCGAGCGGCTGCACCACGCCACGGCGGCCCACGCCGCGCGCGGTGAGGAAGGCCGGGGCGGTGTCATCGGCGGGTTGCGCGTCGGTGCGCTCGAAGCGGCTGGCATCGATCTCCCGCCCCACCATCTTGTTGATCAGCGTGAGTTGCGGCAGGTCGGCGGCGGCGTATTCGCCTTCCAGCCGGCCGTTGCGCAGCACGGTGATGCGGTCGGCAATCGCATAGGTCTGGTCGAGAAAATGCGTGACGAACAGCACCGCCATGCCCTTGGCCTTGAGCGTGCGGATCGCGGCAAACAGGCGCGCGACCTCTTCATCGTCGAGGCTGGAGGTGGGCTCATCCAGGATCAGGATGCGCGCCTCGGTCGAGAGCGCACGGGCAATCGCCACCATCTGCTGGATGGCGACCGGGTAGAGCGACAGCGGCAGCGTCACGTCCAGATGGATGTTCAGATCGGCCAGCAGTTGTTCCGCTGCCTGGTTGGCCGCGCGCCAGTCGATGCTGCCCAGGCGCATCGGAAAGCGGCCGATGTGGATGTTCTCCGCCACCGAGAGATTGGGGCAGAGGTTGACCTCCTGATACACCGTGCTGATACCGAGCTGTTGCGCATCCAGCGGCGAGGCCGGGGCGATGGGCTCCTCGCCCAGCCGGATCTCGCCGGCATCGGGCGCCTCCACGCCGGTGAGCACTTTGATCAGCGTCGATTTGCCGGCGCCGTTCTGGCCCATCAAGGCATGGACTTCACCCGCAAACAGGCGGAAATCCACCCCGGCCAGCGCCTGCACGCCGGGGAAGGCTTTGGAGATGCCCCGCATCTGCAGCAGCGGGGCGGTGTGGTGAGTGTTGTCCGGCATGGAGGGTCCCCTGTTGTTTTTGTTCATGCCAGCAGGGCGGGCTGGCCGCTGCACGCGCGAAGACTTTGCGCGCAGCGGCCAGCCCGCCCTACCGCCTACTCAAGGAGGTGCCTGCGGACCTCAATACTTCCGGTTCGGAAACTCCTTGGCCGCCACATCCATCGGGAAGATGCCTTCCTTGGTCACGATGCGCTTGGGCACCGTCTTGCCGGCCAGCACGGCGCGTGCGGTGTCCATCAGTTGCGGGCCCAGCAGCGGGCTGCATTCGACGGTGACGTTGAGCTTGCCGGCCATCATGGCCTCGAACGCGCCCTTCACGCCGTCGATGGAGACGATGACGATGTCCTTGCCCGGCTTGAGGCCGGCTTCCTCAATGGCCTGGATCGCGCCGATCGCCATGTCGTCGTTGTGGGCGAACAGGACGTTGATCTTCTTGCCCTCGGCCTTCAGGAAGGCCTCCATCACCTCCTTGCCCTTGGCGCGGGTGAAGTCGCCGGTTTGCGAGCGGATGATCTTGTAGTGCGGGTCGGTCTTGATCACCTCTTCAAAGCCGCGCTTGCGGTCGATGGCCGGCGCGGAGCCGACGGTGCCCTGCAGCTCGACGATGTTCACATCGCCCTTGCCCTTGGTGTTGTCGAGCAACCAGCGGCCGGCCTTGCGGCCCTCTTCGGTGAAGTCCGAGCCGATAAACGAGACGTAGAGCGACGGGTCTTTGCTGTCGATGCCCCGATCGGTCAGGATCACCGGAATCTTGGCGGCCTTGGCCTCTTGCAGCACGGTATCCCAGCCGGATTCGACCACCGGCGAGAACGCAATCACATCGACCTTCTGCGCGATATAGGAGCGGATCGCCTTGATCTGGTTTTCCTGCTTCTGCTGCGCATCGGAAAACTTGAGATTCACGCCCTGCTCTTTGGCGGTGGATTTGATCGATTCGGAATTGGCGGTACGCCATTCGCTTTCGGCGCCCACTTGAGCAAACCCCAGGGTGAACGCCTTGTCGGCCGCGTGGGCGCTCAGGCTGGTCGCCAGCAGCAGGCCGGCGGTGGTCAACAGGGTCAGTACGGTACGTCTGGCGCTGGCAGCGCTCGTTTTTTGCATCGTCTCTCTCCTTATGGTGGAAGACGGCCCCATACGACAACCGACGACCAGGGCCGCGCACATGTTTTTCAGCAAACGGGGCAGCCGATGGCGCACCGCAACCGCATTGCCTGTCATTTGTGCTGAGTCATGTTATGGACAGGCTGACATGACCGTCTAATGCTTTTTCCGGCCGGACTGATATCGATTTCTGTATCAGTCTTGGCGCGATGGGTCGTTCGGGATACGTGCGCGTGCCTGCGCCGTGCGCTGACGCCATCACGGCGGTCCCAAGCGTTGGCGCGCCGAGCATGGCGCCAGACGCAAAAACCGCAGAACCATATCGAAAAACCTTCGTTCCACCGGCAACGCCGGCTTTTTAGACTTGGCGCACTTGTTATGACGAGTTCGCGCCCAGATGACGACCTCCCCTCCCTCCCCTCGCCTGCAGGCGCCCCCGCTCTATGAGCGGATCAAGGGTGCGCTGCGCGAGACCATCCTCAGCGGCCACTACGCGCCGGACACGCTGCTGCCATCCGAGGCGGCGCTGTGCGCGCAGTTCGGTGCCAGCCGCATCACCGTGCGCCAGGCGCTGGCCGATCTGCAGAACGAAGGGCTGATCTTCCGCCGGCACGGCAAGGGCACGTTCGTCAGTCGCCCCAAGATCTTCCAGAACGTGACGGCGCTGCAGGGCTTTGCAGAGGCGATGTCGACGCAAGGCCATGCCATCCGCAACCGCGTGCTGCGGATGGAGACGGTGCCCGCGCCCGCCGATGTGGCGCAGGCGCTGCAACTGGCGCCAGGCACGCCCGTCACCGAATTGCATCGCGTGCGGCTGCTCGATCGCGCGCCGGTCTCGCTGGAAGTGACGTGGCTGCCGGAAGCGCTCGGTTGCATCGTTGCCCGGGCGGATCTGGTGACGCGCGATGTGTTTCTGGTGCTGGAACAGGACGCTGGTGTGGCGCTCGGCCATGCCACGCTCGCCATCGACGCCGCGCTGGCGGACCACGCCACGGCCGCTGCGCTCGACACCGGCGCGGGTGCGCCCGTCCTGCGCGTTGAACGCCTCACGCACGACGCGCACGGCACCCCCATCGACTTCGAGCGCCTCACCTTCCGCGGCGATGCCTTCCAGTACCGGCTGCGGCTGGACCGGCAGGTGGCCGCATCTGCGCAATCCATCCTCCCCTCGCAGGAACGCACATGAACACGCTGGAACTGGAATACGACCTCGTCGTCGTGGGCGGCGGCACCGCCGGCCCGATGGCTGCCATCAAGGCAAAGGAGCGCAACCCCGCGCTACGCGTGCTGCTGATCGACAAGGCCCACGTGAAGCGCAGCGGCGCCATCTCGATGGGCATGGACGGGCTGAACAACGCGGTCATCCCCGGTCATGCCACGCCGGAGCAATACACGCGCGAGATCACGCTCGCCAATGACGGCATCGTCGATCAATCGGCCGTGTATGCGTATGCGCAGCACAGCTTCGCCACCATCGAGCAGCTCGACCGCTGGGGCGTGAAGTTCGAGAAGGATGAGACGGGCGACTACGCCGTCAAGAAGGTCCATCACATGGGCAGCTACGTGCTGCCAATGCCGGAGGGGCACGACATCAAGAAGGTCTTGTATCGGCAGCTCAAGCGCGCGCGGGTGGAGATCACCAACCGTATCGTCGTCACGCGCGTGCTGACCGATGCCGATGGCGCAGCCTGCGGCGTGCTCGGCTTCGATTGCCGCACTGCCGATTTTCTGGTCGTGCGTGCAAAGGCTGTCGTGCTCAGTTGCGGCGCGGCCGGGCGCCTCGGCCTGCCCGCCTCCGGCTACCTGATGGGCACCTACGAGAACCCCACCAACGCCGGCGACGGCTATGCAATGGCGTACCACGCAGGGGCCGAACTCGCCAACCTGGAATGCTTCCAGATCAACCCCCTCATCAAGGACTACAACGGCCCCGCGTGCGCTTACGTGACTGGCCCGCTGGGCGGCTTCACAGCCAACGCGCGCGGCGAGCGCTTCATCCAGTGCGACTACTGGAGCGGCCAGATGATGTGGGAGTTCTACCAGGAGCTACAGGGCGGCAAGGGCCCGGTCTTCCTCAAGCTCGACCATCTAGCGGAAGAAACCATCCAGACCATCGAGACCATCCTGCACACCAACGAGCGCCCAAGCCGCGGCCGCTTCCACGCCGGGCGCGGCACGGATTACCGCACGCAGATGGTGGAGATGCACATCTCCGAGATCGGCTTCTGCAGCGGGCACAGCGCCTCGGGCGTGTACGTGAATGCGCGTGCGGAGACGACCGTTCCCGGTTTGTACTCCGCTGGGGACATGGCCGCCGTACCGCACAACTACATGCTGGGCGCGTTCACCTACGGCTGGTTTGCCGGGCAGAACGCAGCGGACTACATCGCCGGCCGGCAAGGCACCGCGCAGGTGGATGACGAGCAGATCACCCGTGAGCGCGTGCGCATCTTCGCGCCGCTGCAACGCGACCACGGCCTCGCACCGGCGCAGGTGGAATACAAGCTGCGCCGCATGGTCAACGACTACCTGCAACCGCCTAAGGTCACGCGCAAGATGGAGATCGGCCTGCGCCGCTTCGACGAGATTGCCGAAGACATCACCCACCTGCATGCGCGTAACCCGCACGAGCTGATGCGCGCGATGGAGGTCAGCTTCATCCGTGATTGCGCAGAGATGGCCGCGCGCGCATCGCTGTTCCGCACCGAGAGCCGCTGGGGCCTGTACCACCACCGCGTCGACCACCCCGAGCGCGACGACGCCAACTGGTTCTGCCACACGCGCCTCTACAAGGACGCCCACGGCGCCATGGCCAGCCGCAAGCAGGCCGTCGAGCCCTACGTCATCCCCGTCGACGTGCAAGGTGTCGGGAAGGCCAATTCCTACGCGCACCTGCGCATTCCGCAAGCCGCCTGATCATGCCCTATACACCCCACGACATCGCCTCGCGCAGCAGCGCGCCCGTCACCATCGACGAAGCCAAGTGCATTGCCGACAAGGGCTGCACGGTATGCGTCGACGTCTGCCCGCTCGACCTGCTCGCTATCGACCTGAGCAAGGGCAAAGCCTTCATGCAGTTTGACGAATGCTGGTACTGCATGCCCTGCGAGCAGGACTGCCCGACCGGTGCCGTCAAGGTCGACATCCCCTACCTGCTGCGCTGAGGCCGCGATGACAACACCTATCCTCACCCGCCTGCGCGACGCCGATGCCGCCACGCGCCGCGTCGCCCTGCTGCAGTTGGCCGATGATGAAGACGCCGATGCGCTGCCCGAGGTGATCGCGCTGCTGGCCGATGACCCATCGCCCGACGTGCGCCTGGAAGCCGCGCGCATCCTGGCGACATGGGAGCAGCCCGACACCGTGGCCGCCCTCGCCCGTGCATTGGAAGACACCGATGCCGCCGTGCGCGAAGCGGCAGCGCTTGGCCTCGGTGACCTGAAATCGGCGGACTCGGCACCCGCCCTGCTGCCCTACGTCAGCCACGCCGATGCCTCCGTACGCGCCGCCGCCTTGCGCGGCCTGCGCGAGCTGCGCGTGCCCGCAAGCGAGGCGCCCGCCTTGGCCGCGCTGCATGACCCCAACGCCGCCGTGCGCCGCGAAGCCGTGGCCGTGCTCGGCTGGCGCAAGCATGTGGCTGCGCTGCCCGCCTTGGCCGAACGCGCACGCGACGACGCCGATGCGGAAGTGCGCCGCGCCGCCGCCGGTGCGCTGGGGCTGGCGAGCGATGCCTCCGTCCTGCCCGCGTTGCTCGACGCCCTGCGCGACCCCGTCTGGCGCGTGCGCGAAGAAAGTGCCGCGACGCTCGGCAAGTTGCGCGCATTGGCACCTGAAGCCGGCGTCACGCACGCGCTGGTCGAGGCGCTGGCAGACGACTACTGGCAAATCCGCCTGCAAGCTGCCCGCGCGCTCGGCCGCTGGCGCACGGCGCAGGCCGTCGAAGCGCTCGCCGCGTTGCTCGCGCACCCAATCAGCAACTTGCGCAAGGAAGCCGCGCTCGCGCTGGGCGAGATCGGCGATGCGGCCGCCCTGCCCGCCTTGCGCATCGCTGCATCCGACGGCGATCCGGAAGTCGTCAAGGCCGTGCGCATTGCACTGGCGCAGCTTGGGGATGCGCATGCACGCGCCTGAGCGGATCCACAACGACCTCGCGCAAGGCCGGCTGCATGTGGCCTGGGCGGACCGGGCGGCCTCGCTCGATCACGCAACGCTGCGCAACGCCTGCCGCTGTGCCGAATGCCAGTCACGCCGGCGCAGCGGCTTGACGGTGGACGCGCCACCCGACGTGCGCGTCACGGCCTTCGGCCCGACCGGCTACGGCGTACAGCTCGTCTTCAGCGATGGGCATGCGCGCGGCATCTTTCCGTGGGCGTATCTCGCGTCGCTGGCCCAACGCATGCCGGCCTGGTGACGCCGCTGCATCTATGCACATGCAATCTTGTTCGTTCCTTCGCGTGCGGGCGGTCCGTAGCATCGACCGCATCGATACCCACAACGCAGGAGGCATCATGCAAGCGCAGTCGCCCCAACACACCCCGCCGTCCGGCCGACGTCGCTGGATCGCCACGCTGTTCGGGGCTGGCCTCGCGCTCTGCACCGGCATGGCGTTTGCCGCAGACCCTGCCGGCACGGTGCGCATCGGCTTCCAGAAGGCCGGCCTGCTGGCCGTGCTGAAGGCGCAAGGCTCGCTCGACAAGCCACTGGCCGACCTCGGCTACAAGATCGAGTGGAAGGAATTCCCCGCCGGCCCGCAACTGCTGGAGGCGCTCAACGCCGGCAGCATCGATTTCGGCTATACCGGCGCGCCGCCCGCGGTGTTCGCGCAGGCCGCCGGCGCGCGTCTGGTGTACGTTGGCGCCGAACCGGGCGGCAAGACCAACGAGGCACTGTTCGTGCTCGACAGCTCGCCGGCGCACAGCGTGGCGGACTTGAAGGGCAAGCGCATCGCACTGCAGAAGGGCTCCAGCTCCAACTACCTGCTGGTGCAACTGCTCAAGCGCGCCAACCTGACGGTGCAGGACGTCCTGCCGATCTACCTGCCGCCAGCCGAAGCGCGCGCCGCCTTTGAAAGCGGCGCGGTAGACGCCTGGGTGGTGTGGGACCCGTACTACGCGCTCGCGCAGAAGGCACTGAAGACCCGCACGCTGGGCGACTTCAGCGCGCTGCCGATCTTCAATTTCTACGAGGCGACGCCGGATTTCGTGAAGACGCAGCCGCGCGCGGTCAATGCCATCCTGGCGCAGCTGCGCACAAGCGGCCTGTGGGTCAACCAGCATCCGCGGGAGACTGCCGCACTGCTCGCGCCCAGGCTCGGCATCGAGCAACCGGTGGTCGAAACCTGGCTGCGGCGCGTGCCTTACGGCGCCACGCCGGTCACGCCCGAGATTGTGGCGTCACAACAGCAGATTGCCGACCAGTTCCTCCAGCAGAAGCTGATTCCCAAACCGGTGAACGTGCAGGGCGCGGTCTGGCAGGCGAGCTTTCCGGTGGCGGCCAACTGAGGGCGTAGCCGACGCCAATCCGCGCCGCACCAGCGGATGGCCTGCATGCGCAGCCATCCGCCTATTCGCGCATCCCGCGCATCCCGCTGGTTTAGAAATTCCCGAAGCGGCCCACCCACGCGGCGGTGCCCTTGCTGTGGCCCTTGAGCGCGGCGTCCAGCTCGGCGCGCGTGAGCCCGGCGGGCAGCGCATCGGGCACCAGATCGGTGGCGATCAGCACGAACACGTAGTGGTGCATGCCCGAGCCCTTGGGCGGGCACGGCCCGAGGTATTGCGGCTTGCCGGTGGTGTTCTGGCCCATGCGCAGGTCATTGCCGGTGCCCGCGCCCTCGAGCAACGCGGTCTGCGTGGGAGAGATGCCGTACGCCATCCAATGATTCACGCCCTGGCCGCCGGCGCCCTGCGGGTCGCTCACGATCAGCGCCAGGCTGGTGGTGCCGGCCGGCACGTCGGACCAGGCCAGCGCCGGCGAGACGTTGTCGCCGGTGCAGTTCGGGTTGGCGGGGTTCTTGCCGGCGTACTTGCGGTCCATGACGCCGCCGTCGGCAAAGGCGGGGGACTGGATGATGAACGTGCCGGCCTGGGCGTGCACCTGGGGCACGCCTGATACCAGCGCCAGCGGGAACAGCGCGGCGCCAAGCAGGCTACGCAATCGACGTTGCTTCACGAGGGTTCTCCTTGCCATGGAGGGAAGTGAGTCGCGCATGCCTGCCGCGACGCATGCTGCACCCCCAGGACGATACGCCAACCACGGTGTCAAGTCTTGCGGCGCCAGCCCACCGTGTCAGGCGCCGCCCTCGCTCAGGCTGCGGCCAGACTCCCATGCGACAATACGCGGCCCGGCCGGGCGTCGTTCGCCCACCGGTTTTTGCGCCACCTGACCATAGGAGATCCGGACGCATGTTCGGCGACATCACGCGTTTCCTGCTCGACACGATCTTCACGCTGTTCGGCGCCGCGCTGCTCTTGCGCGCCTGGACGCAAGCGGTGCGGCTGTCGCCGCGTAACCCGCTGTCACAGGCCATCTTCCAGCTCACGGGCTGGCTGGTGCACCCGTTGCGCCGCGTGATTCCCGCCACGGGTTATATCGACTGGGCATCGCTGGTGGCCACCTACCTGACGGCACTGGTCTACCTGGTGCTGCTGGTCAGCACGATCGGCATCAGCCCGCTCGGCCTGCTGCCGTTCGGCTTCCTGGGTGCGGTGTTCATTGCACTGAAGTGGGCGTTCAATGTGCTGGTGTGGGTCACGCTGGTCTCGGCCGTCCTGTCCTGGGTGGCGCCGCACTCGCCCATGGGCGCAGTGCTGGGTGCGCTGGTCGATCCGCTGCTGCGCCCCATCCGCCGCGTGCTGCCGCCGCTGGGCGGGCTGGATCTGTCGCCGCTGGTGCTGCTGGTGGTGGCGCAGGTGGTGGTGATTGCGCTGTCGCACGCGTATCCGCTGTTCATGTAACCGCCAAGCCGCGCGCGGCGTGCCCTGGTGGCCGCCGCCGCGCTACGCCATGAATTCGATGGCGTGAAACAGCCGCCGCCGCTCCGGATCACGCGAGCGGGCCCCCTCGGCAATCTCTTCATGCAGGCACGCCAGAAAGCATTCCGCTACCGGGGTGAGCGGCGCATCGCGCCGCGAGGTGACCACCACCTGCGTCTCTTCGATCGACTCCTCCAGCGGTAGCGCGTCCAGTGCCCCCTTGACGAGCGCCGTCTCCACCAGCGGCCACGGAAACACGCTCAGCATGTCGGTGCGCGGCAGCAGGCCAAGCGCGATCGTCAATGAATGCGCCAGGTGGATGCGGCGCGGGACAGGCACGCCGCGCCGCGTAAACATGTGTGCCGCGATCTCATCGGCGCTGCCCGGGTCCCAATTCAGCAACCATTCGGCGTCGGTCAGCGCCGCCAGCGCGCGGCTGCCGGCCAGTGGATGCCCCGGCCGCGCCACCACCGCCGAGGCCGTGGAGAACAGCGGCTGGGTATGAAACTCGGTGTGCGTGCCCGAGGGCGGCTTGCCGATCGAGAAGTCGAGACTGCCGTCGCGCAGCCTGGGCGTCACCACGGCCAGCAGCCCTTCAAACAGTTCGAGCTGGATGTCCGGCATGCGCGCGTGAAAGCGGCGCACGGTATCGGGCAGGAAGGTGAGCGCGATCCACGGCGTGACCCCGATCGACAGCCGCCCGCGCGCCGCACCGCGCAGCGCTTCGATCTCGGCCTGCGCGCGCGCCAGCTGCGTGCGCACCAGCCGCGCATGCACGACCAGCGCCTGGCCGAATTCGGTAAACGTGATCCCAGCCGTACTACGCACCACCAGCGGCACCTTCAGGTCGGCTTCCAGCTCGCGCACGGCCTTGGTGAGCGCAGCCGGTGATACATCGAGCGCCCGCGCTGCCGCGCGGATGCTGCCGGCCTCGGCAATCGCGGCCAGGGTGTTGAGTTGGTGCAGCTTCATGGAAACCCAGGGTTAACGTGAGGCAACCAATGGTTGCCAACGTAACGAGTGTACGTCTGCCGCATCCGGATCGCCGCGCCTATGCTGTGCCGACCGTTTTTCTCACGAAGGCACCCCATGACCAACGCGATCCTCCCCCCGGGCGTAGCGGCTGAAATGATCGAGCTGCGCCGCCGCATCCACGCGCATCCCGAACTCGGCTTTGAAGAATTCGCCACCAGCGATCTGGTGGCCGAACGGCTGGCCGAATGGGGCTACACCGTGCATCGCGGCCTGGGCGGCACCGGGGTGATCGGGCAGCTCAAGCTGGGCGACGGCAAGCGCCGCCTCGGCCTGCGCGCCGACATGGACGCCCTGCCCATCCACGAGAACACCGGCCTGCCCTACGCCAGCACCGTCCCCGGCAAGATGCACGCGTGCGGCCACGACGGCCACACCGCCATGCTGCTCGCTGCGGCGAAGCACCTCGCGCACGAGCGCAGCTTCAACGGCACGCTCAACCTGATCTTCCAGCCGGCCGAAGAGGGCCTGGGCGGCGCCAAGAAGATGCTCGACGACGGCCTGTTCGCGCAGTTCCCGTGCGATGCGGTGTTTGCCATGCACAACATGCCGGGCTTCCCGACGGGCAAGTTCGGCTTCCTGCCGGGGCCGTTCATGGCGTCGTCCGATACGGTCGTCATCGATGTGACGGGCCGTGGCGGTCATGGCGCCATGCCGCACAAGGCGGTCGACCCGGTGGTGGTGTGCGCGCAGATCGTGCTGGCGCTGCAGACCATCGTCTCGCGCAACGTGCCGCCGCTGGAGATGGCCATCATCACCGTCGGCGCCATCCACGCGGGCGACGCGCCCAACGTGATTCCGGAGAAGGCACAGATGCGCCTGTCGGTGCGCGCGCTCAAACCCGAGGTGCGCGACCTGCTGCAGACCCGCATCACCGAGGTGGCCCGCGCGCAGGCCGCCGTCTACGGTGCGCATGCCGAGGTCGATTACCAGCGCCGCTATCCGGTGCTCGTCAACGACGCGCAGATGACGGCCTTCGCCAAACAGGTCGCGCTGGACTGGGTGGGCGCGGACAACCTGCTGCCCGACATGCAGCCACTCACCGGCAGCGAAGATTTCGCCTTCCTGCTGGAGCGCTGCGCCGGCAGCTACCTGATCATCGGCAATGGCGATGGGGAAGGCGGCTGCATGGTCCACAACCCCGGCTACGACTTCAACGACGCGTGCCTGCCGACGGGTGCGTCGTACTGGGTGCAGCTCGCGCACGCGTTCCTGGCCTGACACGGGCGGCACTGCGCGCAATCGCACAGACGAGCGCGCGACAAAACAAGGAGGAGACCCCATGGACGCATCGATCCAAGCCGCCGCATTGCAGGCGGCGCCCACCGCGCGGGTGAGCCGCGCCAAGGCCATTGCCGCCATCACCATCGGCAACGGCCTGGAATTCTTTGACTTCACGGTCTACAGCTTCTTCGCGACCATCATCGCCAAGCTGTATTTCCCGGTTGAAGGGCAGTTGACGCAGCTCATGCTCGCGGTTGGCACGTTTGGCGTGGGCTTCATCATGCGGCCGGTCGGCGGCATCGTGCTGGGCGCCTATGCCGACCGCGCGGGCCGCAAGGCCGGCATGAGCATGACGCTGTGGCTGATGACGATCGGCTCGGCCATCATCGCGTTCGCGCCCACCTATGCGGCGATCGGGCTGGCGGCGCCGGCGCTGATCATCGCCGCGCGGCTGCTGCAGGGCTTTGCGCTCGGCGGCGAGATCGGGGCCTCCACCTCACTGCTGATGGAATACGCGGATGATTCCACGCGCGGCTTCTACGGCAGCTGGCAGTTCGTGAGCCAGGGCTTGAACACGGTGTGCGGCTCGCTGCTGGGCGTGGCGCTGGCGTCCAATCTGCCGGAGGCATCCCTGCACAGCTGGGGCTGGCGCATCCCCTTCATGATCGGCATGTTGATGGGGCCGGTGGCGGTCTATATCCGCCGGCATCTTGAGGAGACCCTGCCCGGCGCCAGCGAGCATGCCGGCGCCGCGGTCGACCACCCGGTCCGCCGCATCTTCTCGCAGCATCTGGGGGCGCTCACCGCCGGCACCATCACCACCATCGGCGGCACGGTGGCCAACTACATCGTGCTGTTCTACCTGTCGACCTACGCGATCCAGATCCTGCATCTGCCGATGTCGCTGGCGCTGTGGGCGTCGTGGGTGGCGGCGGTGGTGACGGTGGTGTGCTCGCCGCTGGCGGGGTCGCTGTCGGATCGTCTCGGCCGCAAGCGCGTGCTGGGCGTCTCGCGCGTGCTGCTGATCCTGGCGATCTATCCGGCGTTCATGCTGATCAACCAGACGCCGACGGTGCCGATGCTGCTGTCAGTCGTGGGCGTGCTGGCGGTGCTGGTCTCGTTCACGGCGGTGCCGAACATCGTGATGCTGCCCGAGCTGTTTCCGCGCGAGATCCGTGCGACGGGCATGTCGCTGGTGTATTGCCTCGGGGTGTCGATCTTCGGCGGCTTTGCGCAGTTCTTCGCGACGTGGCTGATCAAGCTGACGGGCAACAACCTGGCGCCGGCGTGGTATGTGATCGGCTGTGCGGTGGTGTCGCTGCTGCCGCTGCCGTTCATACGCGAGACCGCGCGGCGCAAGCTGGATTGAGGCAAGGCGTGCCGGCGCAGCGCGAGGCTACGTCTGCGCAAACAGCGCGCGATAGGCGCTCGGCGAGGTGTGATACACGCGGCTGAAATGCTGCCGCAACGACACCGCACTGCCGAAGCCCGCGCGCTGCGCAATCGCGTCGATGGGCTGCTGCGTGGTCTCCAGCATGCGCTGCGCGTAAGCCAGGCGCTGGCCGAGCAGCCATTGGCCGACCGTCGTGCCCGTCAGCTCCCGGAAGCGCCGCGTGAAGTTGCGCCGGCTCATGGCGGCACGCGTGGCCAGCGAATCGAGCGTGTGCGGCTCGGCCAGGTTGGCCACCGTCCAGTTGAGCAGATCGGAGAGACGATCGCCGCCCGGCGCATCGTGCAGCGGCTGCTCGATGTATTGCGCCTGCCCGCCCTGCCGGTGCGGCGCCACCACCAGCCGCCGCGCCACGCGGTTGGCGACTTCCGCGCCGTGCCAGCGGCGCACTAGGTGCAGGCAGCAATCGAGGCCGGCGGCGGTGCCGGCGGAGGTCACCAGCCGGCCATCATCGGCATCCAGGTACAGCACGTCGGGCACCAGCTTGACGCGCGGGTAGCGGCGCGAGAACGATTCGATCGCGCTCCAGTGCGTGGTCGCCTCGCGGCCGTCGAGCACGCCGGCTTCGGCCAGCACGAACGCGCCCAGGCACAGGCCAACCACCGTGGCCCCGCGCTCATACGCGGCACGCACCGCCTCCACCATCGGCGCGGGCGGCGGCTCATCAGGGTCGCGCCATGACGGCACGATCAACACGTCGGCGTGGGCGGCGTCTTCCAGGGTCAGGTCGGTCTGCACGGCAAAGCCGGCGGTGGTGCGCAGGCCACCTTTCCTGGCCGGCTCCCCCGCGCAGATGCGCAGGCGGTACGACGGCAGCCCCGCCCAGATGCGGTCTTCAAACACCAGGCACGGTACCGAGAGGTGGAACGGGCTGATGTCGTTGAAGGCCAGGACAGCGATTTCAGGGGGTTGCATGGCGCCTCCGCTGGTTTGCCTCGCGTTTGGCCCGATTCCATCGATGATTGTCTTCCGGGCCACTGTCGGGAAGGATAGCCGTCGACGATGATGCTGTCCACGGGCACAACGCAACGTCCGCCCAACCCACCCAGAGGAGCACTGCCATGACTGCAAACGCCACCCCCAAGCGCGCCCTGATCGTGATCGACGTGCAGAACGAATACTTCACTGGCGATCTGCCGATCGAGTACCCGGACCCGCAGCAGACCGTCGCCAATGTCGGCGTTGCCATGGACGCGGCGCGCGCGGCGGGCATTCCGGTGATCGTGGTGCAGCAGACCTCACCCGCCACCTCACCGCTGTTCGCCATCGACACGGACGGCTGGCAGCTACACCCGGTGGTCGCCGCCCGCCCGCATGACCACTACGTGCGCAAGACGCTGCCGAGCGCCTACCCGGAAACCGACCTGGCGCAGTGGCTGCAAGCCAATAGCATCGACACGCTCACGGTGGTCGGCTACATGACGCACAACTGCGATGCCTCGACCATCAACCACGCGCTGCACAACGGCACCGCGGTGGAGTTCCTGCACGATGCGTCGGGCACGGTCTCGTACCGCAACCAGGCCGGCTTCGCGAGCGCGGAAGACATCCACCGTGTCTATAGCGTGGTGCTGCAATCGCGCTTTGCGGCGGTACTGTCGACCCAGGAATGGGTGCACAGCGTGAAGACCGGCGCGGCACCGGTGCGCGACAACATCTACAAGTCCAACCAGCGGGCGCGCGGCCTGCTGCAGGACGAGGTCACGCAGCAGGCTGCGTGATCTGACACGGCCGCAAAAGCAAACACCCCGCGTTATGCGGGGTGTCGTGCTTGGGGCGCGGGCAATCCGACACGCAACCTCAACCGGGCACAGCGCTCTCTTCCGCGGGCAGGAAGGCACGGAAGGACGTCTCGACCTGCTCCACCATCGATACCGATGTGGCCTCGCGCAGCGCGGCAAGCAATGCGTCGAAGGCGCCCTCCACCGCAGCGCGATCCGTTGCCTCCATCAGGCGTACGCGGATCGGGTGTTCGGCCGAACTGAAGGTGCGGGCCGCGATATCCATCAGGTACATCCGCGCGGCGGCCAGCGAACGCTTGCGAGCCGGCACGGCGGGTTTCGGTGCTTCGGGTTGTGCAGCGGCCGGCGGCTCGGTCACCTGCTCGCTGGCAGATCCGGTTGCACGCTGGATCAAGCCGGCCTGCAACAGCGCGAGAACTGCGCCCTCCTCCATGCCAAGCTGACGGGCCCGCACGGTGAGTTCTTCAGCGGTGGCCTGGCCATCCACCATGATCAGCAAGGCACGGCTTGAGCGGCTCAACGCTGCGCTGCGCGTCGCAATTTCCTGGCGCCCGGCCTCTGTCTTCTCAAATCGCCCAACAAGCTCTTGCATGGCTCGCCCCCTTCCCCCAAGACGGGCCCAACCTAAGGCGCTTTATTTGCAGAACCGTGAAACAGGACGCGTTGCGCAACGCAAATACGAAGCAAACGCTTGCGCCGTCTCGAGTGTCGCCAAAGCAAAACACCCCGCCGGAAGCGGGGTGTCTGGTACGGGTGGAATGCGCTAGTCAGTGCGCCGCGGCAGCCGCGCCCTGCATCAATTCCTGTGTGCCGCGAATGCCGTTGAACCACGCATTGAGCAGCACCGCCACCAGCGTGCCCATGACGATGCCGCTGTGGGTGATCGGCCGCGTCCAGTCCGGGAAGTGGTGGAAGAACTGCGGCGCCAGCGTCGGCATCATGCCAAAGCCCACCGACACGGCGATGATCAGCAGGTTATGCCGCTGCTGCTGGAAGTCGACCATACCCAGCATGCGAATGCCGGCGGCCGCCACCATGCCGAACATCACGATGCCCGCGCCGCCCAGCACGTACTGCGGCACCGAGGCCACCACGTAAGACAGCTTCGGGAACAGCCCGAGGATGATCAGCAGCACGCCGCCGGCCGCCGCGACATAGCGCGAGCGCACGCCCGTGATCGACACCAGCCCGATGTTCTGCGAGAACGACGTATGCGGAAACGTGTTGAACACGCCCGCCACCACCGTCGCCAGGCCATCGGCGCGCAGGCCGTTGGTCAGCTCGTTGCGCGAGATGCGCTTGCCCACCACGTGCGACAGCGCGAGGAACATGCCAGTCGATTCCACCAGCGTGATCACCATCACGATGCACATCGACACGATGGCCGACAGCTCGAACTTAGGCGCACCGAAGTAGAACGGCGTGACCAGCGTCACCAGCGGCGCGGCGCCAGCATCGGCCAGCGACACCTTGCCGAAGGCCGCCGCCACCAGCGCGCCCACCACGATGCCCAGCAGCACCGCGATATTGCACAGCAGCGCATTGCCGAACTTGGTCAGCAGCAGGATCGTCACCAACACCAACGCGGCAATGGCCAGACTAAACGGATCGCCAAAGGCCGGGTTGGGCACCATGCGCGTGACGCCACCCACCACCTGCGGAATCATCTGCTGCCCGCCGGCCGCCCAGTTGATGCCAACGCTCAGCAGCGAAAAGCCGATCAGCATGATGACCGTGCCCGTCACCACGCGCG
>CAJXMR010000094.1 GCA_913056305.1 uncultured Ralstonia sp.
CGCGCTGCAACCGCTTGAGCTCCTCGCGCTCGCTGCTGGTCAGGCCGTCACGTTGGCCGCTGTCGACTTCCTCGCGCTTGACCCAGTCCAGCAGCGTTTGCGGCACGCAGCCAATCTTGGGCGCGATGGATTCAACCGCCGCCCATAGCGATGGATACTCGCCTCGGTGCTCCTGCACCATGCGCACCGCCCGCTCGCGCACCTCGGGTGAGAACTTGTTCGTCTTGTTCATAGCTCCATTCTCTCAAGAGTTGGAGCCTCCTCGAATCCCGGGGCGGTTCAAACACAATCATGAGCACGCTGCCGCCCTCATCGAGGTCGCACGAAGCGGCGTCGCGCCCGGTCCATTCTTAGCGACAGCCAAACACGTACGCCGCGCGAAACTCAGCCATATCGCTTATGACATTCGGTGCAGCAGGTTGATTGCCTGTTGCAGCAGTTGTGTCGCCATCTGTGTGATGTCCGTGAACTCGGCGCTGGCATAGACTACGCCCCCCAACAACGCCGTGACCAAGCTCAGTTTCAGTGCGTCCCTCACGGTCGTTCCCCAATCAACTCTGTGCCACGCAGAGTGCGGCAAGGCGGCACAACGATGCCTTACGGCACAACCGCGTGCTGGCATCACTCTCGAAAGCTATCCAGCCAAGCGCGGTGGCGTGTACGCACCATAGTTGGGACCAACGCCACCCGAATTCACACCCTGGCATTTGTCCGGGTTGTTGCTCATCTCTATCTGTATGTACTTGCCGCTGCCCCCGACCGCCAGGTCGATATGCACGCAGGCAAAAGCCACAATCCGTTGCATGGTCTTGGGCGTGAGGTCCTGCACGACGGGCAGGATGACGTATTCGCACGCCTTGGTGCCGGCAGCGCTGCAATCGTTGACGGAGCTGTAGAGCGTGGTCTTGGTGCCGGGTTGAATGTACGTGCACGTTGAGTCAGGGCTGGGACAGACACCGGCGGGTTGCCCGGTGCTCGCCGGATCAGGATTGCCATTGGCGATCAGATTTCGCACAGTTGGCACATCATTGGCCGTGGTGTCGAAAGTCGTCCACTGACTGGCCTCGCAAGCGCCCGCATGGTAGGACGAGGTGACCCAGAAGATATATGGCTGGCCGACCACCTGCGGGACCGTCTGCCCTGCTGGTGGCGTGGTGCTCGTCGCCGTTTTGGGTTTTCCATTCGCGGAATCCCAATACTGGTCATACATGCATTTCGTAATGGCAACCGGGAACAGGCCGCCCGGGCCGAAGGTGCCTGGGTTGGAGATGACGGCCACCGCCTTCGCGCTGACCGGTACGGTCTTGACGCCAAAGATCTTGGCGAGAAACACCGGCACGCCGCCGCCATTCTCCGCTCCGGCCCGATTGACTGTGACCTGCACCGCCGCCATGGAAACGGCGGGCGACGGCGGGGGCACGGCCTGCAGGCCAGCGACGCTCCCCGTGATGTCCCAATAGCCATACGCCACGTCGCTGGTGTTTCCGACCAGTGTGGCGTGGCTGGATTTGTTGAGGGAAATTGCCTGCACGGCCCGCTGTTGTGCCGTTCCCCAGTCAGGAGCCTTTGCCGTCTGGTTGCTGCACTCGGGGCGTGGATACAAGCAGGGTGCGCCTGCCATGGCAGCGGCGTCGGCGGCATTCTGAAGTTCATTGCGCACGACAAAGAGGTAGCCCATGTCGATCGCCAGCGCGGCAAAACCGAGCAGCATCACCATGGCACCCGCCACCATGACAGCCACGGCACCCCGCTGTGCCTTCGGTTTCGTCGACTTGCGGTCGATGCGTTTGAGCAACTGGCGAGTGTGGGGCGACCACGGGGTGCCGGAGCGAACATGTTTCATGGCTGTTCCTCACTCGTTGTTCATGACCGAAGTGGCGGTCAACAGCAGCGGCCCGGTAAACGGCCTGATGATGGCGCCCAATGCCAGCCCCGAGTAGCTGTAGGAGACCGTCACGGTCAGTGGCGTGCCAAAGCTGCCGCCTTGACCGGACGGCACGGTGACGGTGGGCTGGGCAGTGCCATGCAGGGTGATCAGATGGTTCTGGCAATAGTTGAGCGCGACGTTTTGAATCTCGGTGGTGGTCCTCTTGGGGTTTTTCAGGACCACGCCCGCTCGCGCTGCTTCGCGGCTCGCGTTTGTAATGACAGCTTTGTCATACATCGCGAGGGCAAACTCGATGATGCCGAACAGGAGCAACAGCAGCACTGGTAACACCAATGCAAATTCAACGGCGGCGATGCCGCGCTGATTGCTGCGATGGCTTCGGTCTATCCATCGTACCGCTGCTGAACGCAGCCCGATGCGATGCCCAAGGTCGGCGGAACCGTCGCGGTTCCCGCCCGATTGTCTGTCGGGCTGGCCCGACGCTGGTTCAGAGGAACGTTGTCGTGGCAAACAGGGCGAGCAGTACGCGGGCGGATCAGTCCAATCGTCGCTGGCGGGTGCCGATAGCAACCGGGCGGACGGTCGTTGCCGGAAAGGTACATCTTCGGTGAACTTGTGGCGCGATGAGGGCACGTGCGTCGCCGAGCGCGGCTGAATCGCTGAATTCAACATGTTGTGCACTCCCCATTCCTGCGCCTTGTTTTGGCTCGCCAGCGCCACGCCACGCATGAACCCTCGTCGTCAGATCCAATTTCCGCAACCAGGCTTCAGGTCCATATCGTGCGAAGCATGCCGACCGAGCAGGCCGCCCCGCTTCCAATAGCGCATGGCGATGCCTGTCTTTGTAAGAAAATTTTGGCACTTCGGCGACAAAACGATATCCGCCGGATGAGGGACTCAAGCCGGGCAACGGCAGAACAAACCGTCATCCAAAAGTGTGATTCATCGATGAAACGCGGGTCCCTTGTTTGACAGAGTAGGGGCGTCAAGACTGGCCGCAGAATTGCAGAACCCCGGGATGTCCTACCTCATGCGGGCTGGGGTCCAAATGGCCTGCAGGTCGGACTGGGCAAGAAAATGCCCGCACACGGCGGGCTGAATACACGAGCACCGGGTGGGTAACTTGCCTCAACTGTACGATGCCCACCGTAAGTCCGGGCCATGTGAGATGGAGTGATCGCGCCTTTCGTCTAGCGTGGTCCACTGGGAAAGCGCATACACAGCTCTGCACAATATGTGACCTGAATGCCGGCACGTCGGCAGATGTATTCGTAATAGGCGCTCTCATCGGCATCCTGGAATCGTCCCCACCGGCTGACGTCATAGACCAGGATCATCTCGAAATCGGCATGACCGGATTCGACGTCGCGGATCAATTGCTGCAGGGCTTGTCGTCCGTCGATGCTTAAACCGCTCTTACCCTCGTCAGCATAGGTCCGGACGATCTGGATGCCACGCTGTCGTGCGTACTCGCGGATCTTGTCGGCCTGATTCTCCGTCGAGTACTGCTGGTGCTCGGTGGACATCCGGACGTACTCTGCCGCCCGATTGAGGGTGGGCGCGGACGAGGCATCGTTCGAGTTATTTTTTTGCCACATGGGAGCCGTCCGCGCGGTTGAAAGGTTGGCGCTCTCGGATTCCCGTTGCCAGGCGGTGGCGTCACGAACATTGCTGTCCGACGTGGTATCCCGCCGAATCTCCATCCATACAGAATGCTCGAGAGAGCATTCGAGAACGGTAAGTTCTTGATTTTTCTGTGTCGATCACGTCCTCTCTTTGCACGCGTCCTTTTTGCAGGGGCAGTCGGCGCAGACGGGCTCGATCGCAACCATCCAGGCGGCCTGACCCTCGCGTCGGGGCGCGTCCGCCGGGCGGATCCAGTACAGCCCGGGAGCCATTGGTGACACGTCCATTTTTGCAACGCTGCCCAATGGATCGGAGAATTTCTTCCGTTGCCAGTCCTGGTTGCGCGCCATATCTTCAGGGTGGGCATGCCGGTATTGGCGCCAGTAGCCCGGGTGACGTTTGTGCCAGGCGCGCTGGGCGTCGCGCTGGTTGTCGCGGTAATCGGGATCGCGGCGGAGTTTTTCTCGTTGCCACAGGCGCTTTCGTGCCCGCTGGCAAGCGGGCGATGAGCAGTAGGTCTGGTTCGGGGTCTGGGGGCGCGGCTCGAACAATTCGCCACAGCAGGCGCAGGACTTGTGTGTCATCCAGATCTCCCGTGAAAGTGCATCCGGGGAGACTGTCTACCGTCTTGGCTAATTTGCGGGGGGAAGGAATCGCGGTGCGGAAGTGGGGGGCGGCGGCCAGGAGTTGAAGGACGAGTTCGATCAGCTCTATCTCGAGTCCGCGAGCCGCCGCCGGATGATGTCGATCTCGACCCATGACCGCATCGGAGGCACGCCAGCTCGGGTCAAGGTGCTGGGGGAATTCCTTGCTTACGCGAAGAAGCACCCTGGCGCGGCCTTCGTGCACAAGGACCAGATCGCGCGCTGGGCGCTGGCGATGCCCCAGGTGCCCAGCAAGACATACGGCTGAGCGCTGACTCTGACTGGCCGCATTGGTGTTTCCGGTGACGGCGGCATTGGTTCAAGGCTCCGGCTGCGAGGAGAATTGCGACACCAGCAAATCGATGAACTGTCGGGTCCGGGTGGGCAGGAAGCGACGCGATGTGTAGACGACCTGGATCGGGCTGCTTTCGCCGGTCCATTCAGGCAGGACTTCGACCAGTCGCCCATCACCTAGCTCGGTCGTCACATCCCAGATGGAGCGGCGAACCAGTCCGAGTCCGGCGAGTGCCCAGTCATGCGCCTGCTCGCCGTTGTCGGCAACCATGCGACCGCGGATGCGCACGGTTGTCCATGCGCTTGCGGGGTTGTCCACTGGCCGGAAGCGCCAATCCGCGTTTCCGGAGAGGTTGTGGCTCATTACGATGCAGTCGTGGATCGACAGGTCTGCCGGTGTGTGTGGCGGCTCGCGATCCGCGAGATAGGCCGGCGCCGCACACACCACACGCCGGTTCGGCGCGAGCGTGCGCACCACTAGGCGCGAATCCTCGGCACCGCCGATGCGCACCGCACAGTCGAAACCGCCTTCGATCAGATCCACCACCGAATCCGACAGCGACAGGTGCACGGACAACCCAGGATTGTCGAGTGCGAAGCGCGCCATCACGGGGCCGATCCACCGCCGCCCCAATGCCACCGGTGACGACACGCGCAGGACGCCTCGCGGTCCGAGCGAGCCTCGACCGATCGCCGCCTCCGCCTCCTCCACATCCGCCAGGATGGCCTGGCAACGCTCGAAGTAGATGGCGCCCTCGTCGGTCAGCGACAACCGTCGGGAGTTGCGCTGCAAAAGCCGCGTGCCCAGCGCCGCTTCCAGCCGCGCGAGACGCTTGCTCCCAACGGCAGGCGAAAAACCCAGCTCCCGTCCTGCAGCGGAGAGGCTGCCGGTTGTCACTGTCTGGACGAAAAGTCGCATATCGGCAAGCTCTGGCACATCTTCAACTTTTAAGAATAGATGGTTTGCAAATTTACACTATTTTCACTAATTCGAGAAATATTGAAAATCAGCCTGTCGTGACCATTCCGGGCACAAAAAGGAGTTTGATGATGATTGCAACTCAGTCTTTCGGCCGCAGCCTTGCTGTCGCCGCCCTCATGGCCCTCGCTCTTCCGGGCCTTGCACTTGCGCAGGCGAGCACGTCCCTGCCTGAGCCGGACCACACGGTCGCGGATCGCTCCATCGGCAAGGTACAAAGCGCCGCGATGACGCTGGCTGCGCGCCGCTATTTCGCTTTCTGGAACACCGGCGACGAAAGCTTCGCTCGGCTCGCCCTGTCGCCCGATTTCATTGACCGCACCTTGCCGCCGGGAAGACCGCAGGGTCTGAACGGGCCGCTGTTCGCTTCGAAGAACTTCCGCGCCGCTGTGCCGGATCTAAAGGTCGAGGTGCAGGAAATGATGCTTGTCGGCGACCGCGTGGTGGGCCGCCTGCGCTTCACTGGCCACTACACCGGCAGCTTCCAGGGCAAGGCCGGCGATGGTCGCCCCGTCGACTTCATCGCAACGGACATCTACCGCGTCGCCAATGGCCGGATCGCCGAGAACTGGCACCTCGAGGACAACCTGACGCTGCTTCAGCAACTCGGCGTCGTGCATCCCTGATCGCCCGTCTGTCTTTTTCCAAGGAGTCATTCATGTCTCTTTCCAATCAAACCGTTGTTGTGATCGGCGGCAGCTCGGGCATCGGCTTGGCCGTTGCGCGCGGTGCGCTGCAGCTCGGTGCTCGCGTCATCGTCGGAGGACGCGATGCGGAACGGCTTGCCGCTGCTGCGGCGTCGAGTCCTGGGCTCGAAACAGCGACTCTCGACATCACCCGTGAAGACGAGCTGGCCGCCTTCTTCGAGCGCACCGGCGCGCTCGACCACCTTGTGGTGACAGCGGGCGCGTTGATCGGCTCTTCGCCGCTGCGCACACTCGACGTCGCTGTGATGCGCGAAGCCTTCGATGTCAAGCTGACCGGCAGCCTCGTCGCGGCCAAGCACGCGGCGCGGCAGCTGCGGCCGGGCGGTTCGATCGGTTTCACTTCCGGCGTGCTGGCGCGCAAGCCCTCGCCCCATGCGGTCGTGAAGACAGCCGTCAATGCGGCGCTGGAGGCCGCGGCTCGGCAACTGGCGCGCGAGCTCGCACCGTTGCGGGTGTACGCGATCAGCCCTGGCCCGGTGAATACACCGAGTTGGCGGCTGATGGACGACACAAGCCGGACCGCCATGTTCGACAAGCTCAGCAGCACCTTGCCGGTGGGCTTCGCGGCCAGCGATGATGACACCGCCGCTGGCTATCTGTTCGCGATGCAGGCGCGCGCGCTTACGGGCGCGGTAATCGATCTCGACAGCGGCGCGCTGGTGGCCTGAACATGACGGCTTCTGCGTTTGCGCAGCTCGATCACGTGCTGCTCGTGGTGAGCGAAGCGCAACCGACGCTCTCGTTTCTCACGGGCGTGGTCGGCCTGCGTGTTGGCCCCCGGCCGCCGTTTCGCTTTCCCGGCTGGTGGCTTTACGCGGGCGAGCGAGCGGCAGTGCACATGGCGTTGCGCGACAACGGCGAGGCGCTTGGGGAGCAAGTAGGCGCGCAGCGCGGCCCGGGCGGCGGCGTGGTCGATCACGTCGCCTTCAGCATCCCGGATGCGCAAGCGATCCGTCAACGACTTATTGACGGCAACTGGTCGTTTCACGAAGCCGTCGTGCCCGAGACTGGCGAGCGCCAGTTCTTCATCGCGATTCCCCAGGGCCCCGTGGTCGAGCTTGTGACAGCCACGAGCTGAAAGACGGACCAAGGCATTTTCGTCCCTCTTCATTTCACTCCAACGAAAGGTTCACCATGACTTCATCCCAAGCACCCAACCGCATTTTCTGGCCCGATGGCATCCGCCTGGTACTTTCCATCTCCATGCAGTTCGAAGCCGGCGCACAGAGCGAGCACAACAACGGCGCTCCATTCCCGCCACTCGCCGAGAACGTGCCCGATCTGCCGGCCCGCACCTGGTTCGACTATGGCGTGCTCGAAGGCATTCCGCGCATGCTCGACCTGTGGGAGAAGCACGACGTGCAGGTGACATCGCACATGACTGGCCAAGCGGTCGAGCGCAATCCGGCGCTTGCGCGCGAAATCGTCTCCCGCGGCCATGAAGCGGCGGCGCATGGTCAGACCTGGACGCCACACTGGACCTTGAGCGAAGCCGAAGAGCGCGCCTCCTATGCAGCCAATATCGCGGCCATCGAAAAGGCTACTGGCACGCGACCGGTCGGCTTCAACGCGTTCTGGCTGCGCGGCACGCCGAATACGCTGAGCGTGCTCCAGGGCTTGGGCTTCACGTATCACATCGACGACCTGTCAAGCGACCAGCCGATGACCACGGTGGTCAACGGCAAGCCCTTCGCGATCGTGCCCTACACGCTGCGCAACAACGACATCGCCCGCTACGGCGCCGAAGGCCCGCTCACGGCATCGGCCTTCGGGCAGGAACTGAAGGACGAGTTCGACCAGCTCTACGAAGAAGCCGGCTACCGTCGCCGGATGATGTCGATCTCGACTCACGACCGCATCGGCGGCACGCCGGCACGCGTGAAGGTGCTGGGCGATTTCTTGCGCTACGCGAAGCAGCATCCGGGTGTGGTGTTCATGCGCAAGGACCGGATCGCGCAACTGGCATTGAGCATGCCAGACGTGCCGGTCAAAGAACTCTGATCATCCGCACGGGAGGCCTGTCGCCACTGGTCGACTATTTGGCCAATTTGATCGTATGTCTTAGCTCGCAGCGAAGGGCCGACCGCCATTCGTGCCGAGTTATGGTCCCACCAGATCTTGACCCAGACGGAGCATGAGCTCTCGTCGTAGTTGATCAAGCTCGCGTCGGAAAGCCTTGCAAGGACCGGAAGGAGCTGCTCGGAGGTCCACCCCATCTTCGCTGCAGCGACGTGGGGAAAGCGCGACTGTCTCCGATGCTTGGACTGACTATCTCAACGATCTGCGCACCAAGATCTCCCCGAAACCCGTACCGCTGGCCCTCGACCCCTACTTCGTGGCGGACAATGGTGATCGCCTCAATGCCCCCATCATGGTCCCACCACGACGTGTCAGGGATGATGCACAGCGCGTTTGCTGGCAGTTGTAGTACTCAGCTTCCGGGTGTTGTCCCATGGCGTTGTCAGTGGGCGCGGCGGTGTCTGCTTCGATTGACAAACGAGGGATCGAACTGCCGATCACGCAGCGGCGGGACCCACGCAGGCCGCGCCGAGGTAATCTGCGGGCTGGGGCAGACGCGGACAACAGTTCGAATCTTTGCTCTCAGACCCACAGAAAGCCCCATGCGTTGAGAGAGTGGGTTGGATTTGAGGGGGCGAGTGCACCACCAGCATTCCGAAACGAAAAACCCGCGACAGCGCAAGCTTCGCGGGTTTTTTGTTGCCCTGCCGAGGATCGCGTTATCCGCCGATCATCACGTTGAAGACGATGCCCGTCGGCGCGACGAGGTAGTAGTCGCCGCCAACGCCCACCCAGTGATAACCGCGCGGCGGCGGCGCCAGGCGATGCTCGCGCCAGTCGTCGATGACGTATTGGCGATCGCGGTATTCCGGTGGAATCCGCTCGCCCTTGCCCCAGCGGTGCGGGCCCATGCGATCAGCACGGCGGTCGATGTCGACGCGGTCGCGATCGCCACGGTCACCGCGGTCGCCACGATCACGCTCTTCATAGCGGTGGTCGCGGTCTCCGCGATGGTCACGGTCGCGGTCCTGCGCATGGCCCGCCAGGGGGGCCAGCGCCGAGGCTGCCAGCAGCAAGGAAGTCAGGATCTTGGCTTTCTGCATCGATGTGCTCCCAGAACGTCCGGACGGTGCCGGACCGTGCTTCCAGTCTAGGCCGCACCGCCCACCTAGGCTGTGACCAACACCGTTAAGGATGTAACCGAAGATTTTGTGCCGCGGACGGCGCTTTTCCCACGTGCCCGCGTGACGCTCAAGCCAACCCGAGTTGCTTGCGCCAATCGCGCGGCGACACCCCGGTGCGCTCCTTGAACACGCGCGACAACGCCGACGGCCCCGCGTAGCCAAGCTCCTCGGCCAGCAGCTTGATCGGCCGCCCTTCACGCAGGCGCGTCTGGGCGAGTGAGACGCGCCAGTCGACCACGTAGTCTGCCGGCGTCTGCCCGACGATCTGCTTGAAGGCGGCCGCAAAGGCGCTGCGCGACATGCCCGCCTGCACGGCCATCGCGTCGAGCGTCCAGGCCGCGCCGGGCGCCCCGTGCACGGCCACCATCGCGCGGGCCAGGCGCAGGTCCGACAGCCCGGCGATCAGGCCCGGCTGGATGCCGGCCTCCTCCGGATGATCGAGCAGCCAGCGCAGGAGCTGGATGCACACCACATCGAACAGGCGGTCGGCCAGCACGCGCTGGCCGCAACGTACGCGATCGGTCTCGGCAAACAGCAGGGCCAGCGCGGGCTCCAGGCCTTCGACCTTGTCCAGCGGCAGGACCATCAACGCGGGCAGGCCACGCGCCAGCGGGTTGAGCGCACCGCCATCGAAATCGAGCGTGGCGCAGGTGAAGTCCGACCCATCGACGGGCGGATTGTGGAAGCTATGCGCGGCCGGACGTGGATAGAACAGCACACACGGAGCAGCCACGCGCACGTGGGTCGGCAGCCCGTCCACCGCGTTCGGATGCGTGACCTCCAGCTCACCGCGCCGCAGCACGTGCAGGAACCCCTGCCCGGCCTCCGGCGTGAACTGCGTGACACCACACAGCGCCCCGGAATAGAACAGGCGCGCCCGCACGCGAAAGCGCTCCAGCAGGCCTGACAGGCGATCCAGCGGGGTTCCGGCAGTCATTGGACGAATTGGCATGAAGTTAAAACGAAATCGTCCCAATCATACATCCCCGCCCACCATACTGCTCACACGTCGATGGCGCACCTTGCGCGCCCGGCGCCCCGATCCAATCGACTTTCCAGGAGTGTTTCCATGACTGCCCGCGTTCCCCTGCTCGACCGCGCCACCGCCCCGATCGACAGCAAGCCCGTCCTCGACCAGATCCATGGCGCGTTCGGCACCGCGCCCAACATGTTCCGCGCGGTGGCCAACTCGCCGGCGGCGCTCACCTCGATGTGGGCCGCGTTCGGTGCGCTCGGCCACGGTCGCATCCCGGCACAGCTCGGCGAGAAGATCGCCGTGGCGGTGGCGGACCGCAACCGCTGCGAGTACTGCCTGGCCGCCCACACGGCACTGGGCAAGAAGGCCGGCGCATCCGGCCACGACATGGCCGAAGCCCAGGCTGGCCGTGCCGCCGATGCCAAGACGGCGGCCGCGCTCACCTTCGCGCTCAAGCTGGTCGAGCAGCGCGGCCAGGTTGGCGACGCCGATGTGCAGGCACTGCGCGCGGCCGGCTTCGACGATGGCGAGATCGTCGAGATCCTGGCGCACGTTGCGCTGAACCTCTTCACCAACTACGTCAACGTGGCCTTCAACGTGCCGGTGGATTTCCCGGGCGTGAAGCTGCTGGCAGCGGCCTGACCCGCATGCGGGGCGCCCGGACAGCATCCTGGCGCCCCATGCATTTACACGTTCTTTACATCGCAGGCGATCTCTTTACACCATCTTTGCGGCGTGGTCCGTATAAAGAAAGCAAGGGCCGTGCATGACAACACGGACCGCTGCCCGGCACCGCAGGCAACTACCCGACAACCAGCCTGCCACCGGTCGATCCACGCGAAGAGAGACGCACGATGTTGAAACTCCTGGTCCCCGTCAATGGTTCGAAGCACGCACTGGATGCCGTCCGCCACGCCGCCTTCCTGTATCGGGATCGCTGCGCCTCCAACATCGTGCTGCTGAACGTGCAGGAGCCGATCGAAGGCGGCCGCGCGAGCGCGTATCACCGCCTGGAGACGCTGCGCAAACTCGAAGAACAAAGTGGCGAAGAAGCGCTGCGCCAGGCCCGCAGCATCCTCGACGATGCCGGCGCCAGCTACGTGGCCGAGGTCAAGGTCGGCCCGGTGGCGCAGACCATCGCACAGGCCGCCGCCGCCAATGAATGCGACATGATCGTGATGGGCACCGCCGCGCGCACCGCGCTGGGCTCGCTGATGTCGAGCCGGCTGTCGAACCACCTGATCCGGATCTCTCGGGTGCCGGTCACGCTGGTCAAATAACCCCGCAACGACACCGATACAGAATCCGTCAAATTTCTGGATTTCTGTACCTGTCGGCCGATTGCCCCCGCAGGTAGCCTGCAAGCTCATCGTCCCCGCTTGCAGGTCCTGCCCATGCCCACCCTCACCAACCTCCTCACCTTTGCCCTGGTCGCGCTGGGCATGGTGCTGACGCCCGGCCCGAACATGATCTACCTGATCTCACGTTCGATCTGCCAGGGGCGCAATGCGGGGCTGGTGTCGCTGGCGGGCATCGCCACCGGGTTCGTGTTCTACATGCTGTGCGCGGCGTTCGGCATTACCGCGCTGCTGATGGCGGTGCCGTTTGCCTATGACGCGCTGCGTTTCGGCGGCGCGATCTACCTGCTGTATCTGGCCTGGCAGGCGGTACGTCCGGGCGGCCGCACGCCGTTCCAGGTGCGCGAGCTGCCGGTGGACAGCCCACGCAAGCTCTACACGATGGGGCTGCTGACCAGCATGCTCAACCCGAAGGTGGCGGTGCTGTACCTGTCGCTGCTGCCGCAGTTCATCGAGCCGGCGCACGGCAGCGTGCTGGTGCAGTCGGTTTGCCTGGGCGTCACGCAAATCTGCGTGAGCGTGACGGTCAACAGCATGATCGCCTCCACGGCGGGCAGCATCGCGTCGTTCCTCTCGCGCAAGCCGAGCTGGCTGTCGATGCAGCGCTACCTGATGGGCTCGGTGCTGACCGGCCTGGCACTGCGCATGGCGATGGAAGCGCGCAAGTAGGCAAGTCAGTCACGTGACGGTGTGCCCACCACGCGGCGCACCATCACGACCGCCGACAATCCCGATTGACACCGCCGCCGCCATGTCCTTGGATACCTTTCGTGAATCGATTCCAAGGAGACGACGGCATGCATCCAGATGATCCGCTGCAACGCACCACGCGGCGCAGCGTACTCAAGGCCCTCGGCACGCTCGGTGCGGGCGCCACGCTCGGCCACCCGGCACTGACCGCACTGGCCGCGACCACCGGGCATATCACCCTGCCCTTCGACAACGGCGAACGCGAGCTGGTGGCCTTCCCGCAAAAGCGCCCGCTGATCCTGCTGACCAGCCGGCCGCCGCAGCTGGAGACACCGTTTGCGGTGTTCAACGACGGCGCCCTCACGCCGAATGACGCGTTCTTCGTGCGCTACCACTGGAGCGGCATCCCCACCTCGATCGACCCGCAAACGTATCGCCTGAAAGTGGGCGGCAACGTCAATGCACCGCTCGACCTGTCGCTGGCCGACCTCAGGGCGCTGGGCGAGGCGCGCGAGATCGTCGCGGTCAACCAGTGCTCGGGCAACGGGCGCGCCTACTCCCAGCCGCGTGTCGGCGGCGGGCAGCTCGCCAACGGCGCGATGGGCAATGCGCGCTGGACGGGTGTGCCGCTCAAGCAGGTGCTGGAAAAAGCCGGTGTGCGCGCGGGCAGCGTGCAGGTGGTGTTTGACGGCCTCGACCGCCCGCCGCTGGCCGATGCCAACAGCCCCAAGTTCCTCAAGGCGCTCGAGATCGACCACGCGCTCGACGGCGAGGTGATGATCGCCTGGGCCATGAACGGCGCCGATCTGCCCATGCTCAACGGCTACCCGATCCGCCTGATCGTGCCCGGCTACTACGGCACGTACTGGCTCAAGCACCTGACCAGCATCCAGGTGGTGGACAAACCGTTCGACGGTTTCTGGATGCGCGCGGCCTACCGCATTCCCGACAACCCGTGCGCCTGCGTGGCGCCCGGCACCGCCCCCGCAAAGACCACGCCCATCGGCCGCTTCAACGTGCGCTCGTTCATCACCAGCCTGGCCGATGGCGCGACGGTTGCGGCCGGGCGCGAGCACATCGTGCGCGGCATCGCCTTCGATGGCGGCTACGGCATCACCGAGGTCGCGTTCTCGGCGGACGGCGGGCGCACGTGGACGGAAGCGCAGTTGGGCGAAGACCTGGGCAAGTACTCCTTCCGGGAATGGCGCGCGCCGTTCAAGCCGGCCCGGCCCGGCGCGTACGAACTGAAGGTGCGGGCCGTCAATCGCATCGGCCAGAGCCAGCCGACGACGGCGCTGTGGAACCCGCCGGGCTACATGCGCAATGTGGTGGAAACCACGCACGTGACCGTCGCCTGAGGAGGCCGCCATGCTCGATCGCAAGACGCTGCAAGCCGGCTTTGCACTCACGGCGCTCCTCGGTGCCACGGCCGCATACGCGCTCGATATCACGCTGCCGCCCGAGACCGCCCAATACAAGCCGAGCGACCTGCCCGGCTACAAGCTCGTGCTGCAGAACTGCATGATCTGCCACGCCGCGCAGTACGTGCAGACACAGCCGCCCACGCTACCGCGCAGCTACTGGGAGGCCACCGTCAAGAAGATGAAGACGCCGTTCGGCGCGCCATTCCCGGAAGAGGACATCCCGGCGATGGTCGATTATCTGGTGAAGACCTACGGCGCCGAGCGCGCCCCATCCGGCACCACGAAATGACAACGGGGCGATCCGGCCAAACCGGATCGCCCCGCTTGTCTGGTGCGCGCGGCCGGCTCAGCGGCGGCGCATGTAGAACGTGAAGACCTTGTCGTGCTCGCTGTGCTCGAGCAGCTCGTTGCCGGTCTGCTTGGCGAAGGCCTGGAAGTCGCGCGTGGCGCCGGGGTCGGTGGCGAGAATCTTGAGCACGTCGCCGCTCTGCATGTCGGCGAGCGCCTTCTTCGTGCGCAGGATGGGCAGCGGGCAGTTCAGGCCGCGTGCGTCGATTTCCTTCTGGAACTCCATGTCTTCCTCTGGGGTGCGGGCGAGCCGCCCGGGGCAGCTCGCGTGAATCATTCCGGTATTGTAGCGAGCCGCGTCGGCTGCCACTGACGCGACGGCGGCTCGGCCGGCTCGCCGGTGTGGATGTCGAAGAAGCTGACCGGCAGGCCGCGCGCGGTGAGGAAATCGGCCACGGCATAGCCGGTGCCGGCCGTCCATGGACGCACCTTGTCGAACGGCTTCAGGCGGTATTCGGCCAGCTCTTCCGACAGTTCGATCTCGCCATCGGCCACCACGTGGTAGGCGATGATCAGCTCGTTCTTGCGGATGAACTCATACACACCGATCAGCGAGATCGATTGCGCGTCGAGGTTGGTCTCTTCCTTCAGCTCGCGGGCGATGCCGTCTTCCGGTGTCTCGTCGCGCTCCAGGAAGCCCGTGACGAGCGCGAACATGCCCGCGGGCCACAGCGCATTGCGCGCCAGTAACAGTTGCCCACGATACTCGACCACCGCCGCCAGCACCGGCAGCGGGTTGTTCCAGTGGACGAAGCCGCAGTCCGGCGCGGGGCACGCAATGCGCACGCGACCGGCGTTGTGCTGCTCAACCAGCGGCGTGGCGCATTGCGGGCAGAAGCGGTAGTCGAAGCTCATGGCAATGATCTTGGATTAGGCGGCTTGCTCGCAGGCGAGGCGGATGTCGGCGGCGAATGCCTCGACCGTCTCGGGCTGCAGATCCCAGGAACACATCAGGCGGCAGCCGCCCGCGCCGATGAAGGTGTAGAAGCGCCAACCGCGCGCGCGCAGCGCCTCGATGGCGGGCAACGGCAGCTCGGCAAACACGGCGTTCGATTCGGTCGGGAACATGATGCGCACGCCCGGCACATCGACGATGCGCGCGTGCAGCAGTTGCGCCATCGCGTTGGCATGACGCGCGTTGCGCAGCCAGACGTCGTTCTCCAGCAAACCCAGCCACGGCGCGGAGATGAAGCGCATCTTGGAGGCGAGCTGCCCGGCCTGCTTGACGCGATACGCGAAGTCCTCGGCCAGGCGACGATCGAAGAAGACCACCGCCTCGCCCACCGGCAGGCCGTTCTTGGTGCCGCCGAAGCACAGTACGTCAACGCCCGCGCGCCAGGTGATCTCCGATGGATGCACGCCGAGCGACGCCACCGCGTTGGCGAAACGCGCGCCGTCCATGTGCACGCGCAACTGGCGGCGCTTGGCGATGGCGGCAATCGCGCGCACCTCGTCCACCGTGTAGACCGTGCCGACTTCGGTCGACTGCGTGAGCGAGACGACCTTGGGCTTCGGGTAGTGGATGTCGGAGCGGCGCGTGACCAGCGCTTCCACCGCGTCGGGCGTGAGCTTGCCGTTCTCGCCCTTGGCGGTCAGCAGCTTGGAGCCGTTGGAGAAGAATTCGGGGCCACCGCACTCGTCCGTCTCGATGTGCGCCAGCTCGTGGCAGATGACGGAGTGGTACGACTGGCACAGCGACGACAGCGCCAGCGAGTTGGCCGCCGTGCCGTTGAAGACGAAGAAGACTTCACAGTCGGTCTCGAACAGGTCGCGGATGCGATCGCACACGCGCTGGGTCCAGGAGTCGTCGCCATAGGCCGGCTCGTGACCGCTGCCGTTGGCTTCGAGAAAGTACTTCAGCGATTCCGGACAGAAGCCGGCGTAGTTGTCGGAGGCGAAGTGCTGCATGGTGGGCCGGCGAGAGGGAAGTGGAAGGAGGTTACTTCTGTTCGGACCAGAGCACACCGCCGGTCGCCCAGTTCTCGCGCTTGACGTCGTTGATGATGATGTCGACCGAGCCCGGCGCACAGCCCAGGGTCTCACACGTGACGCGGGTCACTTCTTCGACCAGCTTCTTCTTCTGCTCGGCGGTGCGGCCCTCGAACATCTCGATATGGAAAGTCGGCATGGTGTTCCTTCGTTGAATTAGTCGCGATACGACCGATCAATTTTATCCAGTTTGCGCAGCAGCGCTGGCCACTCCAGTACTCCCTCGATGGCGCCGCCGTCTTCAAGCTGCTCGGCGGCTCGGTCGGCCACCTGTGGCGTGGGCGAGATGACCTCGCCACCGGTCAGCGCCTGGATCTGGATCTCGCAGGCCTTGATCAGGGTGGCCATCAGCACGTGCGCCTCGGCCACGGTACGGCCGATGGTGAGCGTGCCGT
>CAJXMR010000095.1 GCA_913056305.1 uncultured Ralstonia sp.
GGCTCGAAGTGCCGATGCAGCTTCAACCCCGCCTGCGTCCGCCGCAGAAAATCCCGCGCAGACAGCGCACCTTTCAAATACTCGCGGTCATGTTCGAGCTTCATCGCACACCTCCGCGAACGGGGCGACGCGTGATGCAAAGCGGGGAGGGGAAAATCGCGGGGCAGCGCCCGCAAGAGATGGGTATAGCTTGAGTCGGTTGATCCATTGTCTTGCCCTCGTGGTGAGTAGAGGAACCACCCACCACGAGGGTGGGCGGGCACACGACAAGGTCTGCAATACCGATCAAGACAAATCCAGAAATCGGCAGGGCCGAAGCCCTCCCTGCCGAGGCCCGCCCGTAGAGGCGAACGACGGCACGCAAGAGCCATAACGACACTTGCGGACTTGTCTTGAATTCAGGATTGCAGTCCCGGCCACGCTTGTTTGCGCGACCAGGGCAGTTTACCGGCTCGCCAGCAGGCCAGGCAAGTTGGGGTTTGTTGAGGCGGACCTCACCCCACCCGAAACACCGCCACCGCCGCCCGCAGCCGCCCAGCCTGCTCATCAAGCGACGCCGAAGCGGCAGCGGCTTGCTCAACCAGCGCCGCATTCTGCTGCGTGACTTCATCCATCTGCGAGATGGCGGTGCTCACCTGCTCGATGCCCTGGCTCTGTTCATCCGACGCGGCGGAAATCTCGCCGATGATGCCCGCTACCTGCCGGATCGAGCGGACGATCTCATCCATCCGGTCCCCCGCCACGCTCACGAGCCGGCTGCCATCGTTCACGCGCTCGACAGACGTGTCGATCAACGTCTGGATGTCCTTCGCGGCCGCCGCGCTGCGTTGCGCCAGCGACCGGACTTCCGCCGCGACAACCGCGAACCCGCGTCCTTCCTCACCGGCGCGCGCGGCTTCCACTGCCGCATTGAGCGCCAGGATGTTGGTCTGGAACGAGATGCTCTGGATCACCGTCGTGATGTCGGCGATCTTCCCGGACTCCTGCGCGATCTGCTGCATGGTCGCGACCACTTCGTGCACGGCCGAGCCACCGCGCTCGGTCGCTTCGGTGGCCTTGCCGACGAGATCGTTGGCCTCGCGCGTGCTGTCGGCGTTCTGCTTCACGGTCGCGGTCATCTCTTCCATGCTGGCCGCAGTCTGTTGCAATGACGCGGCCTGCTCTTCGGTGCGTTGCGACAGGTCCAGATTGCCCTGCGCGATTTCCCCGGAACCGAGCGCAATGGAATGGCTCGCCGACTGGATTTCCGCCACCATCGCCGCCAGCCGCGTTTTCATTTCAGCCAGCGTCGCAAGCAGGCTGCCCGGCGCGGCGCGCGAGGCGTCGAACTGCACGCTTAGGTTGCCCTGCGCGATTTCCCGCGCAATCTGCGCTGCGTACGCCGGTTCGCCGCCGAGGGTCCGCTTGACGCTGCGTGTGACCGCCCAGGCGATCGCGCCCACCGCCGCCGCGATGATCCCGGCAATCACACCAAACACGACCGCGAGCCTGGTGAACGTCGCGTTGATGTCGTCATAGAAGAAGCCCGTGCCGATCCACCAGTTCCACTCCGGAATCGCCACCACGCCCTGCAGCTTGGGCTCGACCTCGGCGTCCGGCGATCGCTTGATGAGCACATCGACCAGCGCGAAGTGCGACTGCGCCATGCCGGCCCGGTAGGCTTCGCTGTCGGTCAGGCCGCTCGTGGTCCGGTTGCCGCTTGCCTTCGTGCCGATGAACTTTGCGTTCGGGTGCACGAGGTTGATGCCATCGCTGGTCGTCACCCAGTAGTAGCTCTTCGTGTTCGCGTTGAGTTGCGCAAGGGCGTCCTTCGCGGCCTGCTGTGCCTGCTCGCCGGACATCGTGCCGCGCGCCTGTTGTTCGCGGTAGGCGTTGACCAGGTGTTCGGCCTTGGTCAGCAGGATGACGATCTCTTCGCGGCGACTGTCGACGAGCGAACTGCGCAGCGTTTGCAGTGCCGTCGCCGCCAGCAGCGCGACACCGAGCAGGGCGGCGGCAACGAGTGCCAGCAGCTTGGTAGACAGCTTCATGTGAATTCCCCCCAAGGACAACCAATCCGTTCGCTCGCTAAATGGTCTGTGTTAGCGGTCTGTGCCGGGCGAAACGGGATGCGTTCGGTCTGTGTGTCAGGACCGTGGGGGAAGCCTAGTGAGCG
This sequence comes from uncultured Ralstonia sp., assembly GCA_913056305.1. Lineage (GTDB taxonomy): Bacteria > Pseudomonadota > Gammaproteobacteria > Burkholderiales > Burkholderiaceae > Ralstonia. The sequence continues at coordinate 2,156 of CAJXMR010000095.1, forward strand.
TTGATTTCAGCGCCAAGCGCCACGCGGCCCGAGCGGGCGATCATCGAGCGGTGGCGTGCGGTCATTGGACGTAGTGCGGGTTTTTACGAAGCGCCAGCTGTTGTTAGCTCACCAAACGCTGAGCGCAAGGCTTCAAGCGCGGAGCGCGCGGCTTCAAACGCCGGGCTCGGAACCCCGACTGCCGAGCAAAAACCTCGGCGCACGAGGGGCAGACAGTCGATCGCGACGAAAAAAGCGTCGTGGGGTGCTGAAAAAAGCAGCAATCGCAAGGCAAAAAGCGTCGCGTGCCGAGCAAAAACTCTCACGCATGACGCTCAGACGGTGGAGCGCCACGCAAAAAGCTTCGTGGGTTGCTCAAAAAAGAGGCAATCGCAAAGGAAAAAGCCTTGCGCGCGACGCTCAGAGCGCGGATCGCAAGGCTTTGTGCTTCAAGCGCCGGAGTTTGCACGTTGCGCGCAACGTCCACAGGCTCGCCGCCAGCAGTTCAAGACCGCCATCTGGCCCGCCGCTTCTCAAGAAACGCGTCGATGCCTTCGCCGGGGAATGGGGCAAGTGTGCCTGTCAGGCTGCGACGTTGCTCCAGAACCTGACAGTTGCCACCCCCGTCAGGAGTGCCGCCAGCAGTAGGATGCGCAACCGGTACGCGGCCGGCGCGGCCGCAAGCAGCGCCCGCCCAGCCATCCACCCGGCCAGGGCCAGAATCAGTGCCACGGTGCCGGGCAGCAGCCGCAGCGACAGATCGATCCCCTCGTCTGCAAGCGCGACCTGCGGGTGAAGCCATGCAAGGCCCAGCGCGCCGCCGGCGAGTAACAGGCAACTGCTGACGACCGTCGTCATGATGGTGCTGGCGCTTGGGTCAGCGGCCCGCCTGTCAAGGCGCGCATACGTGTCCCGAACGATTGCAATACACGTCGCCCACACAAGACGCGCGATCGCGACCGACGTGCTGATGCGAGTGCGGAGGTTGCGCAGGTTCGTACCGCCGGCTGCCGCGCCTGCGATCGGCACAAGCCACGGAAAGGGCGTCCACACGAAACCCACGAGCATGAGCCATGCTTCGCGGTTGCCCGAGGCCAGCAGAATCGCCATGAAACTGAAGTGCGCCAGCAACGCGACAACGACACCACACGGCGCGCCGTACAGCTCCGCAGGACGACGGGGATACAGCAGCCAGGCCCAGCCATACGCAAGGGCCGCTGCGAGGAGCGTCTGGGCGATCGCGACTTGACGAGACGGTGGCAGCAGGAACGGCATCAGCAACGCCGCCGTGCCCAGTGCCACCACCGCAAAGAAGCCGGCGGCAAACGCGCGCGTTGGGGGCCTGACGATCCAGGGAACCACGTGGAGTGTGCTCGCGAAGGAACGGGATGTTCGCGCGTTATATCACGGCCGGTTGGTCCCGGGATGACACGCCGCGTGTCAGCGCAAGCCGCTCTACGGCGCAATGTTCTTGTTGATCCGGAACACATTGCCCGGGTCCCATGCCTGCTTGAGTTCGACCAGGCGCCGGTAGTTGTCGCGATACGCAGCGCGAATCCGCTCATCGCCTTCCTCTTCGGTGAGGAAGTTGACATAGGTGCCGCCCGTCGAAAAGGGGCGGATGTCTTGCCATGCGGTTCGAGCCCACCCGATATTCATTTGATCATCGTCCGCGTTCTCCCATGCCGCGGTCATGTTGATCACGGCGCGGGCATCGCGGTTGCCGACGGCGGAGTGGCTTGCCGGCAGGTGGTTGAGCGCACCGTCGATCGGGAAAAGAATGACTGATGAATGCGGTGAGACGATGCGCCCCGCATGCTCGACCGCCTTCGCCAGCAAGGCCGGCTCGAATCGCGGCAGGAACTCGGACTTCCAGTAGTAGCGCCGCCCCTTCGGCTGCGTGGCGTCGATCAAACTCTGCTGCGAAACATAGGTGCGACGTTGCAGCACGTCGCCCACGGCGTTGCCGATTGCCTTGAGCGGCGCGGCGAGTGCTTCGCCGTCTTCGACCCGTCCAGTGTGGCAAAACAGCGTGACGATGACCGGCTTGCCATGTGCTTCCCTTGCGAGCCAGGGCGCGGGCGGGGCAAGGCGCAGGAGCGCAGGGCAGGTCAATTCCGGCGGCGCGTGGCTGACGAGCTGCTGCCACACGTCCAGGACACGGTCCGCCTCGCTCGCATGCCAGGCGATGGCGCCCGCGACGATCTCCGGCCCCACGGGAATCAGGCGGTACTCGAAGCTGGTCACGACGCCAAAATTGCCGCCGCCGCCGCGCAAGGCCCAGAACAGTTCGCTGTGCTCCTGCTCGCTTGCGCGCAGGACGCGCCCGCCGGCTATGACCACATCGACCGACAGCAAGTTGTCGCTCGTCCAGCCGGCCCGGCGGGTGAGGTAGCCGAAGCCGCCGCCTAGCGTGAGGCCCGCAATCCCGGTATTCGAGACGAAGCCGAGCGGCGTTGCGAGCCCATGCACCTGCGTCTCGCGGTCGACGTCACCCAGCAGGCATCCCGCCTGTGCACGCGCGGTGCGTGCCTGGGCATCGACCCAGACACCGCGCATGAGCGACATGTCCAGCATCAAGCCCGCGTCGCACGTTGCCAGCCCAGCCACGTTGTGGCCGCCACCCTTGATGGAGAGCGGTAGACCCTGTTCCCCCGCGAACTTCAGGCAGATCGCCACGTCGGCCACGCCGAGGCAGCGCACGATGAGCGCGGGCCGACGGTCGATCATCGCATTCCAGACCGTGCGCGCCGCGTCGTATTCCGCGTCACCCGGGACGAGGAGCGGGCCGCGTACAAGCGATCTCAACGCGTCAATCGACGCCGCGTTCACGTTGGCCATGTCACCCTCACCGGCGGACGTATCGCTCACCAGTCTAGGTCGGGCCCGGGGCGACACAAGGGCAACATCAGCGAACCTCGCGCGCCGCCTCCCATAGGTCGTGCGCACCCACGTCGGCATGCCACGCCTCGAACTGCGATCGCCACTGTTCGAACGGCGCGCCCAGCGGATGCCGTGGGTCGCCGCTCAACGCATACGCCATGCCTTCGATGAGCCATCTGGGGCGGGTCGCCACGGCGTAGTTGCCGAGCGCTTCGGCTTGCCGGTGGTGAATCAGCTCGTGCGCAACGTAGAACGCCTGCCACCCCCGTGGGGCGACCACCATGCCGACGTTGCCGATGGCCTCCGCCGCGCGCTGCCCCAACCCGAAGGTATCGGCGCATGCCTGCGTCGTGCAGAACACCACGCGCGGCGATTGCCGGAATGGCCGGACGGCGCTGGCCGCCTTTGCATAGCCGGCCCGATACAGCGCTTGCGCATCACCGAGCCTGGCCACGTCGTCGATGCAGATGTCCGGGAGCGGGCAGGCGACGCCGGGCATCAGCGCGGGAGCGACGACCCGCAACGGCTTGACGAAGGCCAGGGCAGCCACTGGCAGCGCGATGCACGTCACGGTGACGGCGAGCAGCAGGTGTTTGAGCTTCATGGGGGATGTCGGGGCGGTGGATGGGGCATGCCTAACTCGGAGGGGCATTATCTGGTATCAGCGCCTGATCCGGATGTGCTCGGCTACCGCCCCTGAGCGCACTCTCGTGTGCGATCAAAGCGGCCAGAACCTGTCCGCATTTTTGTGGGCGTGGCGCTTGCACAGCCGCGACCCGTCACGCGATTTCCCCTTCGACACAATCGCCGCCAACTTTGGCCAGCGCATTCAGCAACCCTGCTCGCAGCGCGCTCAGCGCGAGACTCTTTGCGTCGAGTTCGGCAAGCTTTGCTTGCAGGCACTCGACCTTTTGCGCAATGCCGAACGTCGGACTCTCCCACACATGGACGACGTCGCCAATTTCCGCCAGCGTGAAGCCCAACGCCTTCGCGTGGACGATCAGCCGTATCCGCTGCAACGAAAGTTCGGAATAACGCTTGTAAGTGTTCGTCGCGTGAGGTTGCGTTGCTTTGTCCAGCAGACCCATGCGCTCGTAGTAGCGGATGGTGTCGCGCGACACGCCCGCCCGCTTGCATAGCTCGCCGATGCGCATGCTGCCTCCATTCAATGTCGTGGGGCGTCATTTACGCTTGACCGTTGCCTATAGTCAACGGTTTAGAGTGCGACGCACCTTCCACTCCATCAGCAGGCTATGAGCAAGTCTTTCGATTTTCGCGGAAAAACAGCACTCATCACAGGTGCATCGTCGGGTATCGGGCGCGCGTTTGCCTATGCATTGGCCGAACGAGGCGCGAAGCTCGTGCTGGTCGCGCGCTCTCACGACAAGCTGCGCGATCTGGCCGCAGAACTGCGACGCGACTATGCGTGCAATGCCGATTTTCTGACGGTCGACCTGGGCGCAACCGATGCCGTACAGACGATCGATTTTCACCTGAAGGCGGCCGGCATTATGGTGGACGTACTGATCAACAATGCAGGCTTTGCCGCTTATGGGCACTTTGAAACAATTCCGTTGACGCGCCAACGCGATGAAGTGCTGGTGAACTGCATCGCCGCGATCGAGCTGACGCATCTGCTGCTGCCGGGGATGCAAGCGCGATCCGATGGCGCGGTCATCAACGTCGCATCAACCGCGGCATTCCAGCCAGATCCCTATATGGCGGTCTATGGCGCGACGAAGGCGTTTCTTCTTTCATTTTCCGAGGCAATTTGGGCCGAGAACCGACAGCGCGGCGTCCGCGTTGTCGCACTGTGTCCTGGCGCGACGCAAACGGCGTTTTTCGATGTTGTTGGCGCGAAGGAGGCAGCGGTCGGCGTGCCGATGCCGGTCGCGAACGTGGTGCGGGATGCCTTGTGGGCGCTCGATCGCAATCGGAGCTATCGGGTTGTGGGGGCGCGCAATCGACTGCTTGCGAACTTGCAGAGACTATTGAGCCGCCAGATGTCGGCTCGGCTGGTTGAAAAAATCCTTCGGCCCAGAGCAGCCCGGAATATCGCGGCGACCGATGTCAAGGCCGAGGGCGGCGCTCAATAAGACCGGCTGGCATGTTCATGGGCATGCTTATGAAGCGGCCCCCGCTGACTGACCGCTTGTGGCTGCGGGTGCAACCGGTGAATGCATCTCAAGTGGGCCCAGATTGACGATGCTGGTGATGCCCACCTCATCCGAGGTTCATCAGCGGGATTTCGGAAACAAGTGCATCGATCGCACAACGGGTCTTCAAGGGTAAATAGGGCGTCTTCGGCCAGACGGCATGGATATCCCACGGGTGCACGCAGCAGCGCTCTCTCACCGCAACGAGTTCACCCGTTGCGACATAGCGTGTCAGCAGCCAGCACGGCAACTGCACGAGCCCGAGGCCGGCGATGCCTGCGCCTGCAATCGCCTGTATATCGTCCAGGCTCAGTTGCGGCGCGATGCGGAGTTCGTGCGCATTGCCGTCGGCATCGCGCACGCGCCATGGCAACGACACACCGGCGCGCGAGTGGGCGATGCCCGCATGCCCTTCGAAGTCTTCGATCTCGACTGGAGTCCCGTGCCGTGCCAGATACGACGGTGCGGCCCCGATGCTCGTGTCCTGCACGCCGAGGCGCCGTGCCACGAGGCTTGTGCTGTCGTGCAATTCGCCGATGCGCACCGCAAGGTCGATGTTTTCTTCCACGAGATCAACCGCCCGGTCTGTGAACGAGATGTCGATCTGAAGGTTGGGGTGCTTTTGTGCGAGCCCGAACAACACCGGCGCGACGCAATGGTGACCGAACGCAAGCGGCACGCTGACCCTCAGGCGGCCGCGCGGCTCGCTGTGTCCGCTCTCGAGTTCGGCTTCGGCCGCATCAAGCTCGGCAAGCGCCCGGACGCATCGATCGTAATAGGCCTGTCCAGCCTCCGTCAGCGTCTGACTGCGCGTCGTGCGATGGAGTAGATGCACGCCAAGACGCGCTTCGAGCCTCGCGATCACCTTGCCGATCGCCGAACGCGTGAGGTTCATGCGTTCAGCCGCAAGCGTAAAGCTGCCTGCCTCAATCACCTGCACAAAGACTGTCACCCCATCAAGCCTGTCAGTCATATTGATTCCATGGTGGAGCAATTAATGGGAAAAGATCGCGTCAATAGGGAAATTTATTCCCGATACAGTACACCCGAGGTGCTTCTGACCGAGCCGCATCGTCGTCCACACCGGATCTGACCAGGCGGCTGCCCCTTTTCCCACACTCATCATGACCTGCTCCCTTCCTCCAAAAAACGCGCTTGCGCTGGCGGCCGTTTGCCTGACCTCGCTGATGTTCGGCCTCGAAATCTCCAGCGTCCCGACGATCCTCTCGACCCTTGAACAGGTGCTGCACGCGGATTTCAAGGAGATTCAATGGATCATGAACGCCTACACGCTCGCGTGTACCACGGTGTTGATGGCCACCGGGGCGCTGGCGGACCGTTTCGGACGCAGGCGCATCTATGTGGCCAGCATCGTGATGTTCGGGATTACCTCCCTGGTCTGCGGGCTCGCGCAGAGCGCGTCCGTGCTGATCGTCAGCCGGTTTCTTCAAGGCGTAAGCGGTGGCGCGATGCTGATCTGCCAGGTGGCGGTGCTTTCGCATCAGTTCCAGGAGGGGCGTGAACGCAGCAAGGCGTTTGGCGCATGGGGAATCATCTTCGGCATCGGACTCGGCTTCGGTCCGATCATCGGCGGCATGATCGTCGCAGTCGCCAACTGGCAGTGGGTCTTCCTCATCCACACGCCGATCGCGATCGTTGCGCTGGGCCTGGTCTTGGCCGGTGTGCAGGAGTCCCGCGACCCGCATGCGCAACAGCTGGACGTTGCCGGCATCGTCACGCTTTCCGCATGGTGTTTCGGCCTTGTCTATCTCATCACGCAGGGTGCGGATCTCGGGTTCGGCAGTCCCGCCGCATTGAGCATCGCCGCAGCGACGGTGTTGAGTTTCGTCGCGTTTATCTTGGTCGAGAAGCGCAGCCCCCGACCCATGTTCGACTTTTCGGTGTTGCGGATCCGCGCGTTTGCCGGTGCGCTGTTCGGGGCCATGGGCATGAACTTCAGCTACTGGCCGTTCATGATCTACCTGCCGATCTATTTTCAGGGCGCGCTCGGCTACACGAGTGTGGACGCCGGGTTGTCGCTGCTCGCCTATACGCTACCGACGCTGGTCGTCCCGCCGCTTGCCGAGCGGCTTGCGCTCAGGTTCGAGGCGCGCAGGGTTATTCCGCTCGGCATGTTCGCCATCGGCCTCGGTTTCTTCCTGATGCGGCTTGGCGCCGGCATGGAGCACGCCAGCTGGCTCACGATGCTGCCGGGTTGCCTGCTGTGCGGAACTGGGCTGGGCCTGACCAATACGCCGGTCACCAATACAGCCACGGGTTCGGTTTCGCCCAACCGCGCGGGCATGGCCTCCGGTATCGATATGAGCGCGAGACTGATCAGCCTGGCCATCAATATCGCGCTGATGGGTTTCATCCTCCTTGAAGGCGTGCTTGCTGACCTCACGCGCGCGCTTTCCGGCTTTGCCGAAACCTCGTCGCTGCGTTTGCTCGCGGAAAAGGTGGCCGCCGGCAATATTGCGCAGCTCACGCAGGGCAGCGCGGAACTTGCCGCTGTCGATCCGCACGGCGTGATCGTCCATGCCGCGCTTGTGCACGGTTTCGAGCGCGTGATGCTGTACGGGGCGATCGGCGCCTGGGCCTTGGCCGTGCTCAGTGCCATGGCGTTTGGACCCGACACGCGGGCGCATCGCCGGGAGCCTGCACTGGATGTGGGGGGCCGCCACCCGAGCTCGTAGCGCATGCATCGCGCGGCGGTGCGCGGGAGGATCGACCGCTCGCGCCACCAAACCGTTGAACCGGAACGGGCAGGGCGTCAAGGGACTCGGGCTTTTCGTCGACGACCGGATCTCGCCGGAGCTCGGCCAGCAGGCCAATGAACCGCTCATCATCGCGCATCGTGCCAGCGTGTTCTTTGGTACCGACCTGCAGGTGCGGCTTTCCGCGCAGGGGATCGATACGCTGCTCATGGTGGGCATTGCGTCGACCGGCGTGATGCTGTCGTCGGTTGCGTACGCGAGCGACGCGGACTTCCGCTTGTTCACGGTCAAGGATTGCTGCTGCGACCCGGACCAGGTCGTGCACGATCATCTCTTTTCAACGGCGTTCGATTCGCGCACCACGGTGCTGTCGCTTGCGGAGGCGTTGCGGTTGCTTGGCTAGCGTTGGTGGGTGTTCCGCCAGGTTTGGGGAGCAAGGCAACGGTGCCATGTCAGATTGCGAATCGCATTCGCCTGCCATCGTTTCCCGCGCATGGCGATACGCGATGACATGGCCACGGATCACCAGGCGACCGCCCGCGTTGAGTTAGGCGTGACGGTCACCTGAGTGATTTCCTTTTAGCGCTTGCGCCCCGCGCAGCAGGCTGGCACATCAGAACCGATAAGTCGCACCGATTTGACCGTAGCGGCCGATGCCCGAGTACAGCGACGGATCATAGGCGCCACGATAGGTGTACATCCACACCGGGTCAAACGGCGGTGTGCGGTTGAACAGGTTGTTGATGCCCGCATACAGCGTCCAGTGCTTGAAGCCGGTGTAGCTCACAAACAGATTGAACTGGCTGTAAGACGCGGCATCCGACCCGGGGTTGATCACTTGTGCATAGGGGCCGGTGTATTTCCAGGTCAATGTAGTCGTCCACTTGCGAAAAGCCCAACTCAGTTCGGTCGTGCCCTTCCAGCGAGGAAAGGCCCCGCCGAACACCGTGTTGTTCGCACCGTTGTTTCCTGCGAAGTTGGTCGCGACCCCGCTCATCGGCATCGTGAAGTGCCACACGTATGCCCAGTCGCCCGCCAGCGTGAAGGTACCGATCTTCGTCGGTACCATCTGCTTGAACGTGGCCTCGAGGCCGTCGGTATGCAGATACGAAAGGTTCGTGTACCCCAGCTTGTACATCGGCTGTCCTGGATTGGCGTTCACCATTGCGACGATATCCGGCTGGCCGATCACGTTGCTGACGTCGATCCTGTAGTAGTCGAGACCGAAGTCCGTGGTGCGGGTCGGTGACGACTGGAAGCCGATGTTGTAGTTCTTCGTACGCTCCGGTTGCAAGTTCCGATTGCCGACAAAGTACTCGTTGACGTTCTGATTGTTGACGGTCTGATAAGTTACGGCTGCCGTCTGGTAGAGCTCAATCAGCGTCGGTGCACGGAAGCCACGGTTATACGAGGCATACATGGTCAAGTCGCGCACCGGCTGATAGCGCAGCGCAAAGCGTGGCGAATAGACGCCGCCGAAGTCGTTGTAACGGTCGTAGCGGCCGGACTGGCCGAATGTCAGGCCGCGCACGATCGGAATGTCGGCCTGGTAATACAGGGCGGCAACATTGCGGTGGCCGTCCACCGCTTGGGTGACCGGGTTCACAAAGGCGGTGGAGCCCGGGCTGATGACTTCGCTTTGATGCTGGAACTGTGCGCCAAAACCCAGCCCCACATCCCCAGCGGGCAGCTTGAACAGGTTCGGCGTCGAGATCGTCGCGTCCACCACATCGAGCTTCGAGATCCCCTGGTTGTTGGCGGTCCCCAGCACACCCGGCAAGGCATTGAGCGTAGCGGCGCTAAACGTGGCTGGCGTTACGCTATTGGTGTAACCCAATACCGTGGATGCATTGATCTGGTTCGTGTAGGCGTTGGACACCACGCTTTGCGAATGACCATAGGATGCGGACCAATCCCAATCGCCAAATGTCTTTGTGCTGAGCGAGCCTTTCAGGCCGCCCGAAACACGATAGAAGTTGGATGTCGTGTTCACCGCCTGCGCGTTCGGGAAGTAATAGGTCAGTGCGTTTGCGCCGACCGTCGGCGAGAAGGCAGCAAATTCGCTGCCCGTGAAGTAGAGCGACGGTACAAGTGCCCCTGCGCCAAAGCCAGCCAGACCGGACATGAGCGACGTGGTGTTGTGGCTTCCCCAGATGTCGCCGAAGGCCTCGACGTTATCGCTGAGCTTGAAGTCGGCGTGCACCTTGGCACTGGTGCGCTCCGTCTGCGCCGCGAGCGATTGGCCACTCGCGCCGTTTTGCGAGCAGACCGTACCGTCGGACTTGGTCTGCAGATTGTTGAGTGCCGAGGTCACGGTTCCCGTCGGTCCGCAGGGGCTTAGCGCCTGAGGGCCGGAAGGCGTCATGAAAAACGAGCTGGGCTGAGCGAAGTACCCGCCGGGCCGCGCGGAGTAGTCCTCATTGCTCGTGAAACCCCGCTGCGACATGGAAACGCCACTGGCACGATAGTGGCTAAGCGCTGCCGTCACATGGAAGCGATCCGAGTTGAGATTACCGAAGCCACCCAGCAAGCCGAAATTCGTCGTGCCCTGGCCGCCGTGCTGCGCGCCGCCCATGCTTGCGTCAAGCTGGAGGCCCTGGAAATTCTTCTTCGTGATGATATTGACCACACCGGCAATCGCGTCCGAGCCGTACTGCGACACTGCGCCCGTCTTGACGATTTCAATGCGCTCAACCATGTTCAACGGCAGCGTATTGATATCGAAGAACGTGTCGGTGCCGCCATTCGCGAAGGCATACGGCGCGGAGCGCTGACCGTCCACCAGCACCAGGGTGTACTTCTGACTCATGCCGCGCAGCGCGATCCCCGTACCGCCCGGTGACTGGCTGAGCACCGTGTCCTCCCCCCAGCTGCTGCCCGAGTTGGCGCTCGTGCCACGGAGGAAATCTGAGACCGTGGTGGCGCCGCTGCTCAGAATCTCCTTCTGCGTCACCGTCTGGACTTGATTGAAGCCCGTCTTGTCCGCGCTGCGAATCAGCGAGCCTGTCACTTCGAATCGCTTCAGCTGGGCAACCTTGTTGCCCGACGGGCCTGTCACCTCCGTATCGGAAGCCGGCGTGGTAGGCGTGGCGATTGGGGCCGTGACTACCGATGTGCTGGTCGTGGCCGCTGCGGAGGACGGACCTTCGGAGGCGGCCGGCTGGCTCTGCGCCGATGCCGGCACAGCAAATGCGGCTGACAACGCCAAGTTCGCCCAGATGATTTTTTTGACGGCGAGTGCCAATGTTCTTTGTTTCATTTCCCCTTCCTATCAAACGTCTTCCAGATTGGCTCAAGCAGCTTGTCCGTACTGATCGAGCGCCTTGAGTGGCACAAAAAAAATCGGCGTTGTAGAACGCTGCCGTCATTGCGGCGGCCAAGGGCCGACGCGTACGGCGCGCACTTCAGATCGCCTTAGCAGGGCCCACGCATGCGCGAGCACATCGATGGCCTTAGCAGTGGCTTACGTGTGCGCGAGCACTTCGATGTCCTTAGCGGTGGCTTACGTGTGCGCGAGGCTGACACTGCCCGGGATTCGAGCGAAATCGTCTGCAGCAAGGTGAGTCGAATCCGCCGGTTGCCTTCACCACCGATGACCGGAATCCCGCGCCAACAAAGGGCGCCAGCAGGCCGGTGAAGGCCAGCACAAGCGCGTCGAGGCCCGTTGCCATGCGTTGGTTGAACAGAGGCCAACGCCTGCCAACTTGGCCTCCACATCAGCGCCCCGCTTTGGAAATCGGGCCGCATGATACTGCGCGACAAACGGGCGGTCTACTGTCACTAGTCACAGTTCGCGGGTCAGCGTGTCTCTTCTAGAATCGCCGCCGTCGATCCATGCAGGCCGGCTGCTGTCACGCACTGCCAAGTGCAAGTGCGGTGCTCAGCCGATCGTGCTCACCCTCGGAGAATCACCATGAACTTCGGCTTACTCCTGCCGCAACTGCCGCACCTTCAGGAGCCTGGCGCCCGCTATGACGCTGTGCTCGGGCTGCACTCCCGCAAGCCCAATCGCTTCACGATGTTCTTCCGGCCCATCGCGACACGCATGCACGCACTAAGGGGGCGCAATGGCTGCATGAGCGGCGACTCCACGAGAACGCGCGTCGCCACCTCCGGAGCAGGCGTCGACGCGAATCTCCGCGAATTTGAATGCGCTTGCTCACAGGGGCTGCCTGGCGACGCGCGTTGACACGTGGGTGCTCGACGTAGCGGCAGGACGCAGTCGCTCTCGATCGGGTTGAGGTAGGCAATGCTTCGACGTCGCAAGAACGCCGAAGTCTTGGAAGTTGACGGCACACGCCGGGAGGAACGAAGTGAAGAGTGCAGGGCAGTTTTCGGTGGGCGCGTCCCTGGTTCAAAGAACCGGGCGCCCACGCGAGTTCGGAAAGAAGCAGCAGACTTCCGTGCGCCGATTTGGCGGTCTCGCTGCCGTTCTTCTCATCCACGTGGTGCTGATCTATGCATTGCTAAATGGCCTCGCCACCAAGGTGGTGCAAGTCATTCAACATCCGATCGAGACCAGGATCATCACGCCGGTCAAGCCGCCGCCACCGCCGCCGCTGCCAACCGTACCGCTGCCGCCGCCGAAGTCCGCGCTGCTGCCACCGCCGTTCGTGCCGCCACCTGAAGTACCGGTGCCGGCTCCAGCGCAGTCGACCATCACGCATCAGGCTGCGCTGGTTCCATCGATGCCCGCGGTCGCACCGCCTGCACCGCAAGCACCGCCCGCGCCGGCCAAGGCGGCGAGCACCGAAGTGGGTGTGGTTTGCCCGAATTCCGATCAGGTGCGCGCGTCCGTGGTGTATCCCAAGGATGCCCAGGAGAACAACGTCACTGGCGACGTGCTCGTCGAATTCGTGGTCGATCCGCAGGGCCACATTACGCGTGAACGTATCGCGAAGTCGTCCGACGATGCCTCGCTGGATACCGCGGCATTCAACGCGGTGAAGAAGTTCAGTTGCGTCTCCCAGGGCCAGCCGGTGCGTGTCCAAGTTCCGTTCTCGTTCAACCTGAACTGATCTGGGACGCAGCACTCGAGCGGCACTGGCAGCGTTTTTTTAGTCAAGTTGAAGAAGTTCAATGTTTGAACGGGAGTAGATATGAAGAAGCGTTCTCTGGCCGCCATGGCGGCAAGCCTGTTGATCGCCGCGGCCTCGGCGACCACCTTTGTCACGCCGCAAATGGCGTACGCCCAAGCTAGCGATGCGAAGGTGGCCGCCCCCAGCGCCATTGCGCCACAAATGGCCGGTGCGTCAGCCGACCAGGCCGTACCGCCGCCGGCCCCTGCCAACACTGAACCCGTCGACAATCCGTACGGTCTTGGCGCGCTGTGGAAGAACGGCGACTTCGTTGCCCGCTTCGTGCTGGCCCTGCTGGTGATCATGTCAATGGGCAGCTGGTACATCATGATCACCAAGTTCCTGGAGCAAATGCGTGCGAACCGCCGCGCGAAGAACGCCGACGATCAACTGTGGAGCGCGCCATCGCTCGCCGCGGGCGCGAAGCTGCTGGACGAGACCTCGCCGTTCCGCTTCCTTGCCGAAACCGCGATCGAGGCTGGCGAGCATCACGACGAAGCCCTGCTCGAATCGGTCGATCGCAATACCTGGATCGATGTCTCGGTTGAGCGCGCGATCACCAACGTGTCGAACCGCCTGCAAGATGGCCTCGCGTTCCTCGCAACCGTCGGCTCGACGGCGCCGTTCATTGGCCTGTTCGGTACGGTATGGGGCATCTATCACGCGCTGACGGCCATCGGCGTCGCCGGTCAGGCATCGATCGACAAGGTTGCGGGTCCGGTAGGCGAGGCGCTGATCATGACGGCAATTGGACTCGCGGTCGCGGTTCCGGCCGTGCTCGGCTACAACTTCCTCGTGCGCCGCCACAAATCGGTGATGGAGCGTGTGCGCGCCTTCGGCGCTCAATTGCACGCCGTCGTGCTGGCCGGCAGCAAGCGTGCAAAGCGTTCTGTGGCAGCGCAGAACGTTACGCTGGTCGAGCAGGTGGGGTAAATCATGGCGATGAGCGTTGGCCAGGACGGCCAGGATGGCGATGAGGGCGAAGTCATTGCCAACATCAACACCACGCCGCTTGTCGATGTGATGCTGGTGTTGCTGATCATCTTCCTGATCACGATTCCGGTGGTGACGCATACCGTGCCGGTGCAGTTGCCAAAGCAGACGGTGCAGCCGCTGCAGACCACGCCCAAGAGCGTCACGATCGCAGTCAACCGCGATGGCGACATCTTCTGGGACGAGAAGCACGTGGATGCAGCAACGCTGCTTGCGCAGTTGAAGACCGTGTCGGTGATGCAGCCGCAGCCCGACGTTCACGTGCGCGGCGATCAGAGCACGCGCTACGAGTTCATTGGCCGCGTCATTACGGCTTGCGAGCGCGCGGGAATCAGCAAGGTGTCATTTGTGACGGAGCCGCCGGTGCGCGGAGGGTGAGGAGCCAACGATGGGAATGAATGTGGGATCCGGCGGGACTGGCCGCGAGCCGGACGTGATGGTCGACATCAACACCACACCGCTGATCGACGTGATGCTGGTACTGCTGATCATGCTGATCATCACGATTCCGATGCAGACGCACG
>CAJXMR010000096.1 GCA_913056305.1 uncultured Ralstonia sp.
TTCTTTGGCAAGACAAAGAAAGTGAGTCGGCCCCGGCAGGGGGCGAAAGGGAGGTGGACCACCAACACCAAGCCCCGGCAGGAGCAAAAACAAAAAAAAGCCGCCCTGGATAACTCCAGAGCGGCTTTTCAGTTCCAAGCAGCGCTTCAGTGCACTACACGCTCAAACGTGAACTGCCCATCGTGATAATCCACCGGCACCACATCCTTGGGCGAGTACTTCCCCTCCAGGATCATCCGCGCCACCGGATTCTCAATCTGCTGCTGAATCGCACGCTTCAACGGCCGCGCCCCAAACACCGGGTCATAGCCCGCCGAGGCCAGCTTGGCCACCGCGTTGTCGGTGATCTCCAGCGTCAGATCCATATGCGCCAACCGCGCCGCCAGCCGCTTGAGCTGAATCCGCGCAATCGACTCGATGTTGCTCTGATCGAGCGAGTGGAACACCACCACCTCATCGATCCGGTTCAGGAACTCGGGCCGGAAATGCGTCTTCACCTCCTGCCACACCGCGCCCTTGATCACGTCGAACGGTTCGCCTTCACCCGTCATCGACTGGATCAGCTGCGAGCCGAGGTTGGACGTCATCACGATCACCGTGTTCTTGAAGTCCACCGTGCGGCCCTGGCCATCGGTCAGGCGACCATCGTCCAGCACTTGCAGCAGCACGTTGAAGACATCCGGGTGGGCCTTCTCGACTTCATCGAGCAGCACCACGCTATACGGCTTGCGACGCACGGCTTCGGTCAGGTAGCCGCCTTCCTCGTAGCCGACATAGCCCGGGGGCGCGCCGATCAGGCGGCTCACGGAATGCTTCTCCATGAACTCGCTCATGTCGATGCGGATCAGGTGCTCTTCCGAGTCGAACAGGAAGCCGGCCAGCGCCTTGCACAGCTCGGTCTTGCCCACGCCCGTCGGGCCCAGGAACAGGAACGAGCCGTAGGGCTTGTTCTCGTCCGAGATGCCGGCGCGCGAGCGGCGGATGGCGTCCGACACCAGGCGCACGGCCTCGTCCTGGCCGACCACGCGCTGGTGCAGGTGGTCTTCCATCTTGAGCAGCTTCTCGCGCTCGCCGGTCATCATCTTCGCCACGGGGATGCCCGTAGCGCGGCTGACCACCTCGGCGATCTCTTCGGCGCCCACCTGCGTGCGCAGCAGCTTGTTCGGCTGCTTGTGGCCGCTCGCCTCGGCGGCGGTCGCGGCCTTCAGCTTGCCTTCCAGCTCGGGCAGCTTGCCGTATTGCAGCTCGGCCACCTTGTCGAGCTTGCCTTCGCGCTGCAGCTTGGCAATCTCCAGCTTGATCTTGTCGATCTCTTCCTTGAGCGTGGCCGCACCTTGCGCGGCGCCCTTCTCGGCCTTCCAGATCTCTTCCAGGTCGGCGTATTCCTTCTGCAGCCGCTCGATCTCCTGCTCGATCAGCTCCAGGCGCTTTTGCGAGGCTTCGTCGGTTTCCTTCTTGACGGCTTCGCGTTCGATCTTGAGCTGGATCAGGCGGCGGTCGAGCTTGTCCATCGCCTCGGGCTTCGAGTCGATTTCCATCTTGATGCGCGCGCCGGCCTCGTCGATCAGGTCGATGGCCTTGTCCGGCAGGAAGCGGTCGGTGATGTAGCGGTGGCTCAGTTCAGCCGCCGCAACGATCGCCGGGTCGGTGATCTCCACGCCGTGGTGCAGTTCGTACTTCTCCTGCAGGCCACGCAAGATGGCGATGGTCGCCTCCACGCTCGGCTCGTCGACAAGCACCTTCTGGAAGCGGCGCTCCAGCGCGGCATCCTTCTCGATGTACTTGCGGTATTCATCCAGCGTGGTCGCGCCGATGCAGTGCAGCTCGCCGCGCGCCAGCGCCGGCTTGAGCATGTTGCCGGCATCCATCGCGCCCTCGGCCTTGCCCGCGCCCACCATGGTGTGGATCTCGTCGATGAAGAGGATCGTCCGGCCCTCTTCCTTGGCGATGTCGTTGAGCACGGCCTTCAGGCGTTCCTCGAACTCGCCGCGGTACTTGGCGCCGGCCAGCAGGCCCGCCATGTCGAGCACCAGCACACGCTTGTTCTTCAGGCTTTCGGGCACCTCTTCATTGACGATGCGCTGCGCCAGCCCCTCGACGATGGCGGTCTTGCCCACGCCCGGCTCGCCGATCAGCACCGGGTTGTTCTTGGTGCGGCGTTGCAGGATCTGGATGGCGCGGCGGATTTCGTCATCGCGGCCGATGACGGGGTCGAGCTTGCCGATGCGGGCCATCTCGGTCAGGTCGATGGTGTACTTCTTGAGCGCCTCGCGCTGGCTCTCGGCCTCGGCGCTGCCGATGGTCTGGCCGCCGCGCACGGCGTCGATGGCGGCTTCCAGTGCCTTGCGTGCCAGGCCATGCTCGCGTGCGATGCGGCCGGCCTCGCCCTTGTCGTCGGCCACGGCCAGCAGGAACAGCTCGCTGGCGATGAACTGGTCGCCGCGCTTGATGCCTTCTTTCTCGGTCTGTTGCAGCAGGCTGCCCAGGTCACGACCCACTTGCACCTGTTCGCCACCCTGCACTTGCGGCAGGCGCTTGATGGCGTTGTCGAGCGCGACTTCGAGCCCCTTGGCATTGACGCCGGCGCGCGACAGCAGGTTCTTGGTGGCCCCATCCGGCTGGCGCAGCATGGCCAGCAGCAGGTGGACCGGTTCGATATACGGATTGTCGTTGCCCAACGCCAGGCTCTGCGCGTCGGCCAGCGCTTCCTGGAAGCGGGTGGTCAGTTTGTCCAAACGCATTAAAAACCCCTTGCGGAAAATGTTTCACTGTTCCGAAAGATAGGGTGCGTCGGTGGCATTTCAAGCATGAAAACTCCGGTTTTCATGCAGATTTGTGCAAAGTCAAGCAGCCCAAGCGGCGGCGCGCCTTCCGACGTGCCGCCGCCCGATGTGCTGCAGCCTGCCCGTCAGTTCGGCACCGAGACCGTCGCCACGCCTGCTGTCACGTTGACCGAGATGCGGTCGGCCGCCGCCGGCGTCATGGTGAAGTTCGGCACGTTGGCCGACGTGATGGGCGGCGCCGAGCCCGCCGTGCCGCCACGTGCCGTGGTGCGCACCACCTGCGACGGCGGCAGCGGCGTGCCGTTCTTCAGGTTGGCGTACACCGCATCCAGCGCACGTTGCTCATACACCACCAGCGGCACGAACAACGTGTCGTAGCCGGGCACCAGGTCGATGAAGCCGTCGAAATGCTGCGCGTTCATCACTTCGATATACGAGAGCTTGCTGCTGGCGTCGGCCTGGGCATTCAGCCCCAGGTACGGTCGCGACCCGTGGTTGACCGGCAGCAAGGCATCGCTGCGGCCTTGCACGATCAGCGCCGGCTTGCCCCGCAGGTTGCCGGTGCGCAGCGTCTGCGACAGGCCGAGTTGTAGCGCCTGCGACGTGGCGTCGCCGCCGGTCAGCAGGTTGCGCAGGCAGATCGCACCGTCCAGGTTGGCCGCCTGCGTGCTGGACGAATCGACCGACTGCTTGCTCTGCGTGGCCCCGCCCTGCGCGAGGTTGTTGATCAGCTGCACGCCGGTCGTCGGCGGGATGCCATTGCCGGTGGCGGCCAGTTGCGCCAGCGCCGTGGCATTCACCGTGGTCGGGTGGAAGGATGCATCGACTGCGGCAAAGCTGAAGTTGCACAGGTTGTCGAGCACGCTGGAACGCGCCAGCGCGTTGCCGAAGGTGGTGGCCACCGACGGATCAATCTCGAAGTACGCCATGGAGGCGTGCACGAGGTCGGATTCGGGCTCCCAGCCGAAGGTGTGCAGCTTCTGCAGGGCTTCATCCGCCTGCGCGGCCGTGGTGCCGGACGACAGCAAACCGTTGGCATGCAGCGCGGCGCAGCGGTTGGCCTGCACGCTGGTCGGCCAGCCGATATTGGCGGCAAAGAATGACTGCGCCGGCGCGGCGGATACGCTGGCCGACAGCGCCGCGCACAGGCGGAACTCGTTGGCGTAGCTCACGTAATCGAACAGCGGCTTGCCGCTCACCGGCAGCGCCACGCCGCCGCGCTGCACCTGCACGTTGGCCGAGGCCGGCAGGTTCAGCCCGGGCTCGCCCACGGCCACACCGCCGATCAGGTTGTTGGTGTCCTGCTCCGCCGCCGCAAGGGCCGCGCCGCCGCCGTTCGACACGCTGGAGGCGATCACGATGGTGTTGTTCGGCCGCACCGTCAGTTGGCTGCCGGTCGTGGGCACGCCCAGCTTGTCGTTGATGGCCCAGAACGCGAACTGCACGGCCTGCAGCGTGAACAGGCCCCAGTCCTTCTCGGGGTTGCGCTGCGAGTGCGCGTGCTTGAAGGCCAGCCGGTTCGGCGTGGTCGCATTGAATGTGGCGAGCTGGCTGCTGGTGAGCGGCGCGGCAAACTGCGCCTTGCTGCCGGCCGCCGCGCGCGTGGTGCGCGTGCCGTCCTGCAGCGGCACCGTATCGGTCGCCAAGTCATGCGGACCGGCGCCCGTGCCCTTGTCGGTATAGGCGACCGCGCACTTGCGCTTGAGCCCCCATTCGCCGGTCGAGATGGCGCCGTAGATGCCGCGCGAGCCCGACGACGTGGCCGTGATGATGCACGGGTTGGCCGGGTCGAAGGCGTCCGGGATCTGGATCAGCAACACCACGTTCTGCTGGCCGGAGCCATCGTCGGAATACGCGACGTATTCCACGCCGGGGACCATGCCGCTGCCGGCGGTGACGTTGCCGTTGGCATCGACGTTCGGGCCGTAGAGCGTGCCGTAACCGCCGTTGGCTTTGGTGTCGACCAGCGCGCGGTAGTTGTTGTAGATGGCGAGGCGGCGCAGTTCGGCGGCGGTCGGCGCGGTCGGGCTGGCGACCGTCGGCGCGGTGGCCGAAGCCAGCCCGGAAGCGCCCAGGCCGGCCGTCAGCAGGTCATCGCTCACGCCATCGAAATGCGTGACCGTGACGGTGCCGACGAACGACGGCTTGACGTTGACCGGCGTGTTGCTGCTTTCGTTGCCGCCGCCACAACTGACCAGGCCGATGACACCGGACGCTGCAATTGCCGCCAACAGCGCAACGCGCAGGCGTTTTCCTTGTGTTGCTTTCATATCGTCTCCCTGTGTTCTTGATGTTCTGTCCGACGAATCCAACTGCAACGAGACTGCCAAACCCAATCGCTACGCCGCCGCCTCCGCGCGCTTGTCTTCCAGGTTGCGCACCAGCACCAGCGCTTCGCCGTGCAGCACGAGCCGACCATCGGCGCCGCGTACCTCGGTGGCGAGGTTGACCAGCGCCTTGTCGGCACGCAGCCGCACGATGCGCACCAACGCCGTGAGCGGCTCGTCCACCAGTGCCGCCGAGCACAGCCGCAGCGACTGCTTCATCCAGCCCGTTCCCCGCCCAGGCAAGCGCGTGCCCAACAAGTCGGAGAACATGCCCGCCAGCAGCGGCAGCGGCACCAGCGCGCCATCGAAACCACGAGAACGCGCGAACACAGCGTCGGTATAGAACAGGTTGCGATCCCCCGCCAGCGCGGCGTATTCGTCGATGTCGGCGGTCGTGAAGGCGCGTGTCGCCTGGGCTGTCTGGCCGACGCGCAGGTGGTAGAGCGCAGCGTCGCCGGCCGGTTGTGCGGCCTCGCCAATCGGTGCGGAAGCTGCCTGGGCGGCGAGCGCGATGGCGTCGGCGTCGAGCAGCAACTGCGCCTGCCCGTGGGCGGTCACCTGGGCCTCGGGGTCGGCCAGCGTGTCGCCGCCGCGCTGCAGGCAACGGATTTCGGTCTCCAGTGCGATCTGCAGCGGCCCCGGTGACGTCCGCAGCGCCAGCACCGCCGCCACGCCATCGGCCACGAACGTGGGGCGCGGGAACATCAACGTTTGCGCGATGGGCAGCGCCGGCAACGGCAAGCTGCGCGTCATCTGCGCGGACAGCAGCGAGAACAGGAACATGCCGTGCGCCACTGTCGCGCCAAAGTGCGTGGTCTTGGCGAAGGCGGCGTCGCAGTGGATGGGATTGTCATCGCGGGAGAGCGCGGCAAAGCGGTTGAAATCCGCCTGGGTGAGCACGCGCTGGGTAGGCGTCTGCATGGATGCAATCTCGAGATGCGTTGAAGGAGGCGCGGTACGCGCGCCGGCTCAGTGCGCGGCAAACTGCGCGCGCAGCTTGTGCTTTTCCACCTTGCCGGACGGCGTGCGCGGCAGCACGTCGATAAAGCGCACGTGGCGCGGCACCTTGTAGCCGGCCAGCTTGGCCTTGCAATGGGCGATGACCGCATCGGCGTCGAGTGCCGCACCGGCGCGCACCACCACCATCGCCACGCCGACCTCGCCCCAGCGCGCATCGGTCGTGCCGATGACGGCTGCCTCGGCCACTTCGGGCAATTGGAACAGCACGTTCTCGACCTCGGCGGGGTACACGTTCTCGCCGCCGGAGATGAACATGTCCTTGGCGCGGTCGACGATGTAGTAGTCGCCGTCGTCGTCCACGTAGGCGATGTCGCCGGAGTGCAGCCAGCCATCCTGGATGGCGGCGGTGGTGGCCTCGGGCAGGTTCCAGTAGCCGGGGGTCACGCCGGGGCCTTTGATGAGCAGCTCGCCGCGCTCGCCGGGAGCGACGTCCGCGCCCAGCGCATCGACCACGCGCGTGAGCATCGAGCCGACCGGTTTGCCGATGGTGCCGATCTTGCGGCACGCCGTGGCCTCGTCGCAAACGAACACGGTGGGGCCGGTCTCCGTCATGCCGAAGCCGAAGCAGATCGTCACGCCCTTGTCCAGGTAGGCCTGCAGCAGCGGCTGCGGCACCGGCGAGCCGCCGGCCGACATGTTGCGGATGGCGGAGAAATCCGCCTGGGCAAATTCAGGATGCTGGCTCAGGAACAGGTACACCGCCGGCACCGCGAAGAACATCGTGATGCCCTCGCCCGAGCGGCGGTCGAGCTTATCGAGCGTCACCTGCGCGTCGAACTGGCGCAGGATGTGCACCGTGCCGCCCGCATGCAGCACGGGGTTGGCGTACAGGTTCAACCCGCCGGTGTGGAAGAACGGCAGCACGCTCAGGAACACGTCGTCGCGCGTGATCTTGTTGGCGAGCATGGCGTTGACGGCGTTGAAGAACACCATGCCGTAGGTCTGGATGACACCCTTGGGGCGGCCGGTGGTGCCGGAGGTGTAGAGCAGGTGCCAGACGGCGTGCTCGTCGCGGCACGGCGTCTCGATGATGGTGCCGGAGGCGGAGGCCAATGCGGCTTCGAATTCGAGCCAGCCAACGGGGGCATCGACCGCCTTGCCGCCTGCGAGGTAGAGCACGGCACGCAGCGGCCGTGCGCGGTTCAGCTCCGCCGCCACGTCGAGGAAGCCATCGCCTGCGACCAGCACATCGGGCGCGCAGTCCTGCAGGATCGGCAGCAGCTCCGTCACCGGCAGGCGCCAGTTCAGGCAGACCATCACCAAGCCTGCTTTGGCGCAGCCGTACAGCATCTCGAAGTACGCCGCGCTGTTGTGCGCCAGCACGGCCACGCGCGCGCCGGGCGCCAGCTTCAGTTGCTGCGTCAGCACTTCGGCAAAGCGGCTGGCGCGTTCATCGAACTGCCGGTAGGTGACGCGGCGGCCGGAGTCGACATCGACCAAGGCCACCTTGTCGGGCGTGTGCTGGGCGTTCTTGTGCAGCCAATCGACGACGTACATATCGGAGACCTCGGTCAGGATGCGTCGACTACTAGATGGAATTTACGAAGCGATCTCGTGCGTGTCGTGGCTGCCCCGGTGACCACGGAGGCGACCCACCACGCCCTGCGGGAAGTAGTAGACGCTCAGGATGAACAGCAGGCCGAGCCACAGCAGCCAGCGATCCGGGTGCAGCAGGTTCGACAGCAGCGGCACAGCAGCAGTCGCATCGCTGGCGAGCTTCATCACGTCCTGCAGGTAGGTCTGTGCCAGCAGGAACAGCGTGGTACCGATGACCGAGCCATACACCGTGCCCATGCCGCCGATCACGACGATCAGCAGGATGTCGACCATGATCTCGAACGACAGCGACGTGTCCGGCCCGTTGTAGCGCAGCCAGAGCGCCATCAGCACGCCCGCCAGCGTGGCGAACACGGCGGACAACACCGTCGATACCGTGCGATAGACCACGGTGCGGTAGCCGATGGCCTCGGCGCGGAAATCGTTCTCGCGGATGGCCTGCAGCACGCGCCCGAACGGCGAGTTGACCAGCCGCAGCAGCATCAGGAACAGCACCACCGCGCACACCAGCACGAAGTAATACGACAGCAGCTTGCCGTTGAGCGGCACGCCAAACCACTCGGCATCGCCCACCGAGAAACCGGGTGTCAGCAGTTCGGGCACCTTGAAGGTCAGGCCGTCCTCACCTCCGGTCCAATCGGAGAGCTGCGAGACCAGCGTGGCAAAGGCGCTGGCTACCGCCAGCGTGATCATGGCGAAGAAGATCGCCCGCACCCGCAGCGAGAACAGCCCGATCACGAAGGCCAGCACCGCCGACACCGCCACGGCGCCCAGCGTGCCGACCAGCAGCGCGCCCCACCCCGGCTCCAGGTTCGACATGGCGATCGCCACGCCGTAGCCGCCGATGCCGAAGAACATCGTGTGCGCGAACGACACGACGCCGGTGTAACCGAGCAACAGGTCGTAGCTCGCCACCAGCACGACGAAGATGCAGATCTTGGCCGCCATGTTCAGCGCGCGCGCGCCCGGAAACAGGAACGGCGCGCACAGCAGCGCGAGCAGGATGAGGACCAGCAGCACAGTCAGCGTGCGGCTGCGGGGCAGATCGCCAGAGAGCATGTTGATCATGGTGGTGCCCTCCTCAGCGCTTGGCCACCGGATACAAACCCTGCGGCCGCCACAGCAGGATCAGCATCATCAGCAGGATGTTCGAGAACAGCGCCACCTTGGGGAACAGGAAGCCCGTGTAGTTGGCCATCAGCCCCACCAGCACCGCGCCGATGAAGCACCCGGTGGTCGACCCCAGCCCGCCGATGATGATGACGATGAAGATCAGCACATTGACCTGCGCGCCGATCGCCGCCGTGATGTTCTGCTGGTACAGCCCCCACAGCACGCCACCCAGCCCCGCCAGCGCCGCGCCCACCACGAACACGCCGATGAACAGCCGGCGGATTCGGTAGCCGAGCGACTCGACCATCTCGCGGTTCTCCACCCCGGCGCGAATCAGCAGGCCGATGCGCGTGCGGTTGAGCACCAGCAGCATCGCCACGAAGATCAGCAGGCCCAGCACCACCGCGATGAGGCGGTATTTCTCGATGGCGGCATCGCCCAGCAGCACGGCACCCCGGAAGGTGGCGGGCACCTGCAGCGCGATCGTCTCCGGGCCCCAGATGGCCTTGATCAGCTGCTCGGCGACGATCATGCCGCCCATGGTGATGAGGATCTGCTTGAGATGCTGGCCGTACACGGGGCGCACCACCACGCGCTCGAAGAACAGGCCGACGGCGCCGGCTGCGACCATGGCCGCTGCAATGGCGAGCGCGAACACGCCCAGGTTGAGCGCGAGGCTATCGGCCTCCACCCACCCTTGCATCGGCAGCAGCACCGAGGCCGCCACGTACGCGCCCAACGCGATGAAGGCGCCGTGCCCGAAGTTCAGCACATCCATCAGGCCAAACACGAGCGTCAAACCCGACGACACCACGAAGATGATCATGCCCATCGCCAGCCCGGCGATGGTGAGCGTGAGCCAGGTCGAGGTGCTGCCCACCAGCGGCAGCGCCACCAGCATCAGCAGCGGGGCCAGCGCCAGCGGCGTCCAGTCGAGGCGGACCTTGGGCAGGTTTGCGGGTGCCGCAGGCGCAGCCGGCACGCTGGTGGAAGTGGTCATCTGGGGTGGCTCCGTGGAGCGCTGCGATTGCATGGCGCCGCCGTTCATTGGTGCGCCGCCAGCGAGAGGCCCAGCAGCCGCTGCTGCAGCGCTTCGTCTTCGGCCAACGCGGCCATGCGGCCGGCATGCACGGTTTTGCCGTCATCCATCACGGCCACCGTGTCGCCCACCGACTTGGCCATGTGGAAGTTCTGCTCCACCAGCAGGATGGAGACCTCGGTCTGCTTCAGCTCCCGGAACACCGCGATCATGTTCTGGATGATGGCCGGCGCCAGCCCCTTGGTCGGCTCGTCGACGATCAGCAGCTTACGCGGCTCGATCATCGCGCGAGCC
Source organism: uncultured Ralstonia sp. (assembly GCA_913056305.1). Lineage (GTDB taxonomy): Bacteria > Pseudomonadota > Gammaproteobacteria > Burkholderiales > Burkholderiaceae > Ralstonia. The sequence goes on from CAJXMR010000096.1 coordinate 10,134, forward strand.
ACCGACAGCATCTGCTTCTGCCCGCCCGAGAGCACGCCCGCGCGCTGGTGCCAGAAGATCTTGAGCGCGGGGAACATGCGGAACACCCAGTCCAGGCGCTGCTCATCGATGGGGCCGCCGCGCGCGGCCAGCCGCATGTTCTCTGCGACGGTCAGGTCGGAGAACACGCCCATGTTCTCGGGCACGTAAGCAATGCCGCGCTGGGCGATGGCCGGCGTGTGCCGCTTCGTGATGTCTGCGCCGTCGAACTCCACCCGCCCCGCGCTGGCCTGCCACAGGCCCATGATGGTGCGCAGCGTGGTGGTCTTGCCCGCGCCGTTGCGCCCGAGCAGCATCGTCACGCCGCCGCGCGGCACCTCGAAGCTCACGCCGTGCAGGATGTGGTACGGCCCGATATGGGTCTGGACGTCCCGCAAGCGCAGGATCGGTCTGCTTGCAGTTTCAGCCATGCGCCACCTCCGCAACCGGTTCCACCGTGCCCAGATAGGCCTGCTGCACGATGGGAGAGGCTATGACCTCGGCCGGGTCGCCATCGGCCATCAGCGTGCCGTTGTGCAGCACGATGATGCGGTCGGCCAGCGAGCGCACCACGTCCATCTTGTGCTCGACCAGCAGCACGGTCTTGCTCTTGTCCTGCTTGATCTCGTGGATCAGGTCGAGGATCACGGGCACCTCGTCCACGCTCATCCCCGCAGTCGGTTCGTCGAACATGAAGATGCGCGGTTGCAGCGCGAGCAGGATGGCGACCTCCAGCTTGCGCTGGTCGCCGTGGGACAGCGAGGCCACCGGCACGTTGCGCTTGTCGGCCAGGGCCACGCGTGCCAGGCACACCATCGCCTCTTCACGGATGGCGCGGTGGCTGCTCCACACCGAGAACAGGTCCAGCCCGCGATGCGCCCTCGCCTGCACCGCCAGCCGCACGTTCTCCAGCACCGGCAGGTTCGGGAACAGGCTGGTGAGCTGGAACGCGCGGCCGATGCCACGGCGCGTCTTGGCCGAAACGGCCAAGCGCGTCACGTCCTCGCCGTTCAGCAGGATCTGCCCGGCGATGGGCGGCAACTGGCCGGAGATCAGGTTGAAGTACGTGGTCTTGCCCGCGCCGTTGGGGCCGACGATGCAGGTCAGCTCCCCGGGGCGGAACGCGCACGACACCGAGTTGACGGCCACGTGGCCGCCAAAGCGGATGGTCAGCCCGCGCGTCTCCAGCGCGGGCGTGCCCTGGGCGGTGTTTGAGGTGGCGCTCACGGCCATCAGCGGTGATTGCGGATCGGCACGTTCATCTCTTCGGGCTTGATCTCGCGGACCAGCTCCGGCACGCCCCACGCAAACGCCGGGTCCACCTTGATCTTGAAGTGGTACATCGACTGCATGGCCTGGTGGTCTTCCTTGCGGAAGGTCATCTTGCCCTTGGGCGTGTCGAACGACAGGCCTTCCATGCTCGAGATCAGCTTCTCGGTGCCGGTATCGCCGCCGGTCTTCTTGAGCGCCTCCACCAGCGCGATGCCGGCCGCCATGCCGCCCGCCGTGAAGAAGTCAGGCGGTGTCTTGAACTTGTTGTAGTGCGTCGAGACCAGCCACTCGTTGACCTTGTTCTTGGGGATACCGAAGTAGTAGTACGTCGCCCCTTCCATGCCCGGCAGGTTCTTGTACGCCGACATGGCCGGCAGGATGTTGCCGCCGCTGGCGATCTCGATGCCGTAGCGCTTCGGGTCCAGATCGGCGATCTTGAACGGGTTGCCCGCGCCGGCCCAGATGATGAAGATGATCTTGCGGCCCGGCTTGTCCTTGAGCGAATCGAACAGCCGCTGCGCGCCGGCGGTGAAGTCGGTGGTGCTGGTCGGCAGATACTCCTCATGCACGACCTTGGCGTTCTTGAGCGCGCCTTTGAACGCCTTCACACCGTCGCGGCCGAAGGCGTAGTCCTGCGCCAGCGTGGCGATCTGCACGCCGGGCTTGTCCAACGCCACCGCATTGGCGATCGCATCCTGCGACGAGTTGCGGCCGGTGCGGAAGATGTAGCGGTTCCACTTGTCACCGGTGATGGAGTCGGCCACGGCAGGCTCCACCAGCAGGATCTTCTTGTACTCCTCCGCCACCGGCAGCATGGCCAGCGCGGTGCCGGACGACGTCGGGCCGACCGCGATGTCGGCGTGGTCGTCGCTGTACGCGGCGGCCAGCTGGGCCTTGGCCACGTCGGGCTTGCCCTGGGTGTCCTTCTCGATCACCACCAGCTTGTTGCCGCCCACCGTCATGGTGCCGCCGGTGGCGTAGTCCAGGCCCATCATCAGGCCGGTCTGCGTCTGCTTGGCGTAGGCCTCCAGCGCGCCGGTCTTGTCGTAGACGTGGGCAATCTTGATGTCCTTGGCCAGCGCGCTGCTGGTCAGCCCACTAGCGGCCAGCAGGCTGGCGGCCAGGGCTACGACACTGAGGGCCGTGCGGTTGCGTTGCATCGTTGTCTCCTTGGGTGGTTCGGTTCCACTGCTTTTTTATGGGATGGAAACCTGCTCGGGGCGCTGCGTCTCTATGGCCGCTTGCCCTTGTCCAGAAACCTGCGCATGCCGGCGGCGGCTTCCGGCGTCTGGACTTGTGCGACGAAGGCGAGGCGCTCGCGCTCCAGGCCGGCTGCCAGCGCCTGCTGATCCCAGCGCAGCAAAGCGCGCGTGTGCGCCACGCTGCCGGGCGCCTTGTCCTGCAGGCCTGCCGCCAGTGCCAGGGCGGTACGCTCGGCGTGTCCTGATTCCACCACGCGGGCTGCCAGGCCAAGCGCGCCGGCCTCGTCGGCCGTCAGCGTCGTGTTGTTCAGTTGCCAGGCCCGGGCGCGCGCCATACCGACCAGTTGTGGCAGCATGGCCGTCCAGCCGCCGTCAGGGCTGAAGCCGACCACGGTGTAGTACGGCGCGATGCGCACGTCGCGGCTCAGCACCGCCATGTCGCACGCCAGCATCAGGCCCAGCGAGCCGCCGGTCAGCCAGCCCTCCACCGCCGCGATCACCGGACAGCGCAGCGCGCTCAGGCGCAGGATGGTTTGGTTCAGCAGGTCCAGCAGGCGATCGGCGTAAGCAGGCAACGCATCGCCCTGGGAGGCCAGCGCCTCGACATCGCCGCCGGTGGAAAAATGGCGGCCCGCATGCGTGAGGACGACCGCATGGACTTGCGCATCGGCCTCTGCCTTGTCGAGCGCGGCCAGCAAGCCTTCGAGCAGTTCCGGCACCAGGCTGTTATGCCGTGCCGGCCGGTTCAGCCGCACGACGGCCGTGCGACCGACGCGCTCGAACAGGACCAGCTCGCTGGCCGGCGTGCTCACCGCGCCTCCAGCCCGTGGGTGATCAGGCTATGCGCGGCCTCGACCACCTTGTCCATCGATTCCGGCTTCTGCCACAGCGCGTAGCGCATGCCGAGGAAGTTGCTGATGCCGATCAGGCACCATGCGCGCACCTCGGCATCGCCCGGCGCGATCTCGCCCTGCTCTTCGGCGTCGCCAAGCCGGCGGGTGTACAGGTCGGCAAAGACCTGGAAGTAGCTGCGGTAGATGCTTTCGTCCACCGAGTACGAATCGAGCACGATGCGGTACAGGTTCTTGTGGCGCGAGACGAACGACAGGAACGCCTTCAGACCGAGCCGCTCGGCCTCGATCTGCGAGGTGGCCGCCGCAACGTGCTTGCGCAAGTGCGTGCGCACCAGCTCCAGCATGTGCGCCACCAGCGCGCGGAAGATGTCTTCCTTGTCCTTGAAGTACAGGTAGAAGGTGCCCATGGCGACCTCGGCTTCCTGCGTGATCTCGGAGATCGACGCGGTGTAGTAGCCCTTCTCGCCAAACACCTTTTCAGCGGCGCGCAGCAATGACTCGCGCGTCTTCTGGCCACGTGCGGTCTTGGGTTGGGAAACGTCGGAATCGGCTTGAGACATCCACACCTCGCTACGCCGGCTGGCCCGGATTGGGCTTGCCGCAAAAACATGATAAGTGATTCATGTTTCATGATATAAAGCCCGAAATCGGGATGTCAATAGATGGCTTTCCCGGACCTGACGGTCATGCCGAGCCCCTCATTGCCAAGGAACCTGTCGGTGGAAGTTTCGTCTTCGTCGCCCACGTGTGGTGCGCCGCCTGCCTTCGTGGAGTCCGCCGCGCGCGCTGGGCTGCCTGGCTGGCGCGAAGCCGGCAGCGGGCGGCCGCTGTTGCTGCTGCACGGGTGGTCGGTCTCGGGCGAGGCGTTTGATGGCCAGCGGGCGCTGGCGTTACACGGTTACCGCGTGATTGCGCCGGATCACGCCGGGCATGGCTTGTCGGCGGCGTTGCGCCCATCCGGCGCGACCATTGCCAGACTGGCCGCCGACTTGGCCGCGCTGATGCACCACCTGGCGCTCGACGACGCGGTGGTGGTGGGCTGGTCGATGGGGGCGATGGTGGCGTGGGAGTTGATGCGCAGCCACGCCGATCTGCCGATCGCCATGATCGGCAGCATCGACATGACGCCGCGCCTGGTCACCAGCGCGGACTGGCCGCATGGACTGCATGGCCGCTACGACACAGCGCAAGCCGCGCAGATGGCGGAGCACATTCGGCAGGATTGGGAAAGCTTGATGGCGCCGGTCGCGGCCGGCCTATGGGCCGCAGGTACGCGAGCCGACGCAGCGCGCACGCGCGACGTGATGCGCATGATGCGCCAGTGCACACCGGGCACGCTGGCCGCACTGTGGGAAGACATGGCCCGGCAGGATTTCCGCGTGCTGCTGCAGGCGGCGCGCTGGCCGCTGTTCCATCTCTACGGAGAACACAGCCGCCTTTATGCGCCAGCCGTTGGCCGCGCAACGCTAGCACTGCATCCGGCGGCGCGCTTCGCCACCATCCCCGGCACCGGGCATGCGCCGCATCTCGAGCGGCCGGATGCGACGAATGCAGCGTTGCTGCAGATGCTGCGCGCTCAGGAGAGCACGCGGTAGCTCCACAGTCCGACCATCGTCAGGAACAGCGAGCCCCCCAGGTGCGCCACGATGTGCAGCACACCGATCACGTAGTCACCGGCCAGGATGTTGGCGATGACCTCGCTGGAAAACGTGGAGAACGTCGTCAGCCCGCCCAGGAAGCCGGTCACGGCCAGCAGGCGCCATTCCGGCGGCAGGCTCGTGTGCGTGTCGAAGAAGCCGACCGCCACGCCAATCAGGTAGCCGCCGAGCAGGTTGGCCGCCAGCGTGCCGTAGGGCAGCGCCGGATAGATGGCATTCCACAGCACCGCGAAAAACCAGCGCAGCCATGCCCCCAGTGCGGCCCCCACGCCCACTGCCAGAAAGCCCATTCCGCTCATGCGGCCGAGTCCTTGTTCTTGGTATTTTGGTCGGCTGTCGCCGCGTTGTCGGTGACGATGCCCCAGCGCGCCAGCGCCTTGTCATCGGTCACGCGCGCATCGACCCAGCGCGCGCCCTCGGGCGTCTGTTCCTTCTTCCAGAACGGCGCCTCGCTCTTGAGGTAGTCCATGATGAATTCGCACGCGGCAAAGGACTCGCCGCGATGCTTGGAGGCCACCGCCACCAGCACGATCTGGTCTTCCGGCTTGAGCTTGCCGACACGGTGGATGACCAGCGCATCGATCAGCTCCCAGCGCTGCATGGCGGCGCTGACGATGTTGGCGAGCGCCTTCTCGGTCATGCCGGGATAGTGCTCCAGCTCCATCTCCGACACACCGGCGCCGTCGTTGATATCGCGCACGGTGCCGATGAAGCTGGCCACCGCGCCGATGTTCGGGCGGCCGGCGCGCAGCGCGGCGATCTCGGCGCCGAGGTCGAAGTCGGCTTCCTGGACGCGGACAGGCATGGTCGCTCCCCCTGGTTCAGCCGCCGGTCACGGGCGGGAAAAACGCGACCTCGCAGCCGTCGTGAATCGAGGTATCAGCGGGCACGATCTGGTGGTCCACCGCCATGCGCAGGGCGCGGCCTTCGGCCAAAACCTCAGCCCACACCGGGCCGCGCGCCATCAACCAATGGCGCACATCACCCGCTGTGCGCACGGACTCCGGCACGGTGGTCACCTCCTGCGAGGTCCCCAGTTGTTCACGCACGCTGGCGAAGAAGCGCAATTCAATCTGCATGGTCATCCTCACACCAGGCCGGCAAACGGCAGGAAGCTCACCATATCGCCCAGGGCGATCGGCTGGTTGGGCGGGTTGTCGATCAGGCCGTCGCCCCACACGGTGGAGGTCAGCACGCCCGAGCTTTGGTTCGGGAACAGGTCCAGCCCGCCATTGGCGTTGATGCGCGCGCGCAGGAACTCGTTGCGGCGATCGCCCTTGGGCAGCGCAAAGTCGGCGCGCATCG
>CAJXMR010000097.1 GCA_913056305.1 uncultured Ralstonia sp.
ATCGAGATGCTGCTGGCGGAGCCCGATCCGCTGCCGGCAGGCTGATCCATGGGGTGAGCGCGACGCCTCGCGCTCACCAACTGTCCGACGAACCGCCGCCGCCGCTATCGCCACCGCCGCCGGAGAAACTGCCGCTGTCGCTGGAGTCGCTGCCGCTATCGCTGCTGGACGATCGGCTGCTGTCCCACGGAAAGGTGGTGCCGCTTGAATCGCGGGAGCGGCCCGATTTGCGCGGACGGCTTGTCTTGCGTCGCTTGGCCGGTTGTCGGGGGCGGCTTGTGACTCCACTGGCTGGCTGTGCCGGCGTTCGGAAAAAAACGTCCCAGATCGCAGCGCCGATCGCGGCGGTACTGAGCATCGTGATCGGCAACCCCAGCAACGCACCCTTCCAGTCCTGCGTGCTGAACCCGCCGGCCAACAGCAAGGTCATCAGCGCAGCCGCTGGCAGCATCCAGCGCCAGCGCGACCAGCGTGTCGCGAGCACGGGGCCGCCGATCAGGCCCAGAACGACAGACGCCAGCAAGGCAAATGCCTCGAAGGAGAGGTGTTCCGATGGTGGCGCGCTGGCGTTGTGCACCTGCGGTGCGGGTGTGTCCGTGACGACGATGGGCGCGCCCGAACCCGGCACCAACGCGATCAGCGCGTCGACCGCCCGGTCGATGCCGCCGCCAAAATCGCCCTGCCGGAAGGCCGGCGCCATGATGTCGCGATTGATGCGGCTCGACTTCACGTCCGTGATCGCGCCCTCCAGGCCATAGCCGACCTCGATGCGCATCTTGTGGTCCTGCCTGGCCACCAGCAGCAGGACGCCGTCGTCCACGCCACGTCGGCCCAGCCGCCATGCCTCGAAGACGCGGGTGGCGAATTGCTCGACGGCCTCGGGGTGCGTACTGTCCAGTATCAGCACGGCGATCTGCGCGCCGGTGCGCTGCTCCAGCGTGGCGAGCTTGCTTTCCAGCCGCACCGTGAACGCGCCGTCGAGCGTGCCGGTGAGGTCGGTCACCCGGCGGGCGAGCGCGGGCACCGGCTGCAGCGTCTGCGCCTGGGCAGGTCCGGTTGGCAGGAGGGTAGCCAGTGCGCCCAGGAGGAGCATCAGGAGCGCGCGCCAGAAGGGGGCGGCGCCGGCATCGTTCAAACGTGCGTTGCGCAATACGTGCATCCGGTGTTTTGTGTGCGGTGTTGTGAGCTTGTTTGGCGGCGTCAGTCGGAACCACCCGCTTCCGAGATGACGCTGACGACCACGTCGACGATGGTGTCTGCGGTGCCGTCCAGCACTTCGCCGACGACCTCGCCGGGCGCTTCCGGATCGGTTGCGCGCCGGGGCCACACCCACCACAGGATCAGTGCGCTGGCGAACATCCCTGCCAGCGTCGCAAAGAACGACCCCGTGCCCAGGCGGGTGCCGAGCAGGCCCAGCAGCATCGGCGCGATGGGCACGGCCAGCAGGGCCAGCGCCCCCCAGCGCGCATGCAGGCCGGGCCAGAGCACCGCGCCGAGAATCCCACCCATCAACGCCGCGGCGATCACGAACGGCGCCTGCCCATGCCAGGCCGGATGCACGAACAGCCCCACCGCGCACAGCGGCAGCACCCAGTAGCCCCACGACGGGCGCACGGATAACAGCGCGCCAACTCCGGCCCCCACGGTAAAGGCGGCCACCATCGCGATGATTTCAATCGGCAGCGGCGATGGGCTGGGCGCGGTCGTCGCGGCCGCTGCTGCGGGGGCGGCCAGGCCCAGGCACAGTACGCCCAGCGCAAACTGCCACGGGGCGGCGGCGGGGTCGATGTACTGCGCACGCGCTGCAGGCCGCATGGTGTCCGTCGTCAGTCCGTTGAGCCACGCACCTTGCGCATGAAGTCTGCCAGCGAGCGCTCGGCGGATTCGGCGAAGTGCCGCTCCAGGATGTCGACCTTGACGCAGCGGTCAAGCCGGAAGGTGCGGTAGTCCTGGCGGTGCTCGCACCACGCGGCCACCAGCCAGACCTGGCCCCAGAAGAACAGGCCGAGCGGCTGGATGCAGCGCTCGGTCAACTGGCCCTGCGCGTCGCGGTACGACAGGCGCGCGACGGCGTGGCGGCCGAGCGCGGCATGCAGCGTGTCGAATACGTCCTTGACCTCGCGCCCCATGCCGTAGCCGGGCGCGAAGATGCGCGTGGTCTCGGCTTCGGCGCGGCGCTCGGCGGGCAGGGCGCCCATCAGCTTCTCCAGCGCCGCCTCGACCGAGCCGGCCATGGTGCCGCCGCTCCACGCCTTGATCATGCGGGCGCCGGCGACCAGCGCTTCGACTTCATCGGCGGTGAACATCAGCGGCGCGAGGTCGAAGCCCGCGCGCATGCGGTAGCCGATGCCGGCCTCGCCCTCGATCGGCACGCCGGAGATGGACAGGTCGCGGATGTCGCGGTAGACCGTGCGCTCGGACACGCCCAGGCGGTCGGCCAGCATCGCCGCCGTGGTCAGGCGGCGGCCTCGGAGGATCTGCGCAATCTGGAAGAGTCGGTCGGCGCGGCGGGTCATGGGCCGAATTTTAGTGCGCTTTGCGCCGCCCGCAATCGGCACGATGCACCCCTACGCACCGAAGGGGGTCAGCTCGCGCTCGGGGTGGATGTCGACCACGTCGACCTGCTCGCCCCGGCGCAGCATGCGCTTGCCCAGCCGGGGGAAGTCAGTGATCTCGATGTTCAGGTGTTCGCCGCCGGACAGGTAGGTGAGGTCTTCCTTGCCGCAGTTGCGCAGGTGGTGCGCGATGCCAACGGGGAAGGCCATGAAATCCCCCGCGCGCACGAAGTACATGCCGTCGTCGATCTCGGCCTGGCCCTCGCCCGAGAGGATGTAGATCCATTCCTCTTCGCGCTGGTGCGCGTGGTAGACGAACGACTCCTTGCCCGGCGGCACGCGCGCGAAATTGATGCCGGTGCGCTTGAGGCCCAGCAGGCGGCCCATCATGGTGCCGTGGATTTCCGACAGGCTGTTCCAGGGGTGTGAGAACGACTGCGTGCGCGCGGCGATGTCGGCCGCGCGCATGAGGTAGGGCGATTGACTCGGCATGATGCTCTTTTCTGTCTCGGTTGGTGTGGCCGGCGCCCGCGCGCCGGCCGGAACAGCCGGTCTGCGCAGCCTTATTGCTGCAGCAGGTAGGACTGCGTCTTCGCGTCCGGCTCGTGCAGGCCGACGCGGTTGCCTTCGGTGTCGACGAAGTGGGCGATGCGGCCCATGTGGTCGGGCAGTGTCAGCGGGCCGAACACGCATTGGCCGCCGGCGCCATTCACGCGCTCCAGTACGGCATCCAGGTTTGGTGCGTTCAGGTACAGCACGCTGCCCATGGTCGACGGCGTAAAGCCCTCGCCCTGCACCAGCGCACCGTGGACGGTGGTCTCGCCGGCCGGGAACACGCCCATGCGCATGTCGCCCATGTCTTCCTGCTTGAGCTGCGTATCGAAGACGTTCTCGTAGAACTTCACCGCGCGCGGGAAATCGGCGGTCGGGATTTCAAACCAGTTGATGACGCTTGCCATGGTGCTCGCTCCGGTTGGTGGCGCAGGGGGTTGGGGGAACCTGCGTCGTTAAGGTGGAGCGATTGTGGCGGGGGGCTCCTGACAGCGTTCTGTCAGGAGCATTCAGGAGGGTTCAGGAGAATTCGAGGGGTGTTGCAGATTGCCCAGGCAGTGAAACCCGGGGCGGAGAGGCAATGCGCTCAGTGCGGAATCCACCCCGCCAGCAGCGGCACCAGCACCGCTGTCAGGATGCCGTTCAGGCCCATGCCCAGCGCCGCGAACGCGCCGGCCTCCTGGTTGACCTGGAACGCGCGCGCCGTGCCAATGCCGTGCGCGGCGATGCCGGTGGCGAAGCCGCGCACGCTGTACTCGCGGATGCGCAGCAGGTTCAGCAGCCGCGTGGTGGTGGTCGCGCCCAGGATGCCGGTGATCATCACCAGCACGGCGGTCAGCGACGGCGCGCCGCCGATCTTCTCCGAGATGCCCATGGCGATCGGGATGGTGACCGACTTGGGCGCCATCGAGCGCAGCGTCTCGCCGGAGGCGCCCAGCAGCCATGCCACCGCAATCGCCGACACCACTGCCACGACGGAACCGGCCAGCAGCCCCACCAGCAGCGGCACCGCATGGCGGCGCAGCTTCGGCCATTGCTGGTACAGCGGCATCGCCAGCGCCACGGTGGCCGGACCGAGCAGGAAGTGCACGAACTGCGCGCCGTCGAAGTAGGTCTTGTACGGCGTGCCGGTCAGTGTCAGGAGCGTGGCCAGGATCGCCACCGCAATCAGCAGCGGATTGACCAGCGGGTTGAAGCGCCTGCGCTCGTGGATGCGGAAGGCGATCAGGTAGGCGACGAGGGTGGCGGTCAGGCCCAGCAGCGGGCTGGCGGCCAGGTAGACCCAGAGCTTGTGCAGGTCTGGCGTGACGGCGGTCATGGCGCCAGCTCCTCGTTGGTCTCGCCGTGGTCGCCCATGCGGCGCATCAGCGCGCGCGTGACCAGTGCCGCGGTGCCGATCGCCAGCCAGGTCGATACGACAGTGGCGACGACGATGGGCAACCACTCCTGCCCGATGCGGTGCAGCTGCACCATCACGCCCACGCCGGCCGGCACGAACAGGATGGTCAAGTGGCGCAGCAGCTCAGTGATGGTGCCCTGCATGACTTCGAGGATGCGGCCGCGGTCCGCCAGCAGGTACACAAACAGCAGCACCATGCCGATCACCGGGCCGGGCACGGGCAGGTGCAGGGAATACGTCAGCAGCTCGCCGATCGACTGGAACGTCAACAGGATCGCGAAGGTTTGCAGCATGGGGACTCCAGGTGAAACGAAGCGGCCAGTATAGAACCGGGCCGCTTCCGCTTCAGGCGAGGATGCGGTCCACCAGCTCGATCCAGTGCTCGACCGGCGTGTCGGTGCCACTCTGCAGATGCGTCACACAGCCGATGTTGGCGGTGACGATGCGCTCGGGCTGAACAGCCTGCAGGTTGCGCAGCTTGTCGTCGCGCAGGCGGTAGGCCAGCTCGGGTTGCAGCACCGAATACGTGCCCGCCGAACCGCAGCACAGGTGGCTGTCGGCGCAGAGTTTCACATCCACGCCCAGGGAGGTCAGCAGCGTCTCCACTGCGCCGCGGATCTGCTGGCCGTGTTGCAGCGTGCAAGGCGGATGCCAGGCTACACGCGGGCGTTGCGCTGCGGGTTTGGCTTTCTGCAGGAGCGTATCGGAGAAGGCCGGCAGCACCTCGCACAGGTCGCGCGTCAGGGCGGATACACGCTTGGCGCGCTCGGCATAGGCCGGATCGTCGCGCAGCAGCAGGCCGTATTCCTTGACCATCGCGCCGCAGCCGGATGCCGTCATGACGATGGCCTCGGCGCCGGCTTCGATATGCGGCCACCATGCGTCGATGTTGGCGCGCATGTTGTCGAGGCCGCCCACGTGGTCGTTCATGTGATAGCGGATGGCACCGCAGCAGCCCGCACGATCTGCGCTGATGAGCTGCACGCCCAGCTTGTCGAACACGCGTGCCGTGGCCGCATTGATGTTGGGCGACATGGCGGGCTGCACGCAGCCTTCGAGCAGCAGCATCTTGCGCGCATGTGTGGCGATTGGCCGCACGCCGGCGCGGGGCTGCTTCGCCGGCACCTTGTTGCGCAGCACGGGTGGCAAGAGCGGACGCACGGCCTGCCCGAGCTTGAGCGCCGGGCCGAACAGCGCGGGCCGCGTCAGCCCCTCGCGCAGCACCCAGCGCACCGCACGCTCGGCCAGCGGGCGCGCTTCGCCCTTGGCGTCGAGCTGGTCGTCGACGATCTTGCGGCCGATCTCCGCGAGGCGGCCGTAGGTCACGCCGGAGGGGCAGGTCGATTCGCAGTTGCGGCAGGTCAGGCAGCGGTCCAGGTGCAGGCGCGTGGCGGCACCGGCAGGCTGGCCTTCCAGCACCTGCTTCATCAGGTAGATGCGCCCGCGCGGGCCGTCCAGCTCGTCGCCGAGCAGCTGGTAGGTCGGGCAGGTGGCCGTGCAGAAGCCGCAGTGCACGCACTTCTGCACGATGCTTTGGGCCTCTTCGCCGTCGGGGGTGTTGCGCAGGAACGCCGCGAGCGTGATTTGCATGGTGGGGCGGGCTCTCAGAAGTCTGCGTACAGGCGGCCGGGGTTGAAGATGCCGTGCGGGTCGAAGCTGTCCTTCAGGCGCTGGTGCACGGCCATCAGCGGCGCGGCGACGGGTGTGAAGACATCGCTGGCGCGGTCGCCGTTGCGGAACAGCGTGGCGTGGCCGCCGGCCTGGCGCGCGGCGTCGCGGATGGTGGCGGCGGGTGTGCTGGCCGTGTCGATCCACCAGCGCTGGCCGCCGCCCCATTCGACGAGTTGTTCGTCGGCGGAGGCTGCCCCAAGCGCCAGCGGCGGCGTGGCTGGGGGCAGGGCGATGCGCCACAGCGGCAGACTGCCTCGCGCGGCACGCGCAAAGAACGTGTGCGACTGCTCGCGCAGGTCGCGCCAGAACGTGGCGGCTTCCGCATCGTCGACGCGTTCTCCACCGAGCCTGGCAATGGCCGCGCGCACGGCCGCATCAGCGCCGCACAGGCGCACCCACAGCGCGCCGCCGACCCACGCCGACGCCGCGATCGGCAGCGGCTGGCCGCCCCAACGGTTCAGCGTGTCGATGGCCTCGCCTTGCGGCATGGCAAAGCGCAGCGTGGCATCGCAGAACGGCATCGGCAGCACCTTCAGCGACACCTGCACGACGAGGCCCAGCGTGCCGAGCGCACCGGCCATCAGGCGCGAGACGTCGTAGCCGGCTACGTTCTTCATCACCTGGCCGCCGAAGTTGAGCATGTCGCCGCGGCCATCCATGACCACGGCGCCGAGCACGAAGTCGCGCAGCGCACCGACCGATTGCCGGCGCGGGCCCGACAGGCCAGACGCGAATGCGCCACCTACGGTTGCTTGCTTGCCATCGGCGGCAAAGTGCGGCGGCTCGAATGCCAGCATCTGGCGGTGTTCGGCCAGAGCGGCTTCGATCTCGGTGAGCGGCGTGCCGCTGCGCGCGGTGATGACGAGTTCGGCGGGGTCGTAATCGACGATGCCGGACCACGCGCGTGTATCGAGCACGGTGGCGTTGGCAGCCGGCGCGCGGCCGTAGAAATCCTTGGTGCCGCCGCCGCGCAGGGTGAGCGGCGTGCGGCTGTCGGCAGCCTGCGCGATGGCGTCGCGAAAGCGCGCGAGGGTGGGGTCAAGTGCAGTCATCGCGGGATCAGAAACGCGGCAGGTCGGGATGCGGAAGCAGGCCGTTGCGCACGTGCAGCTTGCCGTATTCGGCGCAGCGCGCGAGCGTGGGGATCGCCTTGTCGGGGTTCAGCAGGCGCGCCGGGTCGAAGGCGGCCTTCAGGCGCAGGAACGCGTCGCGCTCCTCGGTCGAGAACTGCACGCACATCGAGCTGAGCTTCTCCACGCCCACGCCGTGCTCGCCCGTCACCGTGCCGCCCAGCTCCACGCAGGTCTCGAGGATGTCGGCGCCGAACAATTCCGCGCGGTGCCATTCGTCCTGGTCTTCGCCGTTGAAGAGGATCAGCGGGTGCATGTTGCCGTCACCCGCATGGAACACGTTGATGCACCGCAAGGCGTACTTCTGCTCCATCGCCTGGATGCGTTTGAGCAGCGTGCCGATGTGCTTGCGCGGGATGGTGCCGTCCATGCAGTAGTAGTCCGGCGAGATGCGCCCGGCCGCCGGGAAGGCGTTCTTGCGGCCGCTCCAGAACTTCAGCCGCTCGGCTTCGCTCTGCGAGACCTGGATGCGCGTGGCGCCCGAGGCGCGCAGCACCTCGCTCATGCGGGCGATCTCTTCGGCCACCTCCTCGGGCGTGCCGTCGGATTCGCACAGCAGGATGGCGGCGGCGTCGAGGTCGTAGCCGGCGCAGACGAACTCCTCGACCGCCGCGGTGGCGGGCTTGTCCATCATCTCCAGCCCCGCCGGGATGATGCCGGCGGCAATCACGTCGGCCACGGCGTTGCCGCCGGTTTCCACGTTGTCGAAGCTCGCCATGATCACCTGCGCGAGCTGCGGCTTGGGGATCAGCCGCACGGTCACTTCCGTCACCACGGCCAGCATGCCTTCGGAGCCGATCACGGTGGCGAGCAGGTCCAGGCCGGGCGCGTCGGGCGCCTCGCTGCCGAATTCGACCACCTCGCCGTCCATCATCACCGCACGCACGCGCAGCACGTTGTGCACGGTCAGGCCGTACTTCAGGCAGTGCACGCCGCCGGAGTTCTCGTTGACGTTGCCGCCGATGGTGCAGGCGATCTGCGACGACGGATCGGGCGCGTAGTACAGCCCGTGCGGGTTGGCCGCCTCCGAGATGGCAAGGTTGCGCACGCCCGGCTGCACGACGGCCGTGCGCGTATAGGGATCGAGTTTGAGGATGCGCTTGAACTTGGCCAGCGACAGCACCAGCCCGCCCGGCGTGGGCATCGCACCACCGGAGAGGCTCGTGCCGGCGCCGCGCGGCACCACGGGTACGCCCAGGCGGTGGCAGATGCGCAGGATCTCGACGACCTGCGCCTCGGTGTCCGGCAGCACCACGGCCAGCGGCACCTGCCGGTAGGCGGCGAGGCCGTCGCATTCATACGGGGTGGTGTCTTCGCGTTCCCAGAGCAGGGCCTCGTCAGGCACGAGGGGCGCGAGCGCGGCGATCAGCTCCGCCTGGACGGCAGACAGATCGCGGGCGTTGGCGGGCAGCGGCGCGTTCATGGGGTGTCTCGCTTGTGTCTCGCTTGTGTTTTGCCCGGCGGCGGTGGCCGGGATGCGAGGCACTATAGCCCGGCGGCCGCGCCGCGCGATGTGTTAAGGACTTTTACTGCGATGAATTTGGCTCGCGATTCCAGCCAATCGGATTCATCGCATTGCAGCAGGGCCGCTGGTCTGGCAACCCCGGCCTACCACTCCAGCCCAAGCAGCCAATCCACAAAATGCTGCGCCTCGGGCTTCATCGGCGCCTGCTCGCGCTGGACGATGTAATAAGCATGCGGCGACGCCGATTCGATGTCCAGCAGCCGCACGATCTGTCCCGAGGCCAGCCAGTTGCGCGCCATGGCCTGCCGCACCAGCGCCACGCCCTGGTTGGACGCCACCGCCTCCAGCATCAGGCCGATGTCGTTGAACAGCGATCCGGTCGACGGCTCCGGCGCATCCAGCCCGGCTGCCTCGAACCATGGGCGCCACGGCTCCAGCGGGCTGCGCAGCAGCGTCAGGTTCAGCAACTGCGACGGCTCGGTGATGGTGTTGCCGCTGATCTGCTCGAAGTAGCCGCGCCCGCACGCCGGGAAGACCGGCTCGTTGAGCAGCAGCGTGGTCTTCAGATCCGGATAGCGGCCGCTGCCGTAGCGGATCTCGACATCGGTGTCCTCGGCCTTCACGTCGAGGAAGGGGATGGACAGATGCAGCTCCAGGTCGATGTGCGGATACAGCGCGTTGAACTCCGGCAGGCGCGGCACCAGGTGCTGGCGGCCGAAGGTGGGCGGAATCGCCACGCGCAGCCGCGCGCGCTGCTTGCTGAACTCGGGCCGCGCCAGTTCGTGCAGGCTCTTGAGTGCGTCCTGCACGCTGCGCAGGTAGCGCGTGCCGGCAGCCGTCAGGCGCAGCGCTGTGCCAGTCCGCACGAACAGGTCCTCGCCCCACAGCTCTTCAAGGTTCTTGATACGGTGGGACACCGCGCTGGGCGTAACGGACAACTCTTCCGCTGCTCGCGCGAAGCTCGCATGACGCGCCCCCGCTTCGAAGGCAATCAACAGGTGTAGCGGCGGAACGCGCTTGAAGACGGAGGCCATGCGAGCGTGCGGTTGGGTTACAGGTGGAAGATCTTGCCGGGGTTCAGGATGTGCTTCGGGTCCAGCGCCTGCTTGACGCTGCGCATCAGGTCGATCGCATCGTTGCCATGTTCTGCCACGAGGAAGTCCATCTTGTGCAACCCGACGCCGTGCTCGCCCGTGCAGGTGCCGTCCATGGCAATCGCACGCGCAACGATACGCTGGTTGATGCGCTCGGCTTCGGCCAGCTCTTCCGGCTTGTTCGGGTCGATCAGCAGGGCGACGTGGAAGTTGCCGTCGCCCACGTGGCCGACGATGGGCGCGGGCAGGTGCAGCGCGCTGGCAATCAGGTCTTGCTCGGTCTCCACCACGCACTCGGCCAGGCGCGAGATCGGCACGCACACGTCGGTGGTGACGGCGCGGCAGCCGGGCTTGAGCTGCAGGAAGGCGAAGAACGCATTGTGGCGGGCGTTCCAGAGGCGGCTGCGGTCCTCGGGCCGTGTGGCCCATTCGAAGCCCTGGCCCTGGTGATCGGCGGCAATTTGCTGGACGGTCTCGGCCTGCTCCTGCACACCGTGCTCGGAGCCGTGGAATTCGAAGAACAGCGTCGGCATCTCGGGCAGCGTCAGCTTGTCGTACTGATTGATCGCGCGGATGGCCAGCGCATCGACAAACTCCACGCGCGCGATCGGCACGCCCATCTGGATCGTGTCGATCACGGCGGACACCGCGTCGCCCATGCTCGGGAACGCGCACACCGCGGCGGACACGGCCTCCGGCTGCGGATACAGCTTCAGCGTGATCTCGGTGATGATGCCCAGCGTCCCCTCGCTGCCGATAAAGAGGCGCGTCAGGTCATAGCCCGCCGACGATTTGCGCGCACGGTTGGCGGTCTTGATGACGCGGCCGTCGGCGGTCACCACGGTCAGGTTCAGTACGTTCTCGCGCATCGTGCCGTAGCGCACGGCGTTGGTACCGGACGCGCGCGTCGCGCACATGCCGCCGATGGAGGCATCCGCGCCCGGGTCGATCGGGAAGAACAGGCCGGTCTCGCGGATCTCGGTGTTGAGCTGCTTGCGCGTGACGCCGGGCTCGACCGTCACCGTCAGGTCTTCCGGATGGACCGACAGCACGCGGTTCATCTGCGAGAGGTCGAGGCTCACGCCGCCGGCCACGGCCAGCAGGTGGCCTTCGAGCGACGAGCCAGCGCCGTACGGGATCAGCGGGATCTCGTGTTCGTAGCACAGCTTGGCAACGGCGGCGACGTCCTCGGTGGTCTGCGCGAAGACCACGGCGTCGGGCAGCATCGGGTCGTAGGCGGATTCATCGCGGCCGTGGTGGGCGCGTACGGCATCGCTGGTGGACAGGCGCTCGCCGAAGCGGGTGCGCAGCGCGTCGAGCATCGCCGGCGGGATCGGCTTGCGGAGCAACGGGTGCGGGGGAACGGGATGGTTCATGACTGTCTCGCGCGTGTGTTGGTGTGGTGCACGTTCCGCGTCACCCCGGAAGCGCTTGGACCGCTCTGGCGGCGGGCCTGATTCTGCGATTCTAACGCCGCACGTCGCCAGCGCCGCCCGGTCTTGCGATAATGCAGTGCACGCATAACGGAGACACATCGTGGGCAACCGCTTATCCAAGATCGCCACGCGCACCGGCGACGACGGCACCACCGGCCTCGGCGATGGCAGCCGCACAGCAAAGGATAGCCTGCGCATCGCCGCCATCGGCGACGTCGACGAGCTGAACTCGCACATCGGTGTGCTGCTCACAGAGACCTTGCCGGACGGGGTGCGTGTGGCGCTGACCGCCATCCAGCACGACCTGTTCGACCTCGGCGGCGAGTTGTGCATCCCCGGCTACACGATGGTTACGACGGCGCACGTGCTGCGCCTGGACCAATGGCTGGCCGATTACAACGCTGACCTGCCGCGCCTGGCCGAATTCATCCTGCCCGGCGGTAGCCGCGCGGCGGCGCAGGCGCACGTGTGCCGCACGGTCGCGCGCCGGGCCGAGCGCACCATCGTCGCGCTGGGCCGCGCGGAGACGATTGGCGAGGCGCCGCGCCAGTACGTCAATCGCTTGTCCGACTTGCTGTTCGTGCTGGCCCGCGTGCTGAACCGCGCAGACGGCGGCACCGATGTCCTGTGGGAGCGCGACGTCCACAAGCCCGCGTAAGCGAAGTCGACCCACCCAAACAAAACGGCCCGATGTTTCCACCGGGCCGTTTTGCTGTGCAGCGCGCGCGTTCAGTTCACGTGCGTCTGCTGGCCTTGCCCCACGGACGCCAGCCCCTGCAGTTGCGCGGGCATCGTTACCGTCAGTGCTTGTGACGGCGTCGGTGCCGGGAAGCCGGCCTCGGCCAGCGCTTCCCTGATTGTTCGGTTGGTGTCGAAGTAGACCTGCCAGTAGTTGTCGTTGTGAGCGTACGGGCGCACCGCCAGCACCGGCCCCACCAAGTTGAACTCCAGGATCTCCACGTCGACCGCCGGCTCGGCCAGCACGTTCGGGATGGTCGCGACCTTCTCCTTGAGCAGGGCGATGGCGGCGCGGTGGTCGGCGCTGCCGGCCAGTTGCGCCTTCAGCTCGACGCGGCGGAACGGGTTGGCGGTGTAGTTCTGGATCGTGTCGGAGAAGATCTTGTTGTTGCCGATCAGCGTCACGACGTTGTCCGGCGTGTTGAGCGCGGTGGCAAACAGGCCGATCTCCTTGACCGTGCCGGTCACGCCACCGGCCGTCACGAAGTCGCCCACCTTGAACGGCCGCAGCACGATCAGGAAGGCGCCCGCCGCAAAGTTCGCCAGGAGGCCCGACCATGCCATGCCGATCGCCACGCCGGCGGCGGCAATCAGCGCCGCGAACGTCGTCGTCTGCACGCCGAAATAACCGAGGATGCCGATCACCAGCAGCACGTTCAACGTGACGGTGATCACCGAGCCGACATAGCGCAGCACGGTCGGGTCGACCTTCTGCCGCTCCAGCGACCCCTGCACCATGCGCACGGCCACGTGGATCAGCCAGCGGCCGATCACCCAGAAGGCGATGGCGGCCAGGATCTTCATGCCGACGTCGGTGGCGTACTGCGTCAGGATCGCCTGGTATTTGCTTGCGGTATTGACGGTGGTGTCCACCAAGTTGTCAGCCATGGTTGCCTCCGGAGGGGGTAGGGATTTCGGGAATCCCTCCACGATATGCCAAAGGGGCTGCACTTGTGTGACTTTGATACGTTTTGGTCACATTTGTTTTACATTGACCGGCCCGTCGGCCAATGAAAAAAGGACGCCCGCAGGCGTCCTTCATAGAGCGCAGGCGCAGATCAGTTACCGCTGCCGGGCACCATACGGCGCTTGCGCACGGCCTCAGCCAGCGTCTCGAGCACCTTGACCGAATCGTCCCAGCCGATGCAGGCGTCGGTCACGCTCTGGCCGTAGGCGAGGTCTTCCACCGGCGTGCCCTGCACGTGGTCCTGGCGGCCGCCGTTGATGTGCGACTCGACCATCACGCCGACGATGCGATTGTCGCCGCCGGCCATCTGGCGGCCGATGTCCTCGCACACCGGGATCTGGTTCTCATGCTTCTTGCTGCTGTTGGCGTGCGAGGCGTCGATCATCAGGCGCGCGGCCAGGCCCGACTTGGCGATGGCGTCGCAGGCTTCCTGCACGCTGGCCGCGTCGTAGTTGGGCGTCTTGCCGCCGCGCAGGATGATGTGGCAATCCTCGTTGCCCGCCGTCGATACGATGGCCGAGTGGCCGCCCTTGGTGACCGACAGGAAGTGGTGCGGCTGCGACGCGGCCTTGATGGCGTCCACGGCGATCTTCACGTTGCCGTCGGTGCCGTTCTTGAAGCCGACCGGGCACGACAGTCCGGAAGCCAGCTCGCGGTGCACCTGCGATTCCGTCGTACGCGCACCGATCGCGCCCCAGCTCACCAGATCGGCGATGTACTGCGGGCTGATCATGTCGAGGTATTCGGTGCCGGCCGGCAGACCCAGCTCGTTGATGTTCATCAGCACCTCGCGCGCGGTGCGCAGGCCGTCGTTGATCTTGAAGCTGCCGTCCATGTACGGATCGTTGATCAGGCCCTTCCAGCCGACCGTGGTGCGCGGCTTCTCGAAGTACACGCGCATGACGATTTCCAGCTCGTTCTTGAAGCGCTCGCGCTGCGCGACCAGGCGGCGGGCGTAGTCCAGCGCGGCCTTGGTGTCGTGGATGGAGCAGGGGCCGATGATGACGATCAGGCGGTCGTCCATGCCGTGCAGGATGCGGTGCATGGCGTTCCGGCTTTGGTAGATCAGCTCGGACACGGCGTCGCTGCACGGGAATTCGCGAATCAGGTGTGACGGCGGCGTCAGTTCTTTCAGTTCGCGAATGCGCAAATCATCGGTGTTCTTCGGCATGGAAAGCTCCAGGGGGGTGTCTTGGTTCGTGTATTGGAAACGTCTACTGTGTTCGGATCATGTTTCGCGTCGGTGCCGGGGTAGGGCGGAGACTGGGCGAAAAAAAACCGCCAGGGTCGCTGGCGGTTTTCGGTATCTGTCGGGTGCTTTATTTTTGCTGCAAGCGCCCCTCTCCTTCCGCCAGCGGTGCGAGATGCCAAAAATAAAAGTAAAAAAACTTGGCGAAGGACATGGAGGGAAAAGCTAGGCGATGCAAGAAAAAAGTCGGGAAGCGCTACTGCGCCGCACCAATCGAACCGTCTTTATAACCCCTTTTTTTGGGGGCCGCAAGTCAGAATACTCCGAGAGTGCGGCCCACCGTAGCGGCCTTGCGGCAAATCAGGCCGTGCCGCCCACCGTCATGTTCTCGATGCGCAGGGTCGGCTGGCCCACGCCCACCGGCACGCTCTGGCCTTCCTTGCCGCACACGCCGATGCCCGAATCCAGGCGCATGTCGTTGCCGATCATGGTCACGTGCTTGAGCGATTCCGGGCCGTTGCCGACCAGCGTTGCGCCCTTGACCGGTGCGGTGATCTTGCCGTCTTCGATCAGGTAGGCCTCGCTGGCCGAGAACACGAACTTGCCGTTGGTGATGTCGACCTGGCCGCCGCCGAAGTTGACCGCATACAGGCCCTTCTTGACGCTGGCGATGATCTCCTGCGGGTCCTTGTCGCCGCCGAGCATGTAGGTGTTGGTCATGCGCGGCATCGGCAGGGCGGCGTAGCTCTCGCGGCGGGCGTTGCCGGTCACGGGCATCTTCATCAGGCGTGCGTTGAGCGTGTCCTGCATGTAGCCGGTCAGGATGCCGTCTTCGATGAGCGTGTTGCACTGCGTGGGGTTGCCCTCGTCGTCGAGGTTGAGCGAGCCGCGGCGGTTGGCCAGCGTGCCGTCGTCCACCACGGTGACACCCTTGGCCGCCACGCGCTCGCCCATGCGGCCCGAGAACGCCGACGAGCCCTTGCGGTTGAAGTCGCCCTCCAGCCCGTGGCCGATGGCCTCGTGCAGCAGCACGCCGGGCCAGCCCGAGCCGAGCACGACGGTCATGGTGCCGGCCGGCGCCGGCTTGGCTTCCAGGTTGACCAGCGCGGAGGAGACCGCCTCGTCCACGTACTGGCGCAGCAGGTCGTCGGTGAAGTAGCCGTAGGCATAGCGGCCGCCACCGCCGGAGCTGCCCATCTCGCGGCGCCCATTGTGCTCGGCGATGACGGTGACGGAGACGCGCACCAGCGGGCGCACGTCCGCGGCGATCACGCCGTCGCTGCGCGCGACCAGCATCACGTCGTATTCACCGGCCAGGCCGGCCATCACCTGCACCACGCGCGGGTCCTTGGCGCGGGCGAGCTTTTCGATGCGTTCGAGCAGGGCGACTTTCTCCGATGCGGTCATCGAATCGAGCGGGTCGTTCGGCGCGTACAGCGCACGGCCGCCCTGGCTGTTCTGCAGGCTGCTCGCTACCTTGACGCGCCCGGCGCCAGCCTTGCCGATCGTGCGCGTGGCGCCGGCAGCCTGCAGCAGCGCAGGCAGGCTGATGTCGTCGGAATACGCGAACGCGGTGCGGTCGCCCGACACGGCGCGCACGCCCACGCCCTGGTCGATGCTGAAGCTGCCCGACTTGACGATGCCTTCTTCCAGGCTCCACGCCTCGTTGCGGGTGTACTGGAAATACAGGTCGGCATAGTCGACGCGGTGCGTGAAGATGTCGGCCAGCGCGCGCTGCAGGTGCGCTTCGTCGAGGCTGTACGGATCGAGCAGCACGCGGCGCGCGATGGACAGGTTCTGGATGGCGATGTCGCCTGCGTTCATGGTGGGTTCTCGCTGAGGAATTCGTGAATTCGGGAATTCGGTTGGGCTACATCACACGGTGTTTCAGCGCCGGCAGGTCACGGCGCACCTGCGCCAGGCGCGCCGGGTCCATGTCGCCGATGGCGATGCCTTCGCCTTCGGGCACGGCGCTGATGATCTCGCCCCAGGGGTCGACCAGCATGGAATGGCCCCAGGTGCGGCGGCCGTTCTCATGGCGCCCGCCCTGTGCGGCGGCGAGCACGTAACACTGGTTCTCGACCGCGCGGGCGCGCAACAGCAGCTCCCAGTGCGCGGCACCCGTCACGTAGGTGAAGGCCGCCGGCATCAGAATCAAGTTCAGGTTGCCCTGCG
>CAJXMR010000098.1 GCA_913056305.1 uncultured Ralstonia sp.
TGCTGCGTCACATGGGCTGGACGGAAGCCGCTGACCTGATCATCTCGTCGATCGAGAAGTCGATCCTGTCGAAGAAGGTCACGTATGACTTCGCCCGCCTGCTGGAAGGCGCGACGCAAGTGTCGTGC
Source organism: uncultured Ralstonia sp. (assembly GCA_913056305.1). Classification (GTDB taxonomy): domain Bacteria; phylum Pseudomonadota; class Gammaproteobacteria; order Burkholderiales; family Burkholderiaceae; genus Ralstonia. The sequence goes on from CAJXMR010000098.1 coordinate 129, forward strand.
TCGGGCTTCGGTCAGGTGATGATCGACAACATGTAAGCACGTTGCGCGCGGCTTCGGCCGTGAGGCAAGGAAAAACCCCGGCAGCTTCGGCTGGCCGGGGTTTTTTTGTCTTATGTCGTCACAGGCAAGTTCACCCCCCTTGAGAGGGAGTTCGAACACCACACGCCCGCTTTTTAATATGCTGTAACACAGTCCGCTACACCTTGTCCGCCACGTCACTTCTTGTGGGGGGTAAGGAAAAACGGAGGCAGCCGCTAAGTACAACATTCAGTTTGTCCGGGAGGGGGAGATGGCCGACGTTGCTAGCGTAGTTTCTGGGGAGCCGGTGGTTAGTGTTGCGAACGCTAGACCAAGAACGATGCAGGTGGGCCAGTTGGTATGCGAACTGGCAGGAAATGGAGATGCGGTTGCACGCTACGCTGCTGCTAGGAAAATTGTTCTCAACTGGATTCAGAATCACCGCCGGCTAGGAGCCCTCTTGCCGTCGACGTCGCAAACCGTGCCTGAGTTTGCTGTTGAGGAGGACCTATTCGAACGGAGGCGTGAAGCGCTGAGCATCAAACCGATATCGCGCTCCGGCGGGGAAACGACATTCACCAAATACTCGTCGGCCTATGAGGTTCCTTGGGGCAGCAATGGAGAAAAGCGCACGCTTGAATGGCACTTGGAAAAAGGTGGTGGACGTGATGAGCGCTACTTCTTGCGCATCTACTTTTTCTGGGACGAAGAGTCCGAGCAGGTTGTTGTCGGGTGGATGCCCAGCCATTTGCCAAATTCGCTTACCTGATTGAGAGAGCAAGCGGACGCCGCAACAAAGAAACCGCAAACAACATCGTCTTCTGACATTGCTGGGCATTCGTTTCGTTCCTGACTTCGATGTCGACATGCACGGATCGTGGCTTCAGCCGTGACGCAAAAACCCCGGCAGCTTCGGCTAGCCAGGGTTTTTTGTATCAGGAACGAACCGGGCAGCGGAGACCTGCCACTCTCAAACGGTGGCACGCGAGCCTCCGACCATGGCGTGCGAAGGCCAAACCGTGAAGTGTGAGTGTCTGAGGCTGATGCATGACCCTCAAAGGGTGATGCTCTAGTGTTTGACACTGAAGCGCGAGCCTCAGAGGCTGGCTCGCCAGTCTTTGAGGCTGACGCGTGACCCTCAAAGGGTGGTGTTCGAGTGTTTAACACTGAAGCTCGACCCTCAGAGACTGACAGGCCCATAGGCAAAAGGCGGACGAGCCAGACAAGCCCCCGGCGCCGACGCTGCAACATCGGCACCAGTAGGCCCCATGCGCCTGGCCCGCTCATAAACTCAACGTTGTGGGTCTGGACGTTCCGGCGCATCCGCCGCGCGCGCGGCGCGCGCGTTTTCGGTGGCGTTCCGGCTGAACATCGCACGCAGGCATGCACGCGCGGACAGAACACCTTTCTGATATTCGCTAAGCGCGTCGCCAGCCGGGGAATCGGTGGATTTGGAGATCGAGCGGGTCATCGGGCTTTCCTTTCACATGATGAATGGAAGCGCGCCCAACCCTGAGGGAGAGGGTGGGCGAGCACAGGCAAGCTGGAAAACCGATAAGCAACAATCGGCGCGGCCGAAACCGCTCATGCCTGGCCCGCCCCAAGAGGGAGACGAAGCCAAGCCATAGTGATTGAGGACAAGCGCCTGTGCGCGGCGCTTGCCCGTTGCTTACGAGGTTTCCAGGCCTCGATCGCTTTCTCTATGGCACTGAAAGCGATGGCGTCGAGTGTAGTGACCGCTGCTTCGTCAGAGCAAGGGCATAACTATAAATCACAATCGGCCGATGTCCGGCGCCAATGTCCGCCCGGCGTGCCCTGGTGGATAAGTGACCTCTGGGGATTTTAGTGAGGGAGGATTTCATGAGTCGCCAGACTCTCCCGCAGAGCCCGGCCTACACTGAAAACGCACTCAGTACGGGAGAAACGTCATGCCCGAGGCCGACCCAAAGAGCACTTTTCGCGGGCTACCATTGACCCCAGAACAAGATGCTGAGATTCGTCACTACATCAAGCTCAAGACGCACCGCGGCGAGCCATGGGACACGCCCGAGTTGGATGCGATGCTGAAAGATATGCTGGAGCCTCCTCCCGGCGAGCAAGAAGAGTCGGACGCATTCGTCGATCAAGAGAGAGCCGAAATCGAGCGCGCCGCCTCCTCTATTGACGAGGCAATGGAGTCGATTGAAGCCAGCGAAGAACGGAACGCCGCGAAAGAGTCCGAGGCCATGAAAAGGCCGCAGCACTGAAGCTCGCCGGCCTGCGAACGTCACCCGCCGCTGGCGGGCCGGGGCGCACTGCCTCGGTCGTGAGGCAAAAAACCCCCGGCGGCTTCGGCTGGCCGGGGTTTTTTCTTGCTCGCTCGCTTACTGCCGACGCAGGTCGACCACCGTCGGCTGGCCATCCACCGCATCGAACGTCGCCATCACGGCATCGCCTTCCTTGAAGTTCTTCAGCGATGTCTTGTCCTTGACGGCAAAGGTCATCGTCATTGCGCCCATGCCGAGGTTGTCGATGGCGCCGTGCTTGAGCGTGACCTTGCCGGTGTCGGGGTAGACCTTGCGGACTTCCGCCGCGACAGGTTTGGGTGCTTGATGGGACTGATTGGCCTGAGCGGCCGGCTTCATGTCCATGCCTTCCATTGGGGTGGCAGCCAATGCCAGGGGCGAGGCGGCCAGCGCCAGGGTGAAAGCCAGAGCGGATGCGTACTTCATCGTGAGACCTCGTGTTGAACGTGGGGTTGGGAAGAGGGTGATACGCCGCGCCTGCGCAATAGCAGGTACACGGCGGGAACGACAAACAGCGAGAGCAGGGGCGCCGTCACCATGCCGCCGACCATCGGCGCGGCGATGCGCTGCATGACTTCAGAGCCGGTGCCGTGCGACCACATGATCGGGATCAGGCCGGCCAGGATCACGGCCACCGTCATGGCCTTCGGGCGCACGCGCAGCACGGCGCCTTCCTGGATGGCGTCGAGCAGGGCGTCGGTGCCGGTCTGGCCGCGTTCCTGCCGCTGATCCCAAGCCTGCTTGAGATAGAGCAGCATGATCACGCCGAACTCCGCCGCCACGCCCGCCAGCGCAATGAAGCCGACCACGCCCGCCACCGACAGGTTGTAGCCCAGCAAGTACAGCAGCCAGAACCCGCCGATCAGCGCCAGCGGCAGCGTGCCCATGATCAGCAGCGCCTCGTCGATGCGGCCGAACACGAGGTACAGCAGCACGAAGATGATCAGCAGCGTGAACGGCACCACCACCTGGAGCTTGGCGCTGGCGCGCTCCAGGTACTCGAACTGGCCGGACCAACTGAGCGCGTAGCCAGCCGGCATCGGGACCGCCTCGGCCACCGCCGTCTGCATGTCGTGCACCGCCGAGCGCAGGTCGCGCCCGCGAATGTCCACGTACACCCAGCCGGAGAGCCGCGCGTTCTCGCTGCGCAGCATCGGCGGCCCGGGCACGACGCGGATGTCGGCCACATCGGACAGCACGATCTGCGCGCCCCGGTCGGTCACGATGGGCAGGCGGCGCAGTTGCTCGACGGAATCCCTATAGTCGCGCGGATAGCGCAGGTTGATCGGGAAGCGCGCCAGCCCGTCCACCACTTCACCGACGTTGTCGCCGCCGATGGCCGAGGCCACGATGCCTTGCACGTCCTCGATGTTCAGGCCGTAGCGGCCAGCAGTCGTGCGGTTGATGTCGACGTCGATATAGCGCCCGCCGGAAAGCCGCTCCGCCAGCGCGGAGGTGACGCCGGGCACCGCCTTGACTGCCGCCTCGATCTGCGTGGTGAGCCGGTCGATCTGCTGCAGGTCCGCGCCGGCCACCTTGATGCCGACCGGGCTCTTGATGCCGGTGGCCAGCATGTCGATGCGGTTGCGGATGGGCGGCACCCAGATGTTGGACAGGCCCGGCACCTTGACCACGCGGTCCAGCTCGTCGACCAGCTTGTCGGGCGTCATGCCGGGCCGCCACTGGTCGCGCGGCTTGAACTGGATGGTGGTCTCGAACATCTCCAGGGGCGCGGGGTCGGTGGCGGTGTCGGCGCGGCCGGCCTTGCCGAACACGGTGGCAACCTCGGGCACGGTCTTGATCAGACGGTCGGTCTGTTGCAGTAACTGTGCCGCCTTCCCAGCCGACAACCCCGGCAGCGCCGACGGCATGTAGAGCAGATCGCCCTCATCCAGCGGCGGCATGAACTCGCCGCCGGTGCGCAGGATCGGCCAGGCGGTGGCCGCCAGCAGCACGAGGGCAATCGCCACCGTTGCCTTTGGGTACGCCAGCACGCGGGCCAGCACCGGCTGATACAGGCGGATCAGCCAGCGGCTGAGCGGGTTCGATTGCTCGCTCGGAATGCGCCCGCGAATCAGGTAGCCCATCAGCACCGGCACCAGCGTGACCGACAGCCCGGCCGCCGCCGCCATCGAATACGTCTTGGTAAACGCCAATGGCGAGAACAGCCGTCCCTCCTGCGCCTCCAGCGTGAACACCGGGATGAACGACAGGGTAATGATCAGCAGCGAGAAGAACAGCGCCGGCCCCACCTCCGCAGCCGCTTCGCCGATGACGCCCCAGCGCTCGTGCCCGGTCAGGTCACGCCCCGGATGCACCTCGTGCCAGCGCTCCAGATGCTTGTGCGCGTTCTCGATCATCACCACGGCTGCATCCACCATCGCGCCCACCGCAATGGCGATGCCGCCCAGCGACATGATGTTGGCGTTCACGCCCTGGTAGCGCATCACCAGGAACGCCGCCAGCACGCCCAGCGGCAGCGAGACGATCGCCACCAGCGCAGACCGCAGGTGGAACAGGAACACCACGCACACCAGCGCAACCACGATGAACTCCTCGATCAGCTTGTGCGTGAGGTTGTCCACCGCGCGGTGGATGAGCGCGGAGCGGTTGTAGACCTGTTCGATCTCCACGCCCGCCGGCAGGCTCTTCTGCAGCGTGGCGAGCTTGGTCTTGACGGCGTCGATGGTCTCCAGCGCGTTCTTGCCGGAGCGCATCACGATCACGCCGCCGGCCACCTCGCCCTGGCCGTCCAGCTCGGCAATGCCGCGCCGCAATTCGGGCCCGAGCTGGACGGTGGCGACGTCGCCCAGCCGCACGGCGATGCCGGCGTCGCTCGTCGCCAGCGGAATCTGCCGGAAATCGTCGAGCGTCTTCAGGTAGCCGCTGGCGCGCACCACGTACTCGGCCTCGCCCAGCTCCAGCACGGAGCCACCGGTTTCCTGGTTGGCGCCCTTGAGGGCAGCCAGCACCTTGGCCTGCGACAGGTTGAACGCGCGCAGCTTGTCCGGCTGCAGCACCACCTGGAACTGCTTGACCATGCCGCCTACCGACGCGACTTCCGCCACGTTGGGCAGCGCCTTCAGCTCGAAGCGCAGGAACCAGTCCTGCAGCGCGCGCAGTTGGGCCAGGTCGTGGTGGCCGGTCTTGTCGACCAACGCGTATTCATAGACCCAGCCCACGCCCGTTGCATCCGGCCCCAGCGCTGGCTTGGCCGCCGCCGGCAAGCGCGACTGCACCTGGTTCAGGTACTCCAGCACGCGCGAGCGCGCCCAGTACAGGTCGGTCCCGTCCTCGAACAGCACGTAGACGAAGGAATCCCCGAAGAACGAATAGCCGCGCACCGTCTTGGCGCCCGGCACCGACAGCATCGTGGTGGTGAGCGGGTAGGTGACCTGGTTCTCGACGATCTGCGGCGCCTGGCCGGGGAAGGGCGTGCGGATGATGACCTGCACGTCGGACAGGTCCGGCAACGCGTCGAGCGGCGTGCTGCGCACCGCCCACAACCCCCACGCCGTCAGCAGGGCGGTGGCCAGCAGCACCAGGAAGCGGTTGCGGATAGAAGCGAAGATCAGGCGCGCGATCATGGCTTGCCTCCTGCGCCGTCAGCGGCCGGTTCCACCGACGACAGGACTGCGAGGCCATCCTTGTCCAGATGGAAGCGGAAGCGCACGCGGTCACCGGGCTTCAGGCCTTTCGGCAGACCGGAGGGCGGCGCGGCAAAGTCCATCGTCATGGCACCCCATTGCAGCGACGCGATCGGCCCGTGTGAGAGCGTGAGCCCTTCGCTGGTCACGGCTTCGATCCGGCCGGTGCCTTCGTGCTCGGTGGTGGCGGCAGCGGGCGCCGAAGCTGCAGATGGCGCCGTCAGCCGCTCGGTGGTGCCGCGCAGGCTGGCCTCGGAATCGATCAGGAACTGGCCGGAGGTGACGACCTTCTGCCCGGCCTGCAAGCCCTGCAGCACCTCGATGCGGCCGTCGGCTTCGTGGCCGGTCTGGATCTCGGTGGGCACGAAGCCCGCCTTGCCGTCATCCACCATCACGACGCTGCGCTGGCCGGTGCGGATGACCGCCTCGGACGGGATCAGCAATGCCGCCTTCTCCTGCCCGCCGTCGAACCGCACGGTGGCGAACATGCCCGGCACGAGGCGCTTGCCCGGGTTGGGCAGCACGATGCGGACCTTGATCGTGCGCGTGGCCGCATTCACGTCGGGCAGGATGGCGTCAACCTTGCCCGCGGCCGGTTCCGTCAGCCCAGCGGCCGACACCTTGACCGGCGCACCGGGCGCGACCGACCGCATCTGCGCTTCCGGCACTTCCGCGATGACCCAGACCCGGCTGAGATCGGCCAGCCGGAACAGCGTCATGCCGGGCGTGACCGTCATGCCGTTGCGCACGGCGACTTCCGTGACGAAGCCATCGATCGGGCTGGTGATGGCCAGGCCCGGCTGCAGCTTGCCCGAAGCAGTGACGGCGCCAATCTGCCCCGGCGTCATGCCGGCCTGCAGCATGCGCGCCTTGGCCGCACCAGCCAGATCGGATTGACCATGCGCAGCCTGCCGCGAAGTTTGGGCAGATACCGCCAGATACTCCTCCTGCGCCGCCACCCACTCCGGCGAGTACAGCGACACCAGCGTCTGCCCGCGCTGCACCGGATCGAGCGTCGCACGCACCGACACCTGCTGCACGAACGCACTCGTACGCGCCTGGATGACCTGCACGCTGCGCTCGTCTATGGCCACGTTGCCCGGCGCCTCCAGCACGGTGCCCAGGTGGCCCGGCTGGACTTCAGCAGTGCGGATGCCAAGGTTCTGCGCGACGCGGCCGTCGATGGCAACGCCGCTGCCGGCCCCATCGTCCCCCTTGCCGTCCGCGTAGACAGGCACGAGCTGCATATCCATGAAGGGCGATTTGCCGGGCTTGTCAAAGCGCTGGCCGGGCACCATCGGGTCATGCCAGTACAGCACCTTCTTGCCGGTTTGCGGGGCGCCGTCACCGGCTTGCGGGCCGGCCGCGCTCGACATGGAAGTCGCGGCTTGAGCGGGCTGCGTGCCGCGCGACAGGCCGATACGATAGCCGCCATAGGCCGCCGCGCCGATCAACAGTGCGCCTGCCACCGTGGCGATGAGGGTCTTGTTCATTGCATGCTCCCGGTAGCGGGTTCGGTTTGCGCGGTAGGCAGCGGCACCAGGAAGGCGAGGTCGGCCCAGAGCTTGGCGGTTTTCGCTTCCAGCGCCAGACGTTCCTGCACGGAGTCGATGGCGCGGTGGTTGGCCTCGGCCACGGCGGAGAGCGAGCCCGCGTTGGCGCGATACGCCGTCAGGGCCGCATCTGCCTGTGCGTTCGCCAGCGGCAGCGTCGTCTCGTCATAGCGCTTGAGGCGGTCCAGATTGCGCCGCAGCTCGGCCAGCCGGGTCGCGACCAGGGCCTGCGTGTTGCGCCGCAGGACTTCCGATTTGGCACGCGCTTCCTGTGCCTGGGCCAGCTTGGCCGCCACCTCGCGGTCTTGCCGGTGGCCCTGGTCCCACGGCACCGGGAAGCTGATGTTCAGCGAACCCATGTTCGAATACGCGGAGCCGCGCTGGCTGTACGTCAACTCGACCGTCACGTCCGGCTTCTTGGCTTGCGCTGCCGCGCGGATTTCCGTTTCGGCCAGCGCCACGTCGCGTTGGGCAGCGGCCACTTCGGGCACGGCGTCGAATGCATCGGTCGCAAGACGCTGCGTGGACGCGGGCACCTCCAGCGGTGGACGATCGCCCAGCGGACGGCGTGCGGCTGGGCCGATCCAGCGCTCCAGGTTCACCGTCGCCATCTCGATCGCGGTGCGGTTCTCGTCCTGGCGGTCGTGCAGTTTCTGGACTTCCAGATCGGCGGCCAGCACGTCGGCGCGCGTGCCGCGTCCGCTCCGATACGCGGCCATCGCCGCCTGGCGCGCCAAGTCGAGCGGATGCCCGTGATGGCCGAGCAGGACGTCGGTCTGCTCCGCATACCAGCGGTCGAGCCACGCGGCGACGGCGTTGCGCTGCACGTCGGCCAAGCCAACGTTGCGCCGCGCCTCGGCCGCATCGGCTTCAGCGGCGTAGCGGTCCGCCTTGGCGCGGCGCTTGTTGGCGCGCGTGAACTCCTGCATCACGCTGATGGACCGCTGGGTCATGGAATCCCGCGTGAGGGAGAACTGGTCGGATTTGTTGAGCGGGACATTGTCGAGACCGAGCTTGAGCACCGGGTCGGGCAACTGGCCCGCCGCGACGGCCATCTCGTTGGCCGCCTGGATGGGCGCGCGGGATGTTTCCGCATCGGCAGAGCGGGCCGACGCAAGGCCGACGGCTTCTTGCAGCGAGAGCGTGTCGGCAGGCTGGCCGTACGCCAATCGACTGCCGACGATCAGGACGGCGGCGAGCGCAAGCCAGCGCCCACCGCGTGGGGAACAACGCAAAGACATAGAACCTCCGGATGGCAACGATCACCCCGCCGCGCAGGCGGCAGGGCATGAGGCGTGCGTTGCTTCGGAGGCTAAGTTCGGAAACAGCAGTGGAGGATGGCGTGCGGCGGGGGCGGCGCCCGCGCGATCGCCTCGCCTTGCGCCAGGGAGAGCGGCACCAGCGTGGCAATCGGCGTCGGCTCGATCTGCCCGAGTAGGACGGGCAGGAAGGCCGGGATTTGCGGCGAGACATGGTCCGCTGTCTTGGTGCCGGCCTGGCAATGTTCCAGGCACAGGCCGTCGTGCTGGCCCGCGTCCTGCGGCGCGCGCTTCGCCATCTCGGGGCACGACTCGGCCATATCGGCCATGTCCGCCATGCCCTCCATCGCGCCCATGTCCATCGCCGGCGTGACGGCGAACCGGCCGCCGGCGCAGGCGTAGGCCGCCGCTGCCAGTTGCACGGTCAGGAACGTCAGGACAAGGAAGCCAGCTAGCCAAAGCCGGCGCGGAGAGCGGCGCACGTGGGGTCTCGGTGGTGGCGCGATGGTAGCAGTCTTAGTGCGATGCGCGTGAGTCTTGACCTTCCCCCTTGGGAAGGTCAAGCGTTGTCGCGCCGCGATACCTCACGGTTCGATGTCAGGGTTGGAGGCTGTGTCGTGACTAAGCCCCCAATGCCTCACAAATCCCCTCAGGAAACCTTTGTCACCCACCCCAACGCTGACTAGACTGGCTCACATGTGACTTTCTGTACCATCGGCAGGAAGCCCCGCCGATGGCACTGGCGCGCCCCCGCACCCGTCCGACCCCGTGAGCCCCAACGATCGCCGACTCGTCCGCCATCTGCTCGTCATCGTCACCCTCAAGGTGGCGGTGCTGGCTGCGCTGTGGTGGGTGTTCGTGCGGGACCACCGGGTGCCGGTCGATGCCGAGCGGGCCGCTGATCGGTTTGGCGTGACACCACCAGCGCAGCAGGGAGGGCATCCGTGATATCCGAGCACTTGGTCGATCTATCCAGGCTGCAATTCGCGGCGACGGCGTTGTACCACTTCCTGTTCGTGCCGCTCACGCTGGGCATGGTCTGGCTGCTGGTGATCATGGAGAGCGTCTACGTGATGACCAACAAGGTCATCTGGAAGGACATGACGCGCTTCTGGGGCAAGCTGTTCGGCATCAACTTCGCGCTGGGCGTGACCACCGGCATCACGCTCGAATTCCAGTTCGGCACCAACTGGGCGTACTACTCGCACTATGTGGGCGACATCTTCGGGGCGCCGCTGGCCATCGAGGGGTTGATGGCGTTCTTCCTGGAATCGACCTTCATCGGCCTGTTCTTCTTCGGGTGGGATCGGCTCTCCAAGACGCAGCACCTGCTGGTGACGACGCTCATGGCGGTGGGCACCAACCTCTCCGCGCTGTGGATCCTGATCGCCAATGGCTGGATGCAGAACCCGGTGGGCGCCGAGTTCAACTGGCAGACCATGCGCATGGAGATGCAGGACTTCTGGGCCGTGGTCTTCAACCCCGTGGCGCAGGCCAAGTTCGTGCACACGGTGTCGGCGGGCTACGTGACGGGCGCGATGTTCATGCTGTCGATCTCGAGCTGGTATCTGCTGCGCGGGCGCGACGTGGAGTTTGCGCGGCGCAGCTTCCGCGTGGCGGCGGCGTTTGGCCTGGCCAGCGTGTGCTCGGTGATCGTGCTCGGCGATGAATCCGGCTACACCGTCGGCGAAGCGCAGGAAACCAAGATGGCCGCCATCGAGGCCATGTGGGAGACCGAGCCCGCGCCGGCCAGCTTCAACATGATCGCGTCGATCAACCAGCGCGCACAGAAGAACGACTGGGCGATCGAGATCCCGTGGGTGATGGGCCTGATCGGCACGCGCTCCGTCACCAAGCAGATCCCGGGCATCCGCGACATCAAGACGCGCAACCGCGGCCGTATCGTGAGCGGCATCGAGGCGGTGGCGGCGCTGGAGACGCTGCGCCAGCATCCCGATGACGCGGCGGCGCGTCAGATGCTGCAGGCCCATCAGCAAGACATGGGCTTCGGCCTGCTGCTCAAGAAGTACATCGCCGACGTGCGGCAAGCCACGCCCGAGATCATCGACCGCGCCGTCGATGACACCGTGCCGCGCGTGTGGCCGATGTTCTGGGGCTTCCGGCTGATGGTTGGCCTGGGCTTCCTGATGCTGGCGCTGTTCGGGTTGTCGTTCTGGACCACGCTGCGGCCGCAGCGCAAGGCGCCGGCGTGGCTGCTGCGCTGGGCGCTGTGGATGCTGCCCGCGCCGTGGCTTGCGGCGGAACTCGGCTGGGTCGTGGCGGAATACGGCCGCCAGCCGTGGACGATCTACGGCGTGCTGCCCACGCACCTGAGCGTGTCGACGCTGAGCGAGGCCAGCCTCTACGGATCGCTGGCGGGCTTCGTGGGCTTCTACACGCTGCTGCTGATCGTCGAGATGTATTTGATGATCAAGTTCGCGCGCCAGGGCCCCGGCAGTCTCGGCACCGGTCGCTACCAGTTCGAACCGGTCCACGCCTGAGGAGGACGACATGCTCGACTACCCAACCCTCAAGGTGATCTGGTGGGTGCTGATCGGTGTGCTGCTGATCGGCTTCGCCATCATGGACGGGCACGACATGGGCGTCGGCACGCTGCTGCCCTTCGTCGGCAAGACCGACGACGAGCGCCGCGTCATCATCAACACCGTCGGCCCGCACTGGGACGGCAACCAGGTCTGGTTCATCACCGGCGGCGGGGCGATCTTCGCGGCGTGGCCGCTGGTCTATGCCACCGCCTTCAGCGGCTTCTACTGGGCGATGCTGGCCGTGCTGTGGGCGCTGTTCTTCCGGCCGGTCGGGTTTGACTACCGCAGCAAGCTCCACAACGCGACGTGGCGCCGCGCGTGGGACATCGGCCTGTTCGTGGGCGGTGCGGTGCCGCCGCTGATCTTCGGGGTGGCGTTCGGCAACCTGCTGCAGGGCGTGCCGTTCCACTTCGACAACTTCATGGTGGTCACGTACACGGGCACGTTCTGGCAACTGCTGAACCCGTTCGCGCTGCTGACCGGCGTGGTGTCGAGCGCGATGATCACCATGCACGGCGGCATCTACCTCGCGCACCGGACCGAGGGCGTGATCCAGCAGCGCGCCACCAAGGCGGCCACCGGTGCCGCCATCGTGGCCGTGGTCGCCTTCGTGGCGGCGGGCGCATGGCTGCGCTGGGGCGGCATCGAAGGGTATGCGATCAGTTCGGCCATCAACCCAGCCGGGCTCTCCAACCCGATGGCGAAGACCGTCGTGCGCGCCGCCGATGCGTGGTGGCGCAACTACCAGGTGCAGCCGCTGCTGTGGCTGCTGCCGCTGGTGGGCGTGGCGGGGGCGTTGCTGGCGGTGGTGCTCGCGCGGGCAGGGCGCACGTTGGTGGCATTCGTGGCTTCGGCGCTGGCGCTGGCCGGCATCATCACCACAGCGGGCGCGTCGATGTTCCCATTCGTGCTGCCGTCGTCCAGCACGCCGGCGGCCAGCCTGACCGTGTGGGACAGCGTCTCCAGCCACTTCACGCTCGGCCTGATGTTCTGGGTCGCGCTCATCTTCACGCCCATCATCGTGCTCTACACGGGCTGGGCCTACCGGGTGATGCGCGGCAAGGTGACGGTCGAACACATCCACGCCAACGAGCATTCCGCGTACTGACGTACCAAGCCAAGGAGGGCATCACCATGTGGTACTTCAGCTGGGTCCTGGGCGTCGGCTTTGCCGTGCTGCTGGCCGTGCTCAACGCGATGTGGGGCGAGGTGAGCGATGCACGCGCCGCCGGCGCCCTCAAAGACGAGGACCACGCGTGAGCGCATCCAACGCACCGCGCATCCATCCGGCCAGCTTGGCCGCCGGGCTCGTCGTCATGGCGGTCGGCACGGTCTATCCGTACGTCGTGACCAATGCGGCCGGTCATGCTGATCACGGCCTCGCCATGCTGCTGTTCTGGGCGATGAGCGCGGGGCTGGTGCGCGGCGTGGGGTTCATTCCGCACCACCGGGTGTGGCGGGTGGTGTTCTCGGGCGGGTCGTGCGCGCTGGCCCTGACGCTGTTCGGGTTGCTGCGCATCTTCGGTTAGGGCGCTAATGCGGCAGGTGGGTTGATCCCGGCGGGGGCGGCTCACGCGCTGCGGCTGAGCGACCGGTCACCGCATTGCGCAGGCGCCGCACGCCACGCCACAGCCTGGGCAACAACCACACGGCCACCACCAGCAAGACCGCCAGCACCACCAGGAACGCGATCGGCAGGAAGAACGCCATCAGCAGCCCGCCGCTGGCGGCGATGTCTTCGCTGAACGAGGCCACCCAGTTCGAGAACGGCTCCGGCGACACGTTGATCAGCGCACGCGTGCCTGCCTTGGTGGCATGCGCCGTGCCCGCCAGCGTGCCGCCGATCAATCCGGCCGCCACCATCCACTGCGGATCGAGTTGCCCGAACGCGGCCGCCGCCAGGATCGCCCCGGCGGGAATGCGGATGAAGGTCTGGATGCCGTCCCAGATGGAATCGAAGCCCGGGATCTTGTCGGCCAGGAATTCGGCGACGGCCAGCACCCCGGCCAGCCCGATCACCCACCAAGACTCCAGCATGTGCAGCCCGGGCGGCAGGTGCAGCCAGCCGGACCGGCCCAGCACGCCGGCGGCAAACACCGCCAGGTAGAGACGGAATCCGCTGGTCCAGGACAGGCCCGCAGCCAGCGCGGCGGTTTCCAGCATGGCGCTCCTCGCAGTTCAGGGCAGGGGGATCAGGCCAGTGTAGACCTTGTCTGCCTGGGTGCGCGCTACAGCAGCGATTTCCCCTGCGACAGGATCTTGTCGCAGACTTGTTTGGTGATCTGCTTCTTGAGGCCGTCGCCACTCAGATCGAACTGGCTGCCGTCGGACCCGCTCAGAATGCCCTTCGTGCCGTCGGCGTAACCGACGTCGGAAGCGGGTTGGCCCCCGAGCTGGCCCAGCAGTTTGTCCTTGATCGATGTCGCACCGCTGGCGCCGCCCAGGTAGTTGTTCTTGACGCAGAACTCCAGCACCCCGGCCACGTTGCCAGTACTGCCGGACGTGAGCGATGACAGCGACGGCATACCGGCTCCACCGGCGATCCCACCCAGATTGCCGAGCCCGCCGAGGCCGCTGGTGGCGCCTTGGCTGCTGCCCTGCGTGGCGCTTTTGATCAGGTCACCGAGTTGGGCGTGGGCGGCGGCCGGCAGCAGCGTGGCAAGCAGGATGGAGGCGGCGGTCAGGGTCAGGCGGCAGTTCATGTGGGACTCCTTGGGGGGGGGCGGTAGGGCTTGATCGCGCGAAACGTCGTGTTGCGCGAATGGCAGCGTCGCTCCATTGTCGTCCGCCCAGGCAACAAAAAACCCGGCATGTCGCCGGGTTTTTGCAATTCAGGCCCCCTCGCAAAGGGCAGGGTGCCGCATGACGCGACTCAGGCTGCCTGGATGTTGGTGGCCTGCTTGCCCTTCGGGCCTTGCGTCACTTCGAACGAGACGCGCTGGCCTTCCTTGAGCGTCTTGAAGCCAGCCATCTGGATGGCCGAGAAATGCGCGAACAGCTCTTCACCGCCCTCGTCCGGCGAGATGAAGCCGAAACCCTTTGCGTCGTTGAACCACTTGACCGTACCGATTGCCATAAAAACCCCTCTCTCTGGAAACACAAATCTGAGCGGGGATGCGATGCCGGTCGGGCAAAAGCAGAGCGATACCGCAGCTATCGCCCTACCATCGCGCGCAATGCACGACGAAAAGCGCGGTCCTGGAACCGCGCCGTCAGCGATCGGTCTTCTTGTGGCGGATGCCACAGCCTGAAGCGGTTGTCGATCTGTAGTCGACTGGTGTGAGGCCTCCCCGGCTCACCATTCATGCGGCCCGCTGCCACGTCGTTTGCGGGGCAGTAAGGCGCACATGCTGAATTCGATTGTTCGAGGAATGCAACAGCCTGTCAAGGCTACCGAAGCTGGGTTTGTGGCAAAAAACGGTCAGTTTTGAAGAGCTTTCACTCGAATTTTGCCCGGGCAACCCCATCTCAGAAAAACCGCGCCCCGGCCATGCCGACCAGCCTGCCGGCCAGCAGTCCGACCTAGAGCGTGCAATTGCATCGGTTCACAGGCGCGGGCCGACGGACACGTGCAAAGCCAAACCGTTTGCAGGACTTGAAGTCGGCGTTAATTCCCCAAATTGCGAACTCGAAAGGAGTGGTTAGAATAAGACCATGGCAATCCGGCAAGCGACCACTCCACAACACGACGCGGGCACCGTACTGGAGCGGAAAGAGCAAGCGCTCAAACCGCCCGCGATGTACAAGGTGCTGCTGCTCAACGACGACTACACCCCGATGGAATTCGTCGTAATGATCCTTCAGCAATATTTCAGCAAAGACCGGGAGACAGCCACGCAGATCATGCTGACTGTGCATCGGGAAGGGCGGGGCGTGTGCGGTATCTACACCCGGGATATCGCCGCGACGAAGGTGGAATTGGTATCAACCCATGCACGGCAGGCGGGCCACCCGCTGCAGTGCGTGATGGAGGAAGCATGATCGCGCAAGAACTGGAAGTGAGCCTGCACATGGCGTTTGTTGAAGCCCGCCAGGCCCGCCACGAATTCATTACGGTGGAGCACCTGCTGCTTGCGCTGCTGGACAACCCGACGGCGGCGGAGGTGCTGCGCGCCTGCGCGGCCAACATCGAAGACCTCCGCACGCACCTGAAGAACTTCATCGCCGACAACACCCCGGTGGTGCCGGGCACGGATGAGGTCGACACGCAGCCGACGCTGGGCTTCCAGCGCGTGATTCAGCGCGCCATCATGCACGTGCAGTCCACCTCCAACGGCAAGAAGGAGGTGACGGGCGCCAACGTGCTGGTCGCCATCTTCGGCGAGAAGGATTCCCACGCGGTCTACTACCTCCAGCAACAGGGCGTGACCCGGCTGGATGTTGTCAACTTCATCAGCCACGGCATCCGCAAGGACCAGGCCGAGCCCGCCAAGCACGGCGACGGCAACCCGGAAGGCGAAGCCGGCGACGGCAAGGAAAGCCCGCTGGAGCAATTCACCCAGAACCTGAATGGTCTTGCCAAGGCAGGCAAGATCGATCCGCTGATCGGCCGCGAGCAGGAAGTCGAGCGCGTGGTGCAGGTGCTGTGCCGCCGCCGCAAGAACAACCCGCTGCTGGTGGGCGAGGCCGGCGTCGGCAAGACCGCCATCGCCGAGGGCCTGGCCTGGCGCATCACCAAGGG
>CAJXMR010000099.1 GCA_913056305.1 uncultured Ralstonia sp.
TCGGGCGTGGCTGCCTGCGCGACTGCGTTCATGAAAATCTCCTGTGGGAACGTCTCAAAACTTGCCTGTATTTTAAGCGCAAGCTGCAAATCGTGCCGAAGCCCCGGGTTTCAAGAGGATATTTGTGCGGTGCGCCAGCAACGGCCGGGGCACCGTCGGATCAACCCTGGTTCGATGCCAGCTTCAGGTTGGGCAGCAGCTTCACATCGCCGGGCGCTGAGTGAATCAAGGTGCCCATCACAACAGCACCCTGATGCATTTCCAGCGCGGCGTACTGCACATTGCCCTCGATGCGCGCCTTGGGCTGCAGCTCCAGCAGCTCGGACACATGCACGGGCCCCACCACGGTGCCATTGAGGATCAGGTGGCCAACGTGCACCTCGCCCTCGATGCGCGCGGTGTCTGTCACCACCAGCATGCTGGGTTTTTCCGGGTCGCCGATCACGTTGCCCTTGATCTCGCCATCGATCCGCAAGCCCCCCGAGAAGCGCAGATCCCCCTCCAGCTTGGTGCGGGCGCCCAATAGCGTTTCGATCGCCAGCCCTTTCTTTTTGCCAAACAGCATCGTCGACTCCTCTTTCTACGGATCAGGTGGGACAACGCCCGTTACATGGAAAAACTCTGGCTCGCCTTGATCTTGCCGTCCTTCAGCACCTTCACCACGACCGACTTGACCGTGGTGCCGGGCGGTACATCCACCCACCCCTCGACACGCTGATAGTGCGTCAGCTTGACGCGCGTCGCGGGGGCCGTCGCTGCGCCGGCCCCCGCGCCGGGGAAATCGATCGTAGCAGGTTTGCCCGCCTGCACCACATTGAGCGTGAGCGCGAGCTGGCCTTCGAATTCGGAGACCGGGGCAAAAGCCTTGCCACCGCCCTGCATCAGCAGGACGCGGAAGCGCCAGCGCGTGGGCTGCGCCTCATCCCGGGCGATCCGGAAACTGCGTACGTAGATGCCAGCGGCATTCGCTGGTGCGGGCAGCAGGCTGTCGAAGAAGGCAAGGTCTTCCTTCAGTTGGCCGTTCTCGGCTTCCAGCGCCTTGATCTGCTCGGCCATTTGCTGCTGGGCGCCTTCGGCCATGCCCAGGCGCGAATCGACGGTGCCCGCGGCGGCGGCCAGCTTGTCGCGCTCGGCCTGCGCGGCAGCCAGCTTGGTGGTCAGCTCGCGGTTCATGGCGCGCAAGTCCGCATCGTGCGGGCCGGTCAGCCGGCGGCCTTCCTCAAAGGCCCACAACGCCGCCGCAGCGGCGAGGCCGATCACCACGGCGATCAGCAGGATCGTCACCGGCCACGGCAAGCGCGACCGCACAGTGACATTCGGCGCGAGCACGGAAACGCGACGCAGCAGGCGTCGCCCTTTCATGCGGAGACCCTTTGTCCCGCTGCGGGGGACAGCACCGGATTAAGACGAACGGCGGATTGCATCATACGGACCAAACGCTAACGAAATGTGAATTGTAGTCGCGCCAGCATGTCGGAGCTGTTGCAAAGGGTAAGCGCACGCGATATCTCATCCCACCGTTTGATTGTTGTGCTCCAAAAACAAAAAACCACACCCGGGGGTGTGGTTCTTTGCTGAAGCAGCTTGAAGCGGATTAACGCTTCGAGAACTGCTTGGCGCGGCGGGCCTTGCGCAGACCGACCTTCTTACGCTCGACTTCACGTGCATCGCGCGTCACCAGGCCTGCCTTCGACAGGGTCGGCTTGAGCGTTGCATCGTAGTCGATCAGGGCGCGGGTGATGCCGTGACGCACGGCACCGGCTTGGCCGGTTTCACCGCCACCGACCACGTTCACCTTGATGTCGAACGTACCGGTGTGGTTGGTCAGCTCGAGCGGCTGACGCACGATCATCAGCGAGGTCTCACGAGCGAAGTACTCGTTGATGGCCTTGCCGTTGACGATGATGTCGCCCTTGCCCGACTTGATGAAGACACGTGCCACAGCGCTCTTGCGGCGGCCGGTACCATAGTTCCAGTTTCCGATCATGGATTTGGCCCCTTAGATTTCCAGCGCTTTCGGCTGCTGAGCTTCGTGCGGATGCGAGCCTTCGGCGTACACCTTCAGCTTCTTGATCATCGCGTAGCCCAGCGGACCCTTCGGCAGCATGCCCTTCACAGCCTTTTCCAGGGCGCGGCCCGGGAAACGCTGCTGCATCTTGCCGAACGTCGTTTCGTAGATACCGCCCGGGTAGCCCGAGTGGCGATAGTATTTCTTGTCGGTAACCTTGGCGCCCGTCACGCGCAGCTTGGCTGCGTTGATGACGATGATGAAATCGCCGGTGTCGACGTGCGGAGTGAATTCGGGCTTGTGCTTGCCGCGCAGTCGGTGTGCCACTTCGCTGGCGACACGCCCGAGGACCTTGTCCGTCGCGTCAATCACGTACCAATCGCGCTTCACCTCATGCGGCTTTGCGGAAAAGGTCTTCATGATTTTTCCAAATATTGAGTCAGTGCCCGTGTGGACCCGTATCGCGCTCAAACGGCTCACGAACGGATCGTCTTGCGGACGCCTGCGCAACCCCATGCAGGGTCATCGCCGGCCCGCCTTCCCGCTTGTTGGTGCGGGCTCTCTGGTTTCTTTTTTCCGCGGGCAATCCGGAAAAGATTTCGATTGTACCCCGCCAAGAGCCCTTGACACAAGGAAAAAGGCAGAACCCTGACATGAGGGACGAAAAAAAACCCAAGCCGTTGAGCTTGGGTTTGAATCCACCAAAGGAGGAGGGTGGAGGAGACACCTGCTGATCGTTGACTTGGTGGGTTGCACCGCATCAGCCGATCCAATGGGTGCCATTATACCCAGCTCTGGGGCACGCGCAAGAGAATTTGCACTACGAAATTGCATTTCGTAATGCAAAATGCACCATAATGCGCATGCATATAGTCAACTTCCTTATAGATCAAACACTTACTGGATATGGCAGCCGGCGCATTTGTTGCCCACTAGAAGCTTTCCTCCAATTTCGTCCCGATTTAGGTGCATGCGTGACGGGTTGCACCTTTTCACACAACTGTCACTGTCAAGAGGAGATCACCCTAACCTGCCAACGCTGACGAGGCGTGGTGGCTACAATGTGGTTTTTCGTCGGCACCCCAGCCGACGCCCGCACAAGGATTGGACATGGATTGCACAGTGAGCTGGGCCGGCCCGGACGGCATGGCCTTTTTGGCGGAAACCGGCAGCGGCCACCTCGTCACGATGGATGGGGCGCCGGACGGCGGCGGCCGCAACCTGGCGCCGCGCCCGATGGAGATGGTGCTGCTGGGCACCGGCGGCTGCACCGCCTATGACGTGGTGCTGATCCTCAAGCGTGGCCGCCAGGACGTGCAGGGCTGCAGCGTCAAGCTGCACGCCGACCGCGCCGAGACCGACCCGAAGGTGTTCACGCGCATCCACTTCACCTTTACGGTGACGGGGCGCAACCTCAAGCGGGACACCGTGGAACGCGCGATCCAGCTGTCGCACGAGAAGTACTGCTCGGCGTCGATCATGCTGGCCAAGACGGCCGAGATGACGCACTCGCTGGAATTGATCGATCTGGCAGAAGAGAAAAGCGAAGCGGACCGATAAGCCGGATTCTGTGCGCCGCGTGGCCGAAGCCATACGGCGTGACAACCATTCCTCTAGACCGGCCGTTACCGGCCGGCTCAAGCTCCCTACCCGCAGACTCAGCGAGCCGCTTCATCGCCTGCTTACTTGGGATTGCTCCGGGTGGAGGTTACCGCGTTTCACCCTTCGCCCTGGCCGAAGCCTGGGGCGAAGACTCGTCTCTGTGGCCCTATTCCGCACGTCACCGTGGATGGTCGTTAGCCATCACCCTGCTCTATGGAGTCCGGACTTTCCTCCCCTTCCGCTCGCACGAGGCGGCGAAAGCAGCGGTTGTCTGGTCCGCTTCGCGAGGCGCGAGTCTAGCACTAATCAGGGCTGGGCCGTTGCCCGGCGTCCTGGGCGGAATACCGTCGTATCTGAATAGAAGGCGACGTCCTCGTTGGCATCGCACCAGCCGGGGATGCCCATGACGGGTAGCGGGCGGAAATCGCGCGGGGTCAGCTCGGTGTCCAGCAACGTGTCGGCCAGGGCCGCATCGAGCGAAGCCCGATCCGCCGGCAGTGCCGCGACACACACCGGCCATGCGTGCGCGGTGACGGACTTGTACGGCGCAACCAGTTTTTCCAGCAAGGCGTGACCGAACGGCAGAACCGCGCACGACACGCCCCACCCCGCACGCGATCGCACGAACAACCCGTGCCAATCGAAGCCGGTCAGGCAACGCTCGGGCCCGTCATCGGTGCGCAGGAAGATCAGCGCATTCTCGTCGAACAGCGTGGCGGTGTCGCGCACCTTGCCGCGGGCGGCGCCGATGCCGTCTTGCGCGATGGCCCGCGCCTGACGCGCGTTGAGCACCGCCTTGGCGCGCGGCCAATGCAGCCACATCAGCGCATTGAAGAAGTCGTGGAGATTGTCCCGCGTGGGCACCTCGCCCGTCGTGGCGATGTGCGCCTCATAGGCGGTGGCGGGCGGCAGCGCGTCTTGTGGAATGAAGCGCAGCATGTGACCGCCTGACGTGCGGATCACTTGCGCACCCGTATGGACATTCAGTGCGTCGCGCAGATCGGCGCCCTGCCCGACCGCCTGGGCGATCGGCACACCAACCTGTGCGAACGGCGCGAACGCGGGATGCCCCCAGTCGATCGCGCCCAACCCCTCGATCACGAATGCTGACCGCTCAGACCGACTTCCAGCGCAGCATCTCGCCGCCGCGCAGCGGCACCAGCGTCTGCTCGCCGAACGGCACTTCAGCCGGGAGCTGCCATTGCGAGCGCGTGAGCGTGAGCGTGCCGGCATTGCGCGGCAGGCCGTAGAAGTCCGGGCCGTGCAGGCTGGCGAAACCTTCGAGCTTGTCGAGCGCGTTGGCGTCTTCGAAGGCCTCGGCGTACAGCTCCATCGCGTGCAGCGCGGTGTAGCAGCCGGCGCAGCCGCAGGCGTGTTCCTTCAGGCCCTTGGCGTGCGGCGCGCTGTCGGTGCCGAGGAAGAAGCGCGGGTGCCCGGAGGTGGCCGCCGCCACCAGCGCCAGGCGGTGTGTCTCGCGCTTGAGCACCGGCAGGCAGTAGTAATGCGGGCGGATGCCGCCGACAAACAGCGCGTTGCGGTTGTACAGCAGATGGTGCGCGGTGATGGTCGCGCCGACCGGGCCTTCGGCATCGCGCACGTATTCGGCGGCCTGCTTGGTGGTGATGTGCTCGAACACCACCTTCAGCGCCGGGAAGTCGCGGCGCAGCGGCTGCATCACGGTGTCGATGAAGACGGCTTCGCGGTCGAAGATGTCGACGGTCGGGTCGGTCACCTCGCCGTGCACCAGCAGCGGCATGCCAACCTCCTGCATGGTTTCGAGCGTCTTGGCACAGCGGCGCAGGTCGGTCACGCCGGCATCGCTGTTGGTGGTGGCGCCGGCCGGATACAGCTTCACGCCGTGCACGAAGCCGCTGGCGCGCGCCGTGCGGATTTCATCCGGCGACGTGTTGTCGGTCAGGTACAGCGTCATCAGCGGCTCGAACTGCGGGCCACTCGAACTGGCGGGCAGCGCGGCCATGATCCGGTCGCGATAGGCGCGCGCCTGCGCGGTGGTGGTCACGGGCGGCTTGAGGTTGGGCATGATGATCGCCCGGCCGAACTGGCGCGCGGTGTCGCCCACCACGTCGGCGAGCGCATCGCCGTCGCGCAGGTGCAGGTGCCAGTCATCGGGGCGGACGATAGTGAGGGTGTCGATCATGATGCGTGTAGAAAAACGGTCAGCGGAAACAGGAATCAGAGAACGAGGAGGACGCGGCCACGGTTGACGCAGGTGCACGTCAGGCCGGTGGCGGGCACGCCCGCTGCGACGGTGCGATTGCGCTTCATGCCAGCGCCTCGGCAATCGCGCGGCCCAGGTCGGTCGTGCCGGCGGTGCCGCCAATATCGCGCGTGAGCGGCGCGTGGCCCGGCCCCGCCGACAGCACGCGCTCGATGGCGCCCAGCACGGCGGCGCCGGCCTCGGGCTGGCCCAGGTGTTCGAGCATCATCGCCGCGCACCAGATCTGGCCGATCGGGTTGGCGATGCCCTGGCCGGCGATGTCCGGCGCCGAACCGTGCACCGGCTCGAACAGGCTCGGGTACGTGCGGTCCGGGTTGATGTTGGCCGACGGCGCAATCGCGATGGTGCCGGTACACGCCGGCCCCAGGTCCGACAGGATGTCGCCGAACAGGTTGCTGGCGACCACCACGTCGAACATTTCCGGCTTCTGCACGAAGTGCGCGGTCAGGATGTCGATGTGGTACTTGTCGACATTGACCTCGGGGTACGACTTGGCCATCGCCTCCACACGCTCGTCCCAGTACGGCATGGTGATCGAGATGCCGTTGGACTTGGTGGCCGAGGTCAGGTGGCGCGCCGGGCGGCGCTGGGCGAGGTCGAAGGCGAACTTGAGGATACGGTCGACGCCGGTGCGGCTCATGACCGTTTCCTGGATCACGATTTCGCGCTCGGTGCCGCCGTACATGCGGCCGCCGATGCTGGAGTACTCGCCTTCGGTGTTCTCGCGCACCACGTAGAAGTCGATCGCGCCGGGCGCGCGCGGCTGGCCGTGGCGGTCGACCAACGGGCTGCGGATGCCGGGCATCAGGCGCACCGGGCGCAGGTTGACGTACTGGTCGAAACCGCGCCGGAACTGCAGCAGCGAACCCCACAGCGAGATATGGTCGGGCACCGTCTCCGGCCAGCCAACCGCGCCGAAGAAGATGGCGTCGTAGCCGCGCAAGGTGTCGAACCAGTCGTCGGGGAGCATCTTGCCGTGGCGCGCATAGTAGTCGCAGCTGGCGAAGTCGAAGTGATCGGTCTGCAGCGTGAAGCCGAATTTGCGCGCCGCCGCATCCAGCACCCGCAGGCCTTCGGGGACGACTTCCTTGCCGATCCCGTCTCCCGGGATCACTGCGATGCGGTATGAATTCATGGGATGCGTTCCAGTTGGGCGACGGTCAGACGATCGGGATGCTACGTTTGGTGGCGAATCTGGCGGGGTGCGGCGTGAGCGCAACGGCCGGCGCCCGCAGACGCGGTTGCAGCCCCAAGGCGCTTGGCACCCCAGGTAGCCCGCAGGATAATGACTATTTTATTGCATCCGCATTTTTCCCCACCATGTGCCAGCTACTGGGCATGAACTGCGCCGAACCGACCGATGTGACGTTCTCGTTCACGGGGTTTGCCGCGCGCGGTGGCGTGACCGACCACCATGCCGACGGCTTCGGCGTCGCGTTCTTCGAAGACAAGGCCTGCCGGCTGTTCATCGACAACCAGTCGGCCGGCACCTCGCCGGTGGCGGAGCTGGTCAAGCGCTACCCGATCAAGTCCAAGAACGTCATCTCGCATATCCGCAAGGCGACCCAGGGCACGGTGCGGCTGGAGAACTGCCACCCGTTCATGCGCGAGCTGTGGGGCCGGCATTGGATCTTCGCCCACAACGGCGACCTGAAGAACTTCTCGCCATTCCTCTCGGGCGTCTACCAGCCGGTGGGCGATACGGATAGCGAACTCGCCTTCTGCTTCATCATGCAGGCACTGCGCAAGCGCTTTCCGGGCTCGCAGCCGCCGCTCAACGAGCTGTTCTACGCGCTGTCGGACATCACCCGCGAAGTCACCCGCTACGGCGTGTTCAACTTCCTGCTGTGCAACGGCCAGGCGCTGTTTGCGCATTGCTCGACACGGCTGTACTACATCGTGCGGCAGTGGCCGTTCTCCACAGCGCACCTGATCGACGCCGACATGACGATCGACTTCGCCAAGTACACCACGCCGGCGGACCGCGTCGCCGTGATCGCCACCGCGCCGCTCACCGACAACGAGATCTGGACGCCCTTCGTGCCGGGCGAGCTGCTGATGTTCGAATCCGGCCAGGCGACCATGGCGACCAAGGTGCCGATTCCGGAAGAAGTGCAAGCAGCCAACGCGGCAAATACAGCCTGTACCTGACACCGCGTCGCCCATGAAAAAAGCCGCTCCCGAAAGAGCGGCTTTTTTTTGTTGCGTGAAGCCCTGCTCAGTGCGACAGGATCTTCGAGAGGAACTGCTTGGCGCGGTCCGAGCGGTGCTCGATGTTGCCGAAGAACTCTTCCTTCTCGCAGTCCTCGACGATCGCACCCTGGTCCATGAAGATCACGCGGTTGGCGACCTTGCGGGCGAACCCCATTTCGTGGGTCACGCACATCATGGTCATGCCTTCCTTGGCCAGCTCCACCATCACGTCGAGCACTTCGTTGACCATTTCCGGGTCCAGCGCGGAGGTCGGCTCGTCGAACAGCATGCAGATCGGGTCCATCGACAGCGCACGGGCGATCGCCACGCGCTGCTGCTGGCCACCCGACAGCTGGCCGGGGTACTTGGCAGCGTGTGCCTTCAGGCCCACGCGCTCCAGGTACTTCAGGCCCTTGGCCATCGCCTCTTCCTTGGAACGGCCCAGCACCTTCTGCTGCGCGATCGTCAGGTTGTCGGTGATCGACAGGTGCGGGAACAGCTCGAAGTTCTGGAACACCATGCCCACGCGCGAGCGCAGCTTCGGAAGGTTGGTGCCCTTGGCGCCGACCGAGGTGCCGTCGACCAGGATCTCGCCCTTCTGGAACGGCTCCAGCGCATTGACGGTCTTGATGAGCGTGGACTTGCCCGAACCCGACGGGCCGCACACCACCACCACCTCGCTCTTCTTCACGCTGGTGGTGCAGTCGGTCAGCACCTGGAAGCTGCCGTACCACTTGGAAACGTTCTTGATCTCGATCATTGGGTCACCTTCTTCTGAAGTCGCTTCACCAGCACGGAGGCGCCGAAGCAGATCACGAAATAGCACAGGCCGGCAAACAGCAGCAGCTCGACGATACGGCCGTCGCGCTCACCGATGTTGTACGCCTGCGTAAAGAAGTCCGACAGCGCGCTCACATACACCAGCGACGTATCCTGGAACAGGATGATGGCCTGCGTGAGCAGCAGCGGGATCATGTTGCGGAAGGCCTGCGGCAGGATCACCAGGCGCATGGACTGGCCATACGTCATGCCCAGCGCGTACGACGCGAACATCTGCCCGCGCGACACACTCTGGATACCGGCGCGGATGATCTCCGAGTAGTACGCCGCCTCGAACAGCGCAAAGGCGACCAGCGCGGAGGTCATGCGCATGTCGGTAGCCGGCGACAGGTTGAAGATCTTCTGCAGCACCTGCGGCACGATCAGGAAGAACCACAGCAGCACCATCACCAGCGGGATGGAGCGGAAGAGGTTCACGTAGCCCTGCCCGAACCACTGCAGCGGCTTGACGCCCGACAGGCGCATCATCGCCAGCAGCGTGCCCCAAACAATGCCCACGACAATCGCCGTGCCCGTGATCTCGAGCGAGAGCAGCATGCCCTCACCGAGCACGCGCATGTTGTCGGCGTTGACGGACGAGAAATCGAATTGATAAGCCATAAAGAGTCCTCGCCCCCGTTACTTGCCGCCGATGAAGCCGGGCAGCCGGCTACGTGCTTCCACCCAGCGCATGAGGCCCATCACGGTCAGGTTGATCAGCATGTACATCAGCGTCACGGCGATAAACGATTCGTAGGGCTGCGCGGTGTAATCCACCAACTGGCGGCCTTGCGCAGCAAGCTCGAGCAAGCCGATGGTCGACGCCACGGCGGAGTTCTTGAAAATGTTCAGGAACTCGGACGTGAGCGGCGGCACGACGATGCGGAACGCCATCGGCAGCAGCACATGGCGGTACGTTTGCGCCTGCGTGAAGCCCATCGCCAAACCGGCGTTGCGCTGACCGCGCGGCAGCGAGTTGATGCCCGAGCGCACCTGTTCACACACGCGCGCTGCGGTAAAGGTACCGAGGCACAGCATCGCGGAGAGGAACATCGCCGTGGCGGGGTTCATCTGCTTGATGTAGTCGCCGCCCGGCAC
The DNA here is from genome assembly GCA_913056305.1 of uncultured Ralstonia sp. Classification (GTDB taxonomy): domain Bacteria; phylum Pseudomonadota; class Gammaproteobacteria; order Burkholderiales; family Burkholderiaceae; genus Ralstonia. Next base: position 9,960 of record CAJXMR010000099.1, read on the forward strand.
CAGCTCGGGCATGACGAAGTACCAGATGAACAGCTGCACGATCAGCGGGATGTTGCGGAACAACTCCACGTAGGCCGCCGCGATGCCCGACAGCCACTTGTTCGGCACGGTGCGCAGCACGCCCAGCACGGAGCCGAGGATGAGCGCGATGATCCAGGAAGTGAGACCGAGCGTGACCGTGGTCTTCAACCCCGCCAGCAGCCAGTCCAGATAGGTCTGATTCTGGGCGGCTTCGGTAAAGAAGACGCCCCAGTTCCAGTGGTAATTCATGATGGTTCCCTCAAAAAGAAACGGAAGGGAGAGGACCTGTTAATCGGCCTTTGCCTTCCGTTTCGATGACGCTTGTATCAGGCCCGTTGAGGGAGCCGATCAGTCAAGCGCCTTGTCGTTCGGGTTCTTGATCAGCGCCTTCATGTCGTCCGACAGCGGGAAGTCCAGGTTCAGGCCCTTGGGCGGAACCGGCTGCTCGAACCACTTCTTGTACAGCGTGGCGACTTCGCCCGACTTCATCATGCCGGCGATGGTCTTGTCGGCCAGCGACTTGAACGGCGCGTCATCCTTGCGCACCATGCAGCCGTAGGCTTCACGCGATTGCGGCTTGGCCACGACCACCCAGTCAGCCGGGGTCTTGGCCTTGGCGCGCTCGCCGTACAGCAGCGCGTCGTCCATCATGAAGGCAACCGCGCGGCCCGATTCCAGCACCAGGAACGACTGACCGTGGTCCTTCGCGCTGGTGATGTTCATGCCCATCTTCTGGTCATCGTTCATCTTGCGCAGCAGGCGCTCGGAGGTCGTGCCGGCGGTGGTCACGACGTTCTTGCCCTTGAGGTCGGCCCAATCCTTGATGCCCGAATCCTTCTTCACCATGATGCGGGTGCCGATGATGAAGATGGTGTCGGTAAACGACACCTGCTTCTGGCGCTCGAGGTTGTTGGTGGTGGAGCCGCACTCGACGTCGATGGTGCCGTTCTGCAGCAGCGTGATGCGGTTCTGCGAAGTGACCGGGATCTCCTTGACCTGCAGGTCCTTCATCTTGAGCTGGTCTTTCACGGCCTCGACGATCTTCTGGTTGATGTCGTACGAGTACCCAACGGTGCGCACGCCGCCGATGTTGTAGCTGAACGGAATCGACGAGTCGCGTACGCCCAGCGTGATGACGCCGGTATCCTTGATCTTCTTGAGCGTACCGTTGAGCTCTTGCGCATGCGCTGCACTGCCCAACACACCAACGGCTGCGAGCACGGCGGCAAGCTTTGCGAGGTTCATGAAAGTCTCCTTTTGACCATGAAAGAGAAAGACGGGACTGTACCAAAAAACAATTCGCGACAGTATTGGTGCTGCCACTAAATCGTTGAATCCAACGGGTTTCCTCAGCTTTTTCACGGTCCTGCAACGCGGCAATCTCCGAGAATCCGGACACCTTACGTTGCGCTTTCCGGGCATCCGGAAAATGCGCGCAGCATCCTTCTCCGGAATCCTCGTCCATACCGTGCGCACGCGCGCAACCGATACGGCGATGCACCGATCAGAATTGTTCAAAGCAGGGGAAAAAAGCCCGCCTGATGTGCGCTCTCTGTCGCTTACACCAAACCCGACTTGAGGAAGGAAGGGCAACTCACGTTGCCCTTCGCATGGTGCGATGGCCTGGGACGTTATGCTCGTCCATGGCCACCGGCTTTCTTTCTTCAACCGTCGCGCATGGCCGCCTGATCGGCGGCGACGCGATAGACCGGAACGGTGCCCGGATGAGGCACCGCGCCGGTGTTGACCGACCGACTGTGATGCGTTACCTGCCGATCAGGGGTACAGACCGCGCTCTTGGCGGGCCTGCAGAATCCGCGTGCAGGCGATGATGAACGCCGCCGTCCGCAGAGTAACCTTGTTGTCCTGAGCCACCTGCCAGACACCACGGAAGGCGTCTTGCATGATCCGTACCAAGCGCTGGTTGATCTCGTCTTCGGTCCAGAAGAAGCTCGAGAAATCCTGCACCCACTCGAAATAGCTGACCGTCACGCCACCGGCGTTGGCGATCACGTCCGGGCAGACCAGGGTGCCCTTGTCCTTCAGGATGTCGTCCGCCTCGGGCGTCGTGGGGCCGTTTGCACCTTCCACGACAATCTTTGCCTTGATATGGGGCGCATTCTTGGCGGTGATCTGGCCTTCCAGCGCGGCCGGGATCAGGAACTCGCAGTCCAGCGCCCAGAAATCATCCTGTGACACGGTCTCAGCCTTGAAGCCAGCCACGCTGCCGTTGTGGTCGACATGGCTGATCAGCGCGTCGACATCCAGGCCGGCGCCGTTGAACACGATGCCCTTGTGGTCCTGCACGGCGATGACCTTGGCGCCGGCGTCTTGGAACAGCTTGGCCGCCACGCTACCCACGTTGCCGAAGCCCTGCACCACCACGCGAGCACCCTTGACGTCGACGCCCAGGTTGCGCGCGGCTTCGCTGCCGACCACGAACACGCCGCGGCCGGTCGCCTCGCGACGGCCCAGGCTGCCGCCCAGCGCGATCGGCTTGCCGGTCACCACGCCGGTGGCGGTGGAGCCTTCGTTCATGGAGTACGTGTCCATCATCCACGCCATGATCTGCGCGTTGGTGTTCACGTCCGGTGCCGGAATGTCCTTGTTCGGGCCGATGATGATGCCGATCTCGCTGGTGTAGCGGCGCGTCAGGCGTTCCAGTTCACCGGAGGACAGCTTGCGCGGGTCAACGCGAATGCCGCCCTTGGCACCGCCGTACGGCACGTTCACGGCCGCGTTCTTGACCGACATCCACGCGGACAGCGCCATCACTTCCGACAGCGTCACGTCCTGGTGGAAACGCACGCCGCCCTTGCCTGGGCCGCGCGAGGTGTTGTGCTGCACGCGGTAGCCCTCGAAGTGGGCGATGCTGCCGTCATCCATCTGGATGGGCACATCGACGATCAGCGCGCGCTTGGGGCGCTTGAGCGTTTCAACCCAGCGGGCCAGCGAGCCGAGATAGGGGGTGACCCGATCGACCTGCTGCAGATAGATCCCCCACGGGCCGAGGTTGTCGGCCGGCAGATAGGATGGGATGGCATGGTGAAGTGTCGACGGCGTTGCGACATTGGACATGGCTGTCTTCCTTTTGGAGCCTCGGTAAGGCTCTTGAGTCCCTACAAAATGCCCGCCAGCTTAGGGAGCCCCCCGGATGAAATCCAATGCCGTTTTTACATCGGGTTATGCCTACCGCGCATAACCCTCGCCTAACCGCGAACAGGCGCTATCCCGCCGACAACGCGCTCCAAAGCTGGTCGATCAGCTCGCGCTTGCGCTTGGATTGCGCGTGCCGGCGGTCGTGCGCGCCGTTTTGCGGATGCTCGCGATACAGCCGGATCTCCATTTCGATCGATAGCGTGCCGCCGCCCTTGCCTTCCGCGCGGACCAGCCGCCCGGCCGCCACATCGTCGCGCACCGCACTCTCGGGCAGGAAGGCGACGCCGTGCCCTGCCAGCGCCATCACCTTGAGCGCCTCGGCCATGTCCGTCTCGTAGCACTTGTCGAGCAGCGGCGCGACCGGCGAGTTTTCCAGCAACACGTCGACCATGCGCCCCAGGAACGCATTGGGCGTATAGCTGAGATAGGGGATCGGCTTGCGCGCGGTGGGCGTCAGCCGAAAAATCGGACGACCGTTCGCATCGGGCTTGGAGAACGGCGACAGGCGCTCGGTGCCGAGCACCAGCATGTCATAGCGCGTCGGGTCGAGCTGGATCATCTGGCGCGCGTGGTGGTAGACCATGACCAGATCGCAGCCGCCATCGACCAGCGTCATCACCGCGTCGTGCACATTGAGCGCGCGCAGCCGGCATTGCAGCTTGCCGACCTTCTCCTCCACCTGCGCGAGCCAGCCGGGAAAGAACGTGAGCGACAGCGTGTGCGGCACGGCAAAATCGATGGTCGACGCGCTGGCCGGGCGCTGGCCGCGCATCAGTGCGCGCGTCTCGCTCACCTGCGCGAGCATCGCCAGGGCCTGCTCGTAGAAGACCTCGCCGGCGGGCGTGAGGCTGGTCGGGTAGCTCGACCGGTCGATCAGTTCATTGCCCAGCCACGCTTCGAGCGACTGGATGCGCCGCGAGAACGCCGGCTGCGTGACGTGCCGCAATTCGGCCGAGCGCGAAAAACTGCGCGTCTCCGCCAGGCTGATGAAGTCTTCCAGCCATTTGAGTTCCATCGCTTCCCTCTCCCCTGCCCCTGCTTATGCGTCTTCAGCCTCGGCCGCTGCCACGCGCTCGGGCTCGCGCGCCTGCATGCGCCACATCTGCGCGTAGCGGCCTTCCGCACGCAGCAACGACTCGTGCGTGCCGCGCTCGATGATGCGGCCATGCTCCATCACCAGGATCTGGTGCGCGCCGACGATGGTCGACAGCCGGTGCGCGATCACCAGCGTGGTGTGGTTCTGCGCCAGCCGCATCAGCTCTTCCTGGATGGCGTGCTCGGTGCGCGAATCGAGCGCCGAGGTGGCCTCGTCGAACACCAGGATCGGCGGGCGCTTGAGCAGCGTGCGCGCGATCGCCACGCGCTGTTTCTCGCCGCCGGAGAGCTTCAGCCCGCGCTCGCCGACCTGCGTGTCGTAGCCGTCGGGCAGCGATTCGACAAAGCTGTGGATCTGCGCGGCGCGGGCGGCTTCGAGCACCTCGTCGCGCGTGGCCTCGGGCCGACCATAGGCGATGTTGTAGTAGATGCTGTCGTTGAACAGCACCGTGTCTTGCGGGACGATGCCGATGGCCGCGCGCACGCTGGCCTGCGTGACATCGCGCACGTCCTGGCCGTCGATCTGGATGGCGCCGGACTTGACGTCATAGAAGCGGAACAGCAGGCGCGCGAGCGTCGACTTGCCCGAACCGCTCTGGCCCACCACGGCCGTGGTCGTGCCGGCCGGGATGGTGAAGTCGACGTCGAACAGGATCTGGCGGTTGGCCTCGTAGCCGAAGTCGACGTGGGCGAGGCGGACCTCGCCGGCATGCACGGCCAGCGGTTGGGCGTCCGGTTTGTCGGCCACCTCGCGGTTGGTCTGCAGCAGGTGGAACATGCGGTCCATGTCGGTCACGGCCTGCTTCAGCTCGCGGTAGATCACGCCCAGGAAGTTGAGCGGAATGTAGATCTGCAGCATCAGCGTGTTGACCAGCACCAGGTCGCCCAGCGTCATGTGCCCGGCCGCGACCCCTTGCGTGGCGCGGTACAGGATCAGGATGAGCGCGGTGGCCACAATCAACTGCTGGCCGAAGTTCAGGACCGACAGCGAGTTCTGTGAGCGGATGGCGGCGGCGCGGTACTTCTGCAGGTTCTCGTCGTAGCGGCGCGCTTCGTAGTCTTCGTTGCCGAAGTACTTGACCGTCTCGAAGTTCAGCAGCGAATCGATGGCCTTCTGATTGGCGCGCGAGTCGAGCTCGTTCATCTTGCGGCGGAAGTGCGTGCGCCAGTTCGTCACCGTCACGGTAAAGACGATGTAGCTGACGAGCGCGCAGAAGGTGATGAGCGCGAACCACGCGTCGTACTTCACGAAGAAATACGCAATGACGAGGCTGACCTCCACCAGCGTGGGCAGGATGCTGTACAGCGAGTATGAAATGAGCGACTGGATGCCGCGCGTGCCGCGCTCGATGTCGCGGCTCATGCCGCCGGTCTGGCGCTCCAGGTGAAAGCGCAGCGACAGCGCATGCAGGTGCCGGAACACCTGCAGCGCGAGCGTGCGCACCGAGCTTTCCGTCACCTTGGCGAAGAGGATCTCGCGCAGCTCCGAGAACAACGACGTCGACAGCCGCAGCAGCCCATAGCCGAGGATGATGCCGACCGGCACCACCAGCAGCGCGCGCGGATCGCTGGGCGACACGTTCATGGCATCGATCAGCCGCTTCATGACCATCGGCACGCCCAGGTTGGCGACCTTGGCGGCGATCAGGAACGACAGCGCCAGCCCGACGCGCCACTTGTAGGCCAGCAGGTACGGCAGCAGGCTCTTGATGGTGCGCCAGTCGCCGCGCGCGGCTGCCCCGGCAGGTGGCGGTTCGGACGAAGTGGCGTGGCGGCGCATGTGCGGTGCAATAAAATGGCGGATTGTGTATTCTCCCACCGATCAC
>CAJXMR010000100.1 GCA_913056305.1 uncultured Ralstonia sp.
ATCGCCCGCGAGGGCGGCCAGATGACGCCCGCCGACCTGGCGAAGTTCGAGCCGCAGCGGCGTTACGCGACCCTGGTGGCGCTCGCCATCGAGGGCATGGCCACCGTCACCGACGAAATCATCGACCTGCATGACCGCATCCTGGGCAAGCTGTTCAATGCCGCCAAGAACAAGCATCAGCAGCAGTTCCAGGCATCCGGCAAGGCGATCAATGCCAAGGTGCGGCTGTTCGGGCGCATCGGCCAGGCGCTGATCGAGGCCAAGCAAGCGGGCCGCGATCCGTTCGCCGCCATCGAGGCCGTCATGTCCTGGGATGCTTTCGCCGAGAGCGTCACCGAAGCGCAGCGGCTCGCGCAACCCGAGGACTTCGATTTCCTGCACCGCATCGGCGAGAGCTACGCCACGCTGCGCCGCTACGCGCCGGAATTTCTCGACGTGCTCAAGTTGCGGGCCGCGCCCGCCGCCAAGGACGTACTCGACGCCATCGAGGTGCTGCGCAGCATGAACAGCGACAACGCCCGCAAGGTGCCCACCGACGCGCCGACCGAGTTCATCAAGCCGCGCTGGCAGAAGCTGGTGATGACCGACACCGGCATCGACCGGCGCTACTACGAACTGTGCGCGCTGTCGGAGCTGAAGAACGCGCTGCGCTCCGGCGACATCTGGGTGCAAGGCTCGCGCCAGTTCAAGGACTTCGAGGACTACCTGGTGCCGCCCGCGAAATTCGCCAGCCTCAAGCAGGCCAGCGAATTGCCGCTGGCCGTGGCCACCGACTGCAACCGGTACCTGAACGACCGGCTGACGCTGCTGGAAACACAGCTTGCCACCGTCAACCGTATGGCGACGGCCAACGAGCTGCCGGACGCCATCATCACCGAGTCAGGCTTGAAGATCACGCCGCTCGACGCGGCGGTACCCGACACCGCCCAAGCGCTGATCGACCAGACGGCAATGATCCTGCCGCACGTCAAGATCACCGAACTGCTGCTGGAGGTGGACGAATGGACGGGCTTCACTCGGCATTTCGCGCATCTGAAATCGGGCGACCCGGCCAAAGACAAGAACCTGTTGCTGACCACGATCCTCGCCGACGCGATCAACCTGGGCCTGACCAAGATGGCGGAGTCTTGCCCCGGCACGACCTACGCCAAGCTGGCTTGGCTGCAAGCCTGGCACATCCGCGACGAAACCTACGGGGCGGCGCTGGCCGATCTGGTCAACGCACAGTTCCGCCATCCCTTCGCCGAGCACTGGGGCGACGGCACCACCTCATCGTCGGACGGCCAGAACTTCCGCACCGGCAGCAAGGCCGAGAGCACCGGCCACATCAACCCGAAATACGGGAGCAGCCCAGGGCGGACGTTCTACACCCACATTTCTGACCAGTACGCGCCATTTCACACCAAGGTCGTGAACGTCGGCGTGCGCGATTCGACCTACGTGCTCGACGGCCTGCTGTACCACGAGTCCGACTTGCGGATCGAGGAGCATTACACCGACACGGCGGGCTTCACCGATCACGTCTTCGCCCTGATGCACCTCCTGGGCTTCCGCTTCGCGCCGCGCATCCGCGACCTGGGCGACACCAAGCTCTACATCCCGAAGGGCGACGCCGCCTATGACGCGCTGAAACCCATGATCGGCGGCACGCTCAACATCAAGCACGTCCGCGCCCATTGGGACGAAATCCTGCGGCTGGCCACCTCGATCAAGCAGGGCACGGTGACGGCCTCCCTGATGCTCCGAAAGCTCGGCAGCTACCCACGCCAGAACGGCCTGGCCGTGGCGCTCCGCGAGCTGGGCCGCATCGAGCGCACGCTGTTCATCCTGGACTGGCTGCAAAGCGTGGAACTGCGCCGCCGCGTGCATGCCGGCCTGAACAAGGGCGAGGCGCGCAATGCGCTGGCCAGGGCAGTGTTTTTCAACCGCCTGGGTGAAATCCGCGACCGCAGTTTCGAGCAGCAGCGCTACCGGGCTAGCGGCCTCAATCTGGTAACGGCTGCCGTCGTGTTGTGGAACACGGTCTATCTGGAACGGGCTGCGCACGCGCTGCGTGGCAACGGCCATGCCGTTGATGACGCGCTGTTGCAGTACCTGTCGCCGCTCGGTTGGGAGCACATCAACCTCACCGGCGATTACCTCTGGCGCAGCAGCGCCAAGATCGGCGCGGGCAAGTTCAGGCCGCTACGACCGCTGCAACCGGCTTAGCGTGCTTTATTTTCCGTTTTCTGAGGCGACCCCGGGATCAGTCGCCGCGCCTGAGCTTGCGCACCACGCTGGACTGGCTGATGCCAAGCGCCCGTGCGACCTCCCGGGTATTGCCGTACTTGCGCATCGCGTCCTCGATGAGCCGGCGCTCGAAACGGTCGACGCGCTGGCGAAAGGTGCTGGCGTCGAGGATCTCGGCCGGCAGCACCCCGTCGAGGAACGCCGGCTCGACAAGGTCGCTCTGGCTGGTCACCACCAGCCGCTCTACCACGTTGCGCAGCTCGCGCACGTTGCCGGGCCAGTCGTACGCCAGCAGCAATGTCATTGCCTCCTCCGATACGATGCGGTTCACGCCATAGCGCTGGTTGAATTCCCGCAGGAACTGGAACACCATCGGCGCGATATCGTCCTTGCGCTCGGCAAGCGGCGGTACGCGCAGCGGCACCACATTGAGGCGGTAGAACAGGTCGTCGCGAAACGTGCGCTCGCGGACCATCGCTTCGAGGTCGCGATTGGTGGCCGCGACGACGCGCACATCGACCGGCACGGTACGCGTCGAGCCGAGGCGCGATATCACGCGGTCCTGCAACACTTGCAGCAACTTGACCTGCAGGTCCAGCGGCATGTCGCCGATCTCGTCGAGAAACAGCGTGCCGCGGTTGGCCAGCTCGATGAGGCCCGACTTGCCCTGCCGCTGCGCCCCGGTGAAGGCGCCCGCTTCATAGCCGAACAGTTCCGATTCCAGCAGGTCGCGCGGCACCGCGCCGCAGTTGATCTTGATGAGCGGTCCCGCTGCGCGCGGACTCTCGCGGTGGATCAGGCGCGTGATCACGTCCTTGCCTGCGCCCGACGGGCCCGTGATCAGGACGGTGGCATCGACCTTGGCAACGCGCACGGCCAGCGATGCCACCCGGTGCATGGCCTCGCTGCGGATCACCAGGCCATCGACGTTCAGGTTCTGTGTCCGCAGCGCTTCGATCTCCTCGTCCACGCGCCGCAGGTCTGCCTTGGCCTGCGCCAGTGCATCCTGCAACTGCACCAGTTCGGTGGTGTCGCGCGAATTGATCACGACTTTGCGTACCTTGCCCGCGCCGTCGAATAGCGGCATGCCGGTGACCATGATGGTCTTGCCGGTGTGCGTATGTTGCGTGGTGGTGATGCGCTGGCCGGTTCGGGCAACGTGCTGGGCGACCACCGGCCGAATCCATCCCTTCTTCTCGAACTCCGAGACGTGGTGGCCAATCATGTCTGCTGCCGGCAGATCGTAGTTCCGCTCGCAGCCCTCGTTGACCATCATGGTGACGCCATTGCCGTCGGCGACAAAGATGCCATCGAAGGAATGGTGGAAGATCTCCTCCAGATCGCCACAGTGCTGGCGTAGCTTGTCTATCGCGGGAAAGACGGTCTCGTGCCCGTCAAGGGGCATCAGCATGACGAGGGTGTACTGGCCCTGTGCATGCACGCCGACCGCATAGGTCCGCCCGGACAGCGAGACCGTGTCCGGCACGGAGGCCGGGTCCGCGCGAAGCGCGGACAACAGACGGCTCCAGGACATCGCATCCTGCCGGCCGCCGTCGCCGTCGCCGTCGCCGTCGCCCTCGCCCTCCGTCCGCGCCGGCTCGCCGTGATGTCTGCCCACGGCATCGCGCGCGACGGCGTTCTGCAGCACCACGGCGTCGCCGCGCAGCCACACCAGGCCGATCGGCAACGCTTCCAGTATCTCCACCATTGGCTTGTTTTCCCCAGGCCACTTGTCCGTCGGGCCGTGCGGCGAGCTTACACCACGTCGTTGCGGGTTCGAAAGCCGCCACGCCCGCCCGCCGCTGATTCATATCTGAATCAGGCGCCGTCAAAAGCGGTTCGCGTTACCGGGCCGGCATGCGCGCCCAGCGTGCGGCCGTGCCGCGATTCGATCGCGCGTGGGCATTGGCAGCGCCGGGGCGCCGTGGCTCGCACGTCGGCATGCCGCTTGCTCAAGGGACGTCGGCGCCAGGACGCCGCGTCTGCCGGCTGTGCGGCGCCAACAAATCACGCCCGCCTGAACGGGCGCAATCCAGGAGACAACCATGATCGAACTATCGGAGGACGCGGTCTGTCCGGCCGCGCACGTCGCGCAAACGACTCGCACCCCAGAGGCTATCGCGTCGGGTCCGCCGTGGCGCGGTGCGGCATACACGCACAGCTTCCGCGAACTGATCGGCGCCAAGCGGCGCCTGGTCGTGCCGCTGCTTGGCGGCAGTCTGGCCTTCATCCTTGCCGTCACCCTACTCGCCGGTTACGGCCGGGAGCTGATGGGCTGGAAGGTGCTTGGACCGCTGAACGTGGGGTACGTGCTGATCCTGCTGATCTACGCCCTGTGCTGGCTGGTCGCCACCGTGTATGTGAACACCGCCAACCGACGCTTCGAGGAACTCGCGGATCGCGCCGCAGCCGAGGCCCACGCCAGGAGCCAGTCATGAAAGCCCTGACCATCGGAATCTTCCTCGGCATTCTCGCGCTGACGCTGGCGGTGACGTGGTGGGCCGCCCGCCACACCAATACCACCAGCGAGTTCTACGCCGCCGGCGGGAAACTGACGGCCCGCGCCAACGGCTTCGCCCTGGCAGGGGACTGGATGAGTGCGGCGGCTTTCCTGGGCTTCTCGGGCCTGATCTCGCTGTACGGCATGGACGGCTCGCTCTACGCGGTGGCGGCGCTGGCAGCCTTCCTGATCGTACTGATGGTGGTGGCCGAGCCGGTGCGCAATACCGGCAGGTTCACCTATGGCGACGTGATCGCCGAACGCATGCGCAGCCGGCATGCGCGGCTCGCGGCGGTCATCGGGACCTTCGTGGTCAACCTGGCATACATGGTGCCGCAGATGGCAGGGGCCGGCGCCCTGATCAAGCTGATGCTCGGCATCTCGTACGAGTCCGCCGTGGTCATGGTTGGCGTCGGGATGATCGTGTATGTGCTGTTCGGCGGCATGATCGCCACCACGTGGGTGCAGATCATCAAGGCCGTTCTGCTGCTCGCGGCGGCTGCCGTGCTGGTGGCGATGCTGCTGGCTGCTGTCCAATACGACCCGCTGCGGCTGTTCGCTTCGGTGGAGCAGCAGTATGGCGCGCAGATGCTGTTGCCGGGCGGCTACTTCAAGCATCCGCTGGACCCGCTATCGCTGTTCCTGTCGTTCATGTTCGGCGTCGCCGGCCTGCCTCACATCATGACGCGCTTCTACACCGTGCCGGATGCGCGGACAGCGCGCAAGTCGGTGCTGTGGCTGATGTTCCTGGCCGGCAGCTTCTTCCTGGTCACCACGCTGATCGGCTTCGCGTCGGCCACCCTCGTGGGACAGGACGCCATCCGCGCGGCCGACAAGGGCGGCAACCTGGCACTGCCGCTGCTGGCGCAGCATCTCGGCGGCGGTCCCGGCACCTTCGGCGGCCAGTTCTTCCTGGCATGTATCTGTGCCGTGGCCTTCGCCGCCATTCTCGCCGTGGTGGCCGGACTCACGCTCGCGTCGTCGGGCGCCATCGCGCACGACCTGTATGTGAATGTGATTCGCCGGGGCGCGGTCAGCGAAGAGCAGCAGGTCCGCGTCGCGCGCATCGCCACGTTGGGCGTGGGCGTGCTGGCGGTCGCGCTGGGACTGCTGGCGCAGGGCATCAATGTGGGCGTGCTGGTGATCCTGGCCATCGCGATCGCGGCGTCGGCCAATTTCCCCATCATCCTGCTGTCGATGTTCTGGCGCCGCTTCAATACCGCCGGTGTGATCGGTGGCGTCACCGCGGGCCTGGTTTCGTCGGTCGCGCTGGCGTTTCTCGGCCCGGCGTTCCTGAAGGACCAGGCGCTGTTTCCGATCGTGAATCCAACGATCCTGAGCATGCCGATCGGCTTCCTCGGCGCATGGCTTGGCACGATGCTGAGCCGGCGCAGCGCCGAGCACGAGGCCCGCTTCGACGCCTTCGTCTTCCAGGCGCATACCGGGGCCAGGCCGGATGCTCCGCCGGCTCCTGTTGTGCCGGCGGACTGATCCCGCTGGTTCCACCCGATCCATGTACATGCCGGCGCCGTCCACGGTCGGCGCGGGCAAGACTGACCCGCGGGCACATTGCCCGCTCCATTACTGGGGATTTACGATGAAAGCAATCAAAGGTGTAGTGTTCGATCTCTACGGCACGCTGTTCGACGTGCATTCGGTAGCCGGCCGCTGCAGCGACCTGTATCCGGGACGCGGACTGGAGATCAGCGTGCTGTGGCGCCAGAAGCAACTGGAATACACCTGGCTGCGCAGCCTGATGGGCCAGTACCTGTCGTTCGAGGCTGCCACCGAGGACGCGCTGGTCTATACCTGCAACCATCTCGGGCTGCAGCTGCAGGCGCCGGACCGCGCGGCGTTGTGCGAGGCGTACCTGAAGCTGAATCCCTACCCGGATACTCCGCCGGCCCTGTCGATGCTTCAGGCGCTCGATCTTCCGCTGGCCATCCTGTCCAACGGCTCGGTACGGTCGATTCATTCGGTCGTGCACCACGCGGGGCTGCAGGATCGCTTCGCCCATCTGATCAGCGTCGATAACGTCGAAGTGTTCAAGCCGCACGGCAAGGTCTATGCGCTGCCCGAAAAGACCATGGGCCTGGCGCGCGACAACATGCTGTTCGTCTCGTCGAACGCCTGGGACGCATCAGGGGCCAAGCACTTCGGTTACCAGGTGGCGTGGATCAATCGCGTGGGCAACACCTACGACGAGCTGGGTGCGCGGCCGGATGTCCAGGTCGAGTCGCTGGAAACGCTGGCCGATTGGGTCCGAGGCCAGGATCGCGCTTGAGCGGCTGCCGCTGGCCTCCGCCCTTCCCGACGGGGAGGGCGCGAGGCGGCGGCAATCCAGCCTGCCGTGCCACCCGCTACTTCCTCTTACATACTGCCCGTGGCTGTCGCGGGCGCATAGCGCCCCGACAGCGCTGCATACAAGGGCGGCACCGCCATCCTCGATACGCCGGCCGCGATCAACGCGGTAGCCATCAGCGGAATCGTCAGGCCGCGCGCTCCCACCAGTTCGATCATCACCACGAAAGCCGTGACCGGGCGCTGCGTCACCGCGGCAAGATAGCCGCACATCGCCAGTGCCGCGTACACCGGCAAAGGTGCCTGCCCGATCGTGTATTGGAGCAGGTTGCCGATCCCTGCGCCGATGGCCAGCGATGGCACGAACAGGCCGCCCGGAATGCCGGACAGCCAGGTCAGCAGCAAGGACAGGCCCTTGAGGAAGGGATACGCAGCCGGCAGCACGAGGTCGCCGGCCAGCAGCGCGCGCGTTTCGCCGTACCCGCTGCCGTGGCTGGTTCCCGATGACGCCAGCCCGAGGAGCGCAACGCCCAGCCCGCACAGCGCGCCGAACATTGCAGGGCGTTGCGCGCGCAGACCGCGTATCCGAGGCGGCAACCACCGCTCGCTGTGAACCAGCAGCCAACAGAAGCCGGCGCCGGCCAGCCCGGCCACCGCGCCCGCTGTCACGACCGCGACAGCCATGCGGTACGGTGCCGACGGGCCGGCCGCTATCATGCCGAGCGCCGGACCCTCGCCTTGCAGCACGCCCGCCACGGTGCCGGCACAGACCACCACCGCGATCAACGCCGCGCTGCCGCGCGGCGGGATGCCGCGCGCCAGTTCCTCGATGGCGAAGGCAATGCCGGCCAGCGGCGTGCAGAACGCTGCCGACAATCCGGCCGACGCGCCGGCAAGGGCAAGCTGGCGATCGAGCGCGGTGAGATGGGCGCCGGCTGGACCGGACAGCCCGGGGAGCCACCGGCGGAGGCTGACGAGCAGCGCGGCGCCGATATGGACGGTGGGGCCCTGGCGGCCGAGCGTGAAGCCGCCCAGCGTGCCGAGAAAGGACAGGCCGATCTTGCCGACGATCACCGCCGGCCGCAGCAGACGCGGCTTAGCCGTTCCATTGCCGCCGCTGACGATGGCCACGATCTGTGGAATGCCACTGCCTTCGGCACCGTCGAAATAGCGGTGTGTGAGCCAGACTGCGAGTGCGCCCAGTGCTGGCGAAAGCAGCAAGGTGACCCACGGCCCGTGGGCGCTTGCCGCGAGAAACAGCTGGTGGCCGATGTCGATCAGCCAGGCATATAGCGTGGCGACACCGCCGACCAGGGTGCCACCGACGCACAGTACGGCGTGATGCCACCACAGCCGGCCACGGGCCCGTGGTTTCCTCCAGTTCGCGCTCCCACGCAGCTCCATATCGTCCCCTCGTTGTTATCGTGCCGACGTGCGTCAATGCGCGTCGGAGCGGCTGACAAACGCAGGATGCATGCCAGTGGTGAGCCCCAGACCGACTTGTCAGGCTCGCCACCGGCACAGGGCGCAGGGGCCTTCGGGTCTTCTCTGACCGTTGGGACCGAAATCCGATACCATGACTGCCGCGCACGGTGCGCCAAGCTGGCGCGACGCTGCTTTCGCCGCAGTTCCGAAACAACGGGAGACTTTGATGTCGTTCGAACATTGGATTGCGTTTGTGCTGACCAGTGTCGTGATACTGGCGATTCCAGGACCGACGATCCTGCTGGTGATCGGCGATGCCTTGGCCCACCGCGGCAAGTCGGCGTTCGCCACCGTGGCGGGTGTTGCCGCGGGCGATCTCACGGCCTTTACCCTGTCAATGGCCGGGTTGGGCGCGGTCCTGGCGACCTCCGCCACACTGTTCACCGCATTGAAGTGGGCCGGCGCCGCCTATCTGATCTATCTTGGCGTCCAGGCGCTGCGGAGCGCCGCGCGAAGCGGCGCAAGCCAGGTACCGGTGAGCGAGGGCCGTCCGTTACAGCGCTTCGGCAAGGCGTGGCTGGTAACGGCGCTGAATCCGAAGAGCATCGTCTTCTTCGTTGCGTTCGCTCCCCAGTTTATTGATGCCAGCCGTTCGTTCCTGCCTCAGGCCGGCATTCTGATCCCGACCTTCGTGATCATGGCGGCGGCCAATGCCGCCATCTATGCGCTGCTGGCGCGATCGCTGGCGACGCGGCTGACCAGTGCCCGAGCGCAGGCGAACGTCCAGCGCGTGGGAGGCCTGACGCTGATCGGCGCAGGGACACTGGTGGCAGCCCGGGCCTGATGGCCTGATGGCCTGATGGTCTGATGGACTCAGGGGATGGCGGCGGCAAACGCCTGCCCCATCTGCCGAGCCCGCTTTACCTCATCGCTGTGCAGATAGACCGACGTCGTCGACACCGACGCATGCCGCAGATTGTCCCGCACGATGGTCAGGTCCACGCCACGCGCCAGCGCATGTGTGGCGTGCGTATGCCGCATCCAGTGCGGACTGGCGCGCCTTAGCTTCTCTGCCGCCGTCGGATGATCGGCGCCGATGACATCGGCGGCCAGCAGGAAGAACCGCTTGACGATATGTCCAAGCCGGGTGGTCGTGATGCCGGCGTCCGGCGTGTCGGTCAGACCCCCGAGGCCCCCGAGGCCCCCCAGGCCGCCGACCAGCAGCGTGTCCGGGCGCCACAGGCGCCGGCTGACGGGCAATCCGCGCTCTGTCAGGTAGCGCTCCAGAGCCGTTCTCGCCAGCGGCGGCAGGGCCACCTTGCCGCTACGCCCGCCCTTCCCCGTCAGCTGGAGCCATTCGTCGCCCTCGCGGTCGGCGCCGATATCGCCCAGCCTGGCGGCGACGAGTTCGCTCGCCCGCAGCCCTGTCGCATAACCGAAATCCAGCACGAAACGCAGGCGCTGCGCGGCGGCGGCTTCCCACCCATAGGACCACTCCAGTCCATCGGCGATGGTCCGGACGAGCCGCCACTCGCCTTCGCTGAAGGCATGGGAGCCATCCAGCGCGGCGGTGCGGCCACCGCCCCGGACCTTGATGCCCGCGAATGGATTGGCCAGGACATACCGCTGCTGCGCCAGCCAGCGGAACATGGCCCCGACGATGGAGAGCGCGTGCGCGACCGACCGGGCCGATAGTGCGCCGGTAAAAGGCCGCCATTCCGGCGACGTGCGCGAGCGCGGCGGGCCTGCCCAGCGATCCCGAGGCGTCGGGCGGCGCAGGAAGGCGCGGTACGCAACGGCGTCCTCGGTGGTCAACGATGACAGGGGCCGCTGCCGCTCGACGATGGCCCACAGGATCAGGCGTTCGGCTTCCTTGCGGTAGGTGCGTTGCGTCGCTGGCGATTCATGCAGCGCCAGCCAGGCCTGTACTGCCTCGTAGTCATTGTCGGCCGTCAGCGTGCAGGTCTGCCGCGGCGCGCGAAAGCGCCCTTGCGAGCCATCGACCTCTTGTGGCAGCCGCAGCTGTTCCCAGGGCACGACCACGCTGCGCCGCTCCTGCACGACCAGCGCGCGGGCGCGTTCCGTCAGCGCCGGGTGGGCGGCGAAGAATGCCTCGATATGCGCGGCGCTGCGCGCGCCGAGTCCTGGAATGGCGGTCCACCACCGGCGGCGCCTTGGGATACGCACGGTCAGCGCCGCCAGCGTGTCGATGCCATGGGCCCGCAAGGCAGCCACCGCGCGCGCCGGCAGCCAATGGCCAATATCGTCCGCAATCGATGGCCGTGGGGCTGGCAGCGTGCGCAAGAGGTCGATGGCGCGGTCGGCCGCCCTGCCCTGCGCGGCGCGTTCGGACGCAGGGATTTCGAACAGCGCGGCGAGATCGTCGCGGCCGCGCTGCCGTGCGAACGCCGCCAGCTGGCGCCGGATGCGGCCGAGGATGGCGCGTGAAGACTGGCCATGCGCCCTGTCATCTCCGAGATATTGCGCCACCGCCTGCCGCGAGCCGAGCCCGGCATGCCAGGCGCGCAGCGCGGCGACAGAGGCGGCGTCCGGGAAGTCAGGTGGGGTAAGGGTGGAAGGCGGGCGCGGTTTCATGGCTGCCAGTTTAGCGCAGCAATGTGGCCATTACGATAAGAATAGTTATCCCTGTCGAGATACTGAAAAGCGTTATCCTCGTTTTTCCCAAAACTGTTTTGCCAGTTCGCTCAGAGCGCTAGTTAACTGAGCGACAGATTTCGCACTTTGCAAATTATTCTGCCCGGTCTGTACATTGGTATCAGCAGCATCGCGTATATTGATAATACTGCGGTTTATGTCTTCACTTACTGCTCCCTGCTGCTCGACCGCAGTCGCTATTTGCGCGTTCATGTCGGTAATTTCGTTAACGCGTTGGCCAATTCCATCAAGAGCTGTAGCTGCTTCCTCTGCGTGAGCTACACTCGTGTGCGCTTGCCGACTACTTTGCTCCATGACTGTAACAGCGGATTGCGCTCGCTCTTGTAGAGCGCTGATCATGCTTTGAATATCCGTTGTCGATTGCTGTGTGCGAGCAGCAAGACTGCGAACCTCATCGGCGACAACAGCAAAACCACGCCCCTGCTCACCAGCACGCGCGGCCTCAATTGCTGCGTTGAGTGCCAACAAATTCGTTTGCTCGGCGATCCCTCGTATAACGTCAAGAACTTTTGATATCTCGTTACTTTGACCTTCAAGCTCATGAATAACCTGAGCGGCTTGCCTAATTTCACCTTCAAGGGCAGTGATTGACTGGCTTGTGTGGGCTACCAGACGCTGGCCAGATGCCGTCTCAGTGTCTGCTCTTCCGGCCGCATCTGCAGCATGCTGTGCATTGCTCGCAACCTCTTGAATGCTTGCCGCCATTTGGTTTACTGCCGTTGCTATTTGATCTGTCTCTGCCTGCTGCTCAACTGTAAGTACATTGCTTGACTCAATATCCTTTAGTAGGCCTCGGGTGTGTTCGCTAAGCCGATTTGATGCATCACCTATGCGACCTACTATGGCGCCTGTTTCAGCTTGCATCATTCGTAAAGCAAACTCTATTTGGCCAAACTCATCGGTGCGCCCAGTGTAGAGGGATTGACTTAATGGGTTATTGGAAATATTCCTGGCTCTTTCAACCAGTCTTCCAAGAGGAGAGAGAATAGCCAAAACACTAACAGAGCTTAAGCTTCCTGACATTAAAGTGGGCGGTTACAGGAGCTGAGTGCAACACGGTTATTGAATTGAAGCTGGAGCATCATGCCGCATAGCCATAGCTTCCTGCATCACCTCGTCCATAACCTCGATCGGACACTTGAAGTCGAAGCGCTTACGGGGGCGCATGTTCAGTTGCAGTGCGATGGCATCCAGTTCCTCCTGGCTATGCACCGACAAGTCCGTGCCTTTGGGCAGGTACTGGCGGATCAGGCCATTGATGTTTTCGTTACTGCCGCGCTGCCAAGGGCTGTGCGGGTCGCAGAAGTAAATCGCCACCCCGGTCTGCTGGGTGATTTCAGCATGCCGCGCCATTTCTCGGCCCTGGTCGTAGGTCATGCTCTTGCGCATCGCCAGCGGCATGCCATTGAGCGCTGCACTGAAGCCTTCCATCGCCGAGGTCGCCGTCGCGTCGTTCATCTTCACCAGCATCAGGTAGCCACTGGTGCGCTCCACCAGCGTACCTACAGACGAGGCGTTGGCCTTGCCCTTGATCAGGTCGCCTTCCCAATGCCCTGGCATCAGTCGGTCTTCGATCTCCGGCGGACGTACATGAATACTGACCCTCTCAGGGATCTGACCGCGCCGATCCACGCCGCCAGAGCGCGGCCTGCGCATCGTCTTGCTTTGGCGCAGGCAGATGATCAGCTCTTTACGCAGCTCGCCGACTGGCAAGGCATAGATCGCGTTATAGATCGTCTCGCGACAGACGTAGGCATCTCTGAGGCTGGGAATATTCATGCTGCGCAGCTTGCCGGCAATCTGCTCGGGAGACAAACGCTCACGCAGCATATGCGCCACCAATTCGAAGCGCTCGCTACCCGGCAACAGCTTTTGCTTCGGTCGACACACCTGACGGCGGGCCTGCATCTGCTGCTGGGCCACGCGGGCCGAGTAGCCGCCACAGGCATCTCGATTGCGGCGCAGCTCCCGGCTGATGGTCGAAGGGGATCGGTTGATCAAGCAGGCAATCCCGCGCAGGCTGAAACCTTGGGCATGACCGATTTGAATGGTGGCGCGCTCTTCAACGCTGAGTTCGGAATAAGACATAGGGACAGCACCGTACCGGAAAGGTCAGGTGTTGCACTCAGTTTTCGCCGCCGCCCCCTTATTATCACTGCGAGGTGAATAGCTTTTCTGCCAATTGATTATGCCAATGCGATTCTCTTCGCCGAAGATTTCGTCCATGAGCATGCCAAGTCTAAATAGTTCCCTATGATCAATACAGATAGCCATAACCCCGCCTGGGGTTAGCATCTCACGCATCATCCAGATTCTGGGTGTCATGAAGCGCAACCATTTGCTGTGCTTGGACCCATCATCTTTAGGAACTACATCGCCGAGATCTGGATCGTTTGGATCCTTGTCCCACTTGTCGTTATAGCGGAAGTCCTCGCCGGTGTTGTACGGCGGGTCTGTTACTACAAGATCAACTTGACCACGATATTTATAGAGCGTGACCATCGCAGAAAGGTTTTCACCGTCCCAGATCTCATTCTCTGACTGGGCGGTTTCCTCTCCAAAGGATACTTTCTTGATAATACGATGCAGCTTCGGCTTGACCTGGCGGATGATCTGCCAGGGAGCAGCCCGCCCGGTGTAACTCATAACGATGCCATTCTTGCCAGCATCGGCAAGCGCCGCATCATGCTCCTGCAGCATACGGACCAAGGCGGCCCTCGGCAGTTGTTCGTAATCCATGCTTGCCCCTTGAATTCGTGCGGCGGCACCGAAAAGCTGAAAATTCTAGTACCGCTCGTGGATGCTTCACCATCCCTAGGGTGGCGAGTGTACTTGTGAACGTATTGATTTGGCTGTTAAACCGTTGAAAAAGACGGATCAACTGAGTTCCAAACGGGCTGCGTACTGGCTGGCAGATGCGAATCCGGCGCACGCCGCTCCCTTCTGGGCTCAAGCCCGCGAAGCGGGCATAAAGAACCCGGCCGAGGCCGGGATCCTTATGGGCTTATGGGCCGGCGTATTGGTCTGCCCAGTCCAAAGCCGGTGCCACGGGAGCTTGCACCTCCTGAGGCCAGGTTTTGGAGCCCACTGCAAATCGCCCGTAACCCATTAAAAGATAGCTGGGCATCCGACGAAAAGAGCACCAAGGCACCATTACCCTTGAGCTACAGCGCCGCTACGGGGCACCAGTTTGATTTCAACGCGGCGATTTTGGGCGCGACCCTCGGCGGTGTCGTTGGGGGCAATGGGCGAGCTGGAGCCTGCACCAAAGGTTTGCAGGCGCGAAGGATCGACGCCATTGCTGCGCAAAGAGAAAAAGGGGACTGATTTATGTGCGCCAGGCAAAGCTTGGTCGCCTGGGAATGACGGCGCAAGCCGTCACGAAATGGCGTAAGAAACCCAGCGGGTATGACCCCCGCCCGGTAAAGGTTAGCCACCGACCGGAAGCGAGTCTTGCGTGGTGACCGGGTAACCGGCGCTGCGAAGCGTAGACAGCAGAAAAGGGGATTTATTTTCCCTACTCTAAAACGGCCGCTGTTGGCCGATTGCTGCCTGTCGTGGACGACCGTTTAACTTCAAAGCCTGACTGGATTGCAAACTGCTGACACGCGTAGATTCTGTTTTCGACTCGTTTAATGCCGTCGATGCCAGGCCATAAACAGAGAGGAAACAACCGCTCGAAAATTCGAGCCATAGACTCTAGAGCCAGTGGGTAGTCGGAGTCATGTTCCTGCAACCATCAAATCCAGATTCTGCACCGCCGCTCCAGCGGCTCCCTTCCCAAGATTGTCAAACACCGCAGCCAACAAAACCTGCCCCGTCTCATCATTTTCACACACCACCAATCGCAAACTATCAGTCCCGTTAAGCGCCTGAGGATCAAGGCACGTCAACCCTTTGGCCTCCTGCATCGACATCACCTGTACATGGTCCGCATCGACGTAGTGCTGCATAAGACACGCATGCAACCGCACCGCATCCACGCCCGGCGCCAACAAGCGAAGTTGCAACGGTATGGTCAGCACGATCCCCTGCCGAAAAGCCCCATAAGCCGGCACAAACATCGGCCGCTCCATCAGACCGCTTTGCTGCTGAATCTCCGGAATATGTTTGTGTGCCAGCCCCAGACCATAAACCTGAAACGCGGGCGCCTGTGATGCGCCCTCTCCCTCATGCTCTTGCACGCCAACGCGCCCTTTTCCGGAATAGCCCGACACAGCATGAATGTTCGTCGGATAGTCCCTGGGCAGCAACCCGGCCTCCAGCAATGGGCGCAGCAGCCCTATCGCCCCCGTGGGATAGCAACCGGGATTGCTGACCCGCCGTGCCGTGGCGATGCGTTGGGCCTGCTGCGAGTTCATCTCCGCGAAACCATAGGTCCAGTCTGGATGGGTGCGGTGCGCCGAACTCGCATCGATCACCCGAACGGCGGGGTTTTCGATGCTCGCTACAGCGTCGCGTGCGGCTTGGTCGGGCAAGCAGAGAATCGCGATGTCGCAGGCGTTGATGATTTCGGCGCGACGTTGCGGATCCTTGCGATGTTCGGGGCTGAGCGTGATAAGCCGCAGATCGGTCCGGTCGCGTAGACGTTGATGGATTTGCAACCCGGTGGTGCCTTGGTCGCCGTCGATGAATATAAGAGGACTTGCCATGGAATGCTCTCGGACATAGGAAATCAGGAGTTCCAATCTTCAGTGAGGGGCTAAGATA
This sequence comes from uncultured Ralstonia sp., assembly GCA_913056305.1. GTDB lineage: Bacteria > Pseudomonadota > Gammaproteobacteria > Burkholderiales > Burkholderiaceae > Ralstonia. The sequence goes on from CAJXMR010000100.1 coordinate 15,842, forward strand.
GGAAAAGTTGAATTTCTAAACGATGAAATTCAGCTTTTCTGAACAAGGAGTGACTCATGCGCGAAATCAGCCTGGACCGTCTGCGCACGTTGGTGGCCATTGCCGACCTGGGTTGGGGTCATGCCAAGATAAGGCCAATTCGCTATCATAAGCCCGCCAGTTATGTAGA
>CAJXMR010000101.1 GCA_913056305.1 uncultured Ralstonia sp.
TCAAGATCGACGCGCCGATCCGCGTGCGCGGCGATGTGTCGAGCCAGTTCCTGACCGCGCTGCTGATGGCGCTGCCGTTCGTGGAGTCGGCAGGCAACGTCACCATCGAAGTCGTCGGCGAACTGATCTCCAAGCCCTACATCGAGATCACGCTGAACCTGATGGCGCGCTTCGGCGTGCAGGTCGCGCGTGACGGCTGGGCGTCGTTCACCGTGCCGACGGGCGTGGCGTATCAAGCGCCGGGTGAAATCTTCGTCGAAGGCGATGCTTCGTCCGCCTCGTACTTCCTGGCGGCCGGCGCGCTCGGCGGCGGGCCGGTGCGGGTGGAGGGCGTCGGCATGTCCAGCATCCAGGGTGACGTCCGTTTTGCCGACGCGCTCAACCGCATGGGCGCCAACGTCATGGCCGGCGACAACTGGATCGAAGTGCGCGGCGTCGAACGCGACGACGGCAAGCTGCACGCGCTGGAGTTGGATTGCAACCACATCCCCGACGCGGCGATGACGCTGGCGGTGGCCGCGCTGTTCGCGGACGGCACCACCACGCTCACCAACATCGGCAGCTGGCGCGTCAAGGAAACCGACCGCCTGACCGCCATGGCCACCGAGCTGCGCAAGCTTGGCGCCACGGTGGAAGAGGGCGCCGACTACATCCGCGTGACGCCGCCGTCGCAATGGACCCCGCCCGCCGGCGGCATCGACACCTACGACGACCACCGCATGGCGATGGCTTTCTCGCTCGCCGCCTTCGGCCCGGTGACGGTGCGCATCAACGACCCGCGCTGCGTCGCCAAGACCTTCCCGGAATACTTCACGGCGTTCAGCGGCATTTCCGCTTGAATCGCAATTAACCGCCAGAATTGATTATGTCCGACGCCACTGCTCCCAACGCGTATCCGGTCATCGCCATCGACGGACCGACCGCGTCCGGCAAGGGCACCGTCGCCCACCAGGTGGCCGATCTGCTGGGGTTTCACCTCCTGGATAGCGGCTCGCTGTACCGGCTGGTGGCGCTCGCCAGCATGCGCGAGAACATCGACGATCACGACGTGGACAGCCTCGTGCGTGTCAGCTCCGCACTGGATGTGCGCTTCAAGGCTGATCACATCTGGCTCCAGGGCGAGGATGTGAGCCTCGCGCTGCGCCACGAGTCGGTCGGCAACCAGGCTTCGGCGATTGCCGTGCACGGGCCGGTGCGTGATGCGTTGCGCGCACGTCAGCGGGCCTTCCTGGAGGCGCCGGGCCTGGTGGCCGACGGTCGTGACATGGGCACGGTGATTTTCCCCGAGGCGGTGCTCAAGGTGTTCCTGACGGCCAGCGTGCAGGCCCGCGCTGAGAGGCGTTATAAGCAATTGATTGCAAAGGGGTTTTCTGCTACAGTGGAAAGTCTTTCGCAGGACTTGGAAGCGCGTGATTTGCGGGATCGCACCCGCAGTGTCGCGCCGCTGCGTCCGGCGCAAGATGCGCGATTGCTCGATTCGTCCGACATGACGGTCGATGAGGTGGTCGCGCAGGTACTGGACTGGTACCGGCAGGTGCAGGGCGCCAAGGCGAACTGAACCGGCCATGCTGGTCCGATCGGTGCCGGTGATGGGTTGGCTGTCACTGGCGGTTGTTCAACTCGTAACCCCGCATGCGTGTTTCCGCAACTCAACGCGAAAGCAATGCGAGGCATGTTCTGCGGATGCCCATTTTTATGTCCCAAATTAACGAATCTTTTGCCGCCCTGTTCGAAGAGTCGATCGCCCAGACCAATATGAAGGCTGGCGAGGTCATCTCTGCGGAAGTTGTGCGTATCGACCACAACTTCGTCGTTGTGAACGCGGGCCTGAAGTCTGAAGCTTTTGTACCCATCGAGGAATTCCTGAACGATCAGGGTGAGCTCGAAGTGCAAATCGGCGATTACGTTTCGGTCGCGATCGACGCGCTCGAAAACGGCTACGGCGACACCATCCTGTCGCGCGACAAGGCCAAGCGCCTGGCTTCGTGGCTGAACCTTGAGAAGGCACTGGAATCCGGCGAGATCATCTCCGGTACCGTGACCGGCAAGGTGAAGGGCGGCCTGACCGTCATGGTCAACGGTATTCGTGCATTCCTGCCGGGTTCGCTCGTCGACGTGCGTCCGATCAAGGACACCACGCCGTACGAAGGCAAAACCCTCGAATTCAAGGTCATCAAGCTGGACCGCAAGCGCAACAACGTTGTGCTGTCGCGCCGCGCCGTGGTGGAAGCCACGCTGGGCGAAGAGCGCCAGAAGCTGATGGAAACGCTCAAGGAAGGCGCGATCGTCAACGGTATCGTCAAGAACATCACCGACTACGGCGCGTTCGTGGATCTGGGTGGCATCGACGGTCTGCTGCACATCACCGACCTGGCATGGCGTCGTGTGCGTCACCCGAGCGAAGTGCTGTCGGTTGGCCAGGAAATCACCGCCAAGATCCTCAAGTTCGACCAAGAGAAGAACCGCGTCTCGCTGGGCGTCAAGCAGCTGGGCGAAGATCCGTGGGTCGGCATCTCGCGCCGCTACCCGCAAGGCACCCGCCTGTTCGGCAAGGTGACCAACCTGACCGACTACGGCGCGTTCGTCGAGATCGAAGCCGGTATCGAAGGCCTGGTGCACGTGTCGGAAATGGACTGGACCAACAAGAACGTGGCCCCGTCCAAGGTTGTCCAGCTGGGCGACGAAGTGGAAGTCATGGTTCTGGATATCGACGAAGACAAGCGTCGTATCAGCCTGGGCATGAAGCAGTGCAAGGCCAACCCGTGGGACGATTTCGCTCGCAACCAGAAGAAGGGCGACAAGCTGGCCGGCCAGATCAAGTCGATCACCGACTTCGGCGTGTTCATCGGTCTGCCGGGCGGCATCGACGGCCTGGTGCACCTGTCGGACCTGTCGTGGCAAGAGACTGGTGAAGAAGCCGTTCGCAAGTACAAGAAGGGCGACGAAGTGGAAGCCGTGGTGCTGGCCATCGACGTCGACAAGGAACGCATCTCGCTGGGTATCAAGCAACTGTCGGGCGACCCGTTCAACAACTTCATCTCGGCCAACGACAAGGGCTCGATCGTGTCCGTCACGATCAAGGCCGTTGATCCGAAGGGCGCCGTGGTGCAGCTGGCGGACGACGTGGAAGGCTACCTGCGCGCCTCGGAAATCTCGAGCGACCGTGTGGAAGACGCCCGCAACGTGCTGAAGGAAGGCGAAACGATGACCGCGATGATCGTCAACATCGATCGCAAGTCGCGCAACATCAACGTCTCCATCAAGGCCAAGGACAGCGCTGACCAGCAAGAAGCGATGCAGAAGTTCTCGGCGGATACCGGCACGGCTGGTACCACGAACCTCGGCGCGCTGCTGAAGGCCAAGCTGAACGAAACCAACCAGTAAGCATCCACCGGGTCGACCTACAAGGACGCGCGCACGATGCCCATGACCAAGTCCGAACTCGTGGAAAAGCTGGCCGCCCGCTTTCCGCAGCTGCTGCTGCGGGACGCGGACATCGCGGTCAAGACGATCCTGGATGCGATGTCCGACGCCCTGGCGGACGGCCATCGCATCGAGATCCGCGGGTTCGGCAGCTTCGGTCTGAACCGGCGTCCGCCGCGCGTTGGCCGCAACCCGAAGTCCGGCGAGAAGGTGCTGGTGCCTGAAAAGCGGGTGCCGCACTTCAAGGCGGGCAAGGAGTTGCGCGAGCGGGTCGACCGCAGCCTCGAACGACAAGGCGAATCCTCTTCGGAGGGTGAGCCAGCGGTGTCGTTGACGGCTGTGAAGGCGGCTCGACAGGCTGACAGTAGCCGCCATTCCGCCGGGTTCCCGGCGGAGTTGGCGGCACCACTGGTCATGTCGCGTTGAGTCCTGGTTGCAGTTGGCAGTTTCAGAAACGCCCCGGTTTTTGCCGGGGCGTTTTTTATTGTGGTGACGGTTCGGCGCACAAGTCGTGGCGTGGTTGGCCACCTGATGAATCCGCTACAATGCGGCACAACCCGGCAATCGCGCCGCGCCTGGTCGCCGCGCCGCCGTTCGCTTCCGAATCCGCATGAAATTTCTCGTCTGGGTCATCCGCATCCTGTTGTTCGTGCTGCTCTTCGCGCTGGCGCTGCACAACACGGCGGAAGTCTCGCTGGTGCTACCGTTTGGCGTGGCCTGGCATGCGCCGCTGATCCTGATCGCGCTGGCGTTCTTCGTGGCCGGCATCCTGCTGGCCATGCTTGCGATGGCGCCGCGTGTGATGCGACACCGTTTTGCCGCAAGCCGGTTGCGCCGCCAGATCGGTCGCATGACGGCGGACGAGGTGGTCGAGCCGCCCGCGCCTGTCGTTGCTGATTCTCCTTACCACGTTCCCGGCCCCAAGGTCTGACGCATGGATCTCGATCTCTGGTGGCTGTTGGCCATCCCGTTGGTGTTTGGCTTGGGTTGGGTCGCCGCGCGGCTCGACGCCCGCCAGCTGCGCACCGAACAAGCCTCGCTGCCGCGCTCCTACTTCAAGGGGCTGAATTTCCTGCTCAACGAGCAGCCCGACAAGGCCATCGATGCCTTCATCGAGGTCGCGCGCCTGGACCCGGAAACCACCGAGCTGCACTTCGCACTCGGCAGCCTGTTCCGCCGCCGCGGCGAGACCGAGCGCGCCATCCGCGTGCACCAGAACCTCGTCAACCGCCCCGATCTGCCGGCCACCGAGCGCGATCACGCGCTGTACGAGCTGGGCCAGGATTTCCTGCGCGCCGGCCTGCTGGATCGCGCGGAAGAATCCCTGCGCATGCTGATGGAGGGCACCTTTGCCGAGCCCGCCAAGCGCGTGTTGCTGGAGCTGTACGAGGTTGAGAAGGAATGGCGCAAGGCGATCGACGCCGCGCGCGAGCTGCAGACGCTGCAGGGCCGCGACTACACCGTGCAGATCGCGCAATTCTGCTGCGAGTTGGCGCAGGAATCGCTGCAACGCAAGGACGTGCCGACCGCCGTGGAATGGCTCGAGCGCGCGCTGCAGGAGAACCCCAAGAACGTGCGCGCCACCATCCAGCTGGGTGATGTGGCGCAGGGGCAGGGCGATGTCGAGGGCGCCATCAAGCGCTGGCGCAGCATCGAGCAGCAGAATGCAGCGTTCCTGCCGCTGGTGGCCGAGCGGCTGATGAAGGCCTACCTGCAACTCGGCCGTGCCGCCGAGGGCCTGGCGTGGCTGCGCTCCAAGATGGACGCGCGCTTGGGGCCCGAACTGCTCGACACCGTCTACAAGTACGAATTGGATGTGCACGGCATCGATGATGCCGTGGCGCTGATGCGCGACCAGATCCGTCGCCAGCCCTCGCTGATGGCGCTGACGCGCTTGGTGGAAGCCGAGGCAACGCGCGCCTCGGAGGCGGTCAGCCACGAAGCGGTCGCCACGGCGGATGTGGCCGAAAGCGCGCTGGCTGACCCGGTCGAGGCGGGCGCCAATGCCGATATCCAGCGTGCGCAGGATCTGGGCGCCATCCGCGACCTGCTGCAGAGCCGCACGCGCAACCTCGCACGCTATACGTGCCAGGAGTGCGGCTTCCGTGCGCGCCTGTTCTATTGGCAGTGCCCCGGCTGCAACCGCTGGGAGACCTACGCACCGCGCCGCACCGAAACGCTTGGTGGTGGTGGCGGAGCCAGCATGTAATTCAGTCCGGCGCGGCTTGTTCCTTTCAGCCGCGCCGGCACTTTTTCAATCATTGAAGTGTTCGCATGAAAATCACCATCATCGGTAGCGGCTACGTCGGTCTGGTCACCGGCGCGTGTCTGGCGGAACTGGGCAACGACGTGTTCTGTCTGGACGTCGACCAGAAGAAGATCGACCTGCTCAACGCCGGCGGCGTGCCCATCTACGAACCGGGCCTGAAGGAGCTGATCGAGCGCAACCGCGCGGCGGGCCGCATCCAGTTCTCGACCGATGTGGCGGCCAGCGTGGCGCATGGCGACGTGCAGTTCATCGCCGTCGGCACGCCGCCCGATGAAGACGGCTCGGCCGATCTGAAGTACGTGTTGGCGGCGGCGCGCAACATCGCCGAGCACATGTCCGGCTTCAAGGTCATCGTCGACAAGTCGACTGTGCCGGTTGGCACTGGCGACAGGGTGCGCGCAGCGGTGGCCGAGGTACTGGCGACGCGCGGCAAGTCCGACATCGGCTTCTCGGTGGTGTCGAATCCCGAGTTCCTGAAGGAAGGCGCGGCGGTGGACGACTTCATGCGCCCGGACCGCATCGTGCTCGGCACCTACAGCGACGCTGACGGCCAGCGCGCCAAGGCGACGATGCGCACGCTCTACGCGCCGTTCAACCGCAACCACGAGCGCACCTTCTACATGGACGTGCGCTCGGCCGAGTTCACCAAGTACGCCGCCAACTCGATGCTGGCCACGCGCATCTCGTTCATGAACGAGATGGCCAACCTGGCCGACAAGGTGGGTGCGGACATCGAACTCGTGCGCCTGGGCATCGGCTCCGATCCGCGCATCGGCTACAGCTTCCTCTACGCCGGCACCGGCTACGGCGGCTCGTGCTTCCCGAAGGACGTGCAGGCGCTGGTGCGCACCGCGCAGGAATACGGCCAGACGCTGCACGTGCTGGAGGCCGTCGAGGCCGTCAACGACAAGCAGAAGGAAGTGCTGGTCAGCAAGATCGAAGACCGCCTGGGCGCCGACCTGACCGGCCGTACCTTCGCCATCTGGGGCCTGGCCTTCAAGCCCAACACCGATGACATGCGCGAAGCACCGAGCCGCATCCTGATCGCCGCGCTGCTCTCGCGCGGTGCACGCGTGCAGGTGTACGACCCGGTGGCGATGGAAGAAGCCCGCCATGCGCTGGCGCTCGATCTTTCTGCCGAACAATTGGAACGCGTGGCGTTCTGCGCGGGTCAGATGGACGCGCTCAAGAACGCCGACGCGCTGGTCATCGTGACCGAGTGGAAGGCGTTCCGCAGCCCGGACTTCAACGCCGTCAAGGCGCTGTTGAAGACGCCGATGGTGTTCGACGGCCGCAATCTGTTCGAGCCGCAAGCCATGCGCGATGCGGGTTTCGAATACCAGGCCATCGGGCGCTCCACCCAATCGTAATTGCTCTGACTTCGATTCGGCCCCCGCCGACGCCCATGACCAAGATCTCGCCCGTTTCCGAACAGATCCAAGCCGCCCGCATCCTCGTGGTGGGCGACATGATGCTCGACCGCTACTGGTTTGGCGACGTGGAGCGGATTTCGCCCGAAGCGCCGGTGCCGGTGGTGCAGGTGCGCCGCTCCGACGAGCGCCTGGGCGGGGCCGCCAACGTGGCGCGCAACATTGCGGCGCTCGGCGCGCAGGCCGGCATGCTCGGCGTGATCGGCAACGATGAGCCGGGCCGCAGCATCGAAGCGCTGCTCGGCGAGAGCAAGGTCACGGGCCACCTGCATCGCGATCCGAACGTCAACACGACCATCAAGCTGCGCGTGCTGGCGCGCCAGCAGCAGCTGCTGCGCGTCGATTTCGAGAACCCGCCCACGCACGAGGTGCTGATGTCGGTGCTCGACCGCTTCGGCACGCTGGTGGGTGAGCATGACGTGGTGGTGCTGTCCGACTACGGCAAGGGTGGCCTCACCCACGTGGCGAAGATGATCGAGGCCTCACGCCATGCCGGTCGCCGCGTGCTGGTCGACCCGAAGGGCGAGGACTATTCGCGCTACAAGGGCGCGACCATGATCACGCCCAACCGCGCCGAGATGCGCCAGGTGGTCGGCTCGTGGAAGACCGAGTCGGACCTGACCATCCGCGCGCAGAACCTGCGCCGCGAGCTGCAGCTCGAAGCGCTGCTGCTCACGCGTTCGGAGGAGGGCATGACGCTCTACACCGAGCACGAGGTGCTGCACGTCTCCGCCCAGGCGCGCGAGGTGTACGACGTCTCGGGCGCGGGCGACACCGTCATCGCCACGCTGGCCACCATGCTGGGCGCCGGCGCCAACATCAAGGAAGCCGTGCAGTACGCCAACCGCGCGGGCGGCATCGTGGTCGGCAAGCTGGGCACGGCCGTCGTCACCTACGCAGAACTCTTCAACTGATCATGACCATCATCGTCACCGGCGCGGCCGGCTTTATCGGCGCCAATATCGTCAAGGGCCTGAACGATCGCGGCGAGACCGACATCATCGCCGTCGACAACCTCACGCGCGCCGACAAGTTCAAGAACCTCGTCGACTGCCAGATCAGCGATTACCTGGACAAGACCGAGTTCGTCGAGCGCTTCGCGCGTGGCGATTTCGGCAAGGTCCGCGCGATCTTCCATGAGGGCGCGTGCTCCGACACCATGGAGACCGACGGCCGCTACATGATGGATAACAACTACCGCTACACGCTGGCGCTGATGCACGCCTGCCTGGACCAGGGCGTGCAGTTCCTCTATGCCTCGTCGGCGGCCACCTATGGCGCGTCGGAGACCTTCCGCGAGGAGCCCGAGTTCGAGCGTCCGCTCAACGTGTACGGCTACTCCAAGCTGCTGTTCGACCAGATCGTGCGCCGTGTCATGCCGACCGCGCTGTCGCAGATCGTCGGCTTCCGTTACTTCAACGTCTACGGCCCGCGCGAGCAGCACAAGGGCCGCATGGCCTCGGTGGCGTTCCACAACTTCAACCAGTTCCGCGCCGAAGGCACCGTCAAGCTGTTCGGCGAGTACAACGGCTACCCGCAGGGCGGCCAGATGCGCGACTTCGTGTCGGTGGAAGACGTGGTGAAGGTCAACCTGTTCTTCTTCGACCACCCGGACAAGTCCGGCATCTTCAACCTTGGCACGGGCCATGCGCAGCCGTTCAACGACATCGCCACCACCGTGGTGAATACCTTGCGCGCGGCCGACGGCAAGCCGGCGCTGTCCACCGAGGAATTGGCGCAGGAAGGCCTGATCGAATACGTGAAGTTTCCGGACGCGCTGCGCGGCAAGTACCAGTGCTTCACGCAGGCTGACCAGTCACGTTTGCGCGCGGCCGGCTACACGGCGCCGTTCCTGACCGTGCAGGAAGGCGTGGCGCGCTATTGCCGCTGGATGATGACCCAGGGCAATTGATCGCATCGATCGATCAGACGTCGCGTTACTTTTTGTGCGAGCTGGCTGACCACGCGATTGCGCTCCTTAAGATGTGTTGAAACCGCCACGCCATGTGGCGGTTTTTTCATCTTTCACCCCAGGAGGAGCACATGTTGAAGAAGCTGTTGGCCGCCGCGTTGATGTCGCTGTCCATGCTGTCGGTCTCGTGGGCAGCCGTGGATGTGAACACGGCGGATCAAGCCGCGCTGGAGACGTTGTCCGGCATCGGCCCGAAGCGGTCCAAGGCGATCATCGAGGAGCGCACCAAGAACGGTCCATACAAAGACGCCGCCGACTTCAAGGCCCGCGTGCCCGGCATCGGCGACAAGACGCTCGCCAAGCTGGAGAACGCGGGGCTGACCGTCGGCAAAGCGGCCCCCGCACCGGCCGCAGCCAAGAAGGACGCCAAGGACGCGAAGAAGAAGTAAGCTGCCACCCGGACCAGCGTCAACGCCCTGCCTCGTGCGGGGCGTTTTGCGATGCGCCCGAAGTCAGTAGGGTTGCCAGCCCGGTGTGCCCGACGTGGATCCGGGCGCTGCATTACAATCGTCCGATTCCATTCCTGACGCACCATGGCTTATCCCACCATCGAAGACACCATCGGCAACACGCCGCTGGTCCGGCTCCAGCGCATCCCAGGCGTTGGCAACACGCAGCGCGGCAACGTCATCCTCGGCAAGCTTGAAGGCAACAACCCGGCCGGCTCGGTCAAGGATCGCCCCGCGCTGTCGATGATCAAGCACGCCGAGGCGCGCGGGCGCATCAAGCCGGGCGACACGCTGATCGAGTCGACCTCCGGCAACACCGGCATCGCGCTGGCCATGGCAGCCGCCATCCGCGGCTACAAGATGGTGCTGATCATGCCGGAAGACCTGTCGGTGGAGCGCCGCCAGAGCATGGCGGCCTACGGCGCGGAGATCATCCTCACGCCGGTCAAGGGCGGCATGGAGTACGCGCGTGACCTGGCTGATGCGATGGAGAAGGAAGGCAAGGGCGTCATCCTCGACCAGTTCGCCAACCCGGACAACCCGCTTGCGCACTACGAGGGCACCGGCCCCGAACTGTGGCGCGACACGGAAGGCCGCATCACGCATTTCGTCTCGGCGATGGGCACGACGGGCACCATCACCGGCGTCTCGCGTTTCCTGAAAGAGAAGAATCCGCAGATCCAGATCATTGGCGCGCAGCCGGCCGAAGGCTCGCGCATCCCGGGCATCCGCAAATGGCCGGAAGCCTACATGCCGAAGATCTACGACCCGAAGTACATCGACCGCACCGAACCCGTGAGCCAGTCCGACGCCGAGCACATGGCGCGGCGCATGGCGCGCGAAGAGGGCATCTTCTGCGGCATCTCGGCGGCGGGCGCGCTGTGTGTGGCGTTGCGGATTGCCGAAGAGGTCGAGAACGCGACGATCGTGTTCGTGGTCTGTGACCGGGGCGATCGCTACCTGTCGACCGGCGTATTCCCCGCCTGAGCCTCACCGCATCGCCATGAAAAAAGCGCAGCCTCGGCTGCGCTTTTTGTTTGCGGGGAGGCGTGCGTCTAGCCTTGCATTGCTTGCCGTACCGCCTGCCCCAGCTCGTACACCGCCGCCGCATAGAAGAAGCTACGGTTGTAGCGCGTGAGCACATAGAAGTTGCGCAGGCCGACGCGGTACTCGGTCGGCTGGCCGGGCGTCGGCAGGTCGACCACCAGCACGTCGGTCTCCTGCTCACGCGCGGCGTCCACGCCCGGTGCCAGCGCCAGGCCGGCGCGCGTCAGCTTGGACAGCGTCATGCCCGGATACGGCTTGCCGTCCGCCGCCGCGCCGGCGATGCCCTGGCTGTCGGTGTCGCCGGCGATGTTCCACATCACCGGGCGGTTCGGCTCCCAGCCGTGCATCTGCAGGAAATGCGCGACGCTGCCAATGGCGTCCACCGCGCTGTTGCGCAGGTCGATGTGGCCGTCGTGGTCGTAGTCGATGGCGTATTCGCGGATGCTGGTCGGCATGAACTGCGGAATGCCGACCGCGCCCGCGTACGAGCCCAGCACCGAGAACACGTCCGTGCCGGTGTCGCGGCACCAGACCAGGAAATCCTGGAGCTGGTTGCGGAACATCGTGCTGCGCTCGTCCCGGTTGGGCGTGTCGGGGTAGTCGAAGGCCAGCGTGGTGAGCGCATCCATCACGCGGAAGTTGCCCATGTCGCGGCCGTAGATGGTCTCCACGCCCAGGATGCCGACGATCACGTCAGCGGGCACGCCGAATTCGCTTTCGGCGCGGCGCAGGGTGTCGCCGTACTGCTGCCAGAAGCGCACGCCGGCGGCAATGCGGATCGGCTCGATAAAGCGGCCGCGATACGCTGTCCAGCTGCGGCGCGCGGGCGTGGCGGGCGGCAGGATCAGTCGCGCCACCGTGGCCGAGTAGGCCGTGCCGGCAAACAGCGCGTCGAGCGAGGCGCGGTCGAAGTTGTGCTCCGCCACCAGCATGCCGATGAAGGCCTGCGTCTGCGGGTTGTTGCGGTAGCGGTCGGGGTCGATTTCCTCTTCATGCACGGCCACGCGGCGCTTGGCGGATTTCGCGGCGCGGGCGGCAAACGACAGCGAGGGCAGGGACAGTGCGGACAGTGCGGCGCCCGCCATCAGGGCGCGCAGCACGGGACGACGGGACGAAGGCGATTGGCTCATGGGCATGCGCAAGACAAGACCGGGCCATTGTAGCGGATGGTCCCGGCGCATCCGCCAGCGGCCTGCCGTGCTAACGTAGCGGCTGGAGACATTGAATCACCCGGCATACAACACGAACATGGCGACCGGCCTCTTTACGCATCCTGAATTTCTCAAGCACGAGATGGGGCATCACCACCCCGAGTGCCCGGACCGCCTGCGCGCGATCGAAGACCAGCTGATCGCCAGCCGCATCGACCAGTTCCTGGTGCCGTGCGAGGCGCCGCCCGCCACCGAGACGCAACTGCGCCGCGTGCACAGCGAGGCCTACCTGCGCGAGCTGGTGGCCAGCGTGCCGATGGCCGGCTACGCCTCGATCGACCCCGACACGGCGATGAACCCACACACCTACATGGCCGCGGTGCTGGCCGCCGGTGCAGCCGTGATGGCCACCGACAAGGTCATCGCCGGGGAGCTGGAGAACGCCTTCTGCAGCGTGCGCCCGCCCGGTCACCACGCCGAGCCCGGCCGCGCGATGGGCTTCTGCTTCTTCAACAACGTGGCGGTGGCGGCGCGCCATGCGCTGGAACATCACGGCCTGCAGCGCGTCGCCATCGTCGACTTTGACGTGCACCACGGCAACGGCACCGAGGCGGCTTTCCGCGACGAGCCGCGCGTGCTGATGTGCAGCTTCTTCCAGCACCCGTTCTATCCGTATTCCGGTGCCGAGGGCGTGGCGGCCAACATGGTCAACATCCCGCTGCCGGCGTACACGAATGGACTGACCGTGCGCGAGGTGGTGGAGGCGATCTGGCTGCCGCGCCTGGAGGCGTTCCAGCCTGAGATGCTGTTCATCTCCGCCGGCTTCGACGCGCATCGGGAAGACGACCTCGGTCAAATGGGCTTGGTCGAGGCCGATTACGCCTGGATCACGCAGCAACTGATGCAGGTGGCGCGCACGCACGCTAAGGGCCGCATCGTCAGTTGCCTGGAGGGTGGCTACAACCTGAGCGCACTCGGCCGCAGCGTGGTCGCGCACGTCAGGGCGCTGGCCGAGCTGTAGATGTCATATGGCGACGAATCGTCTGCAACATTCGAAAAAGTAATAAAGACATCGTCAAAAAATCGTTCTGTGCATGTAGGGCCTGCTTTACACTGGCGCCTCATTCCAACAAGAAAGAGACGGCAACCGCTCTAGAGCCTCATTGGGCCAGCGCAGTTGCCGTTTTTGTATGTACGCATGATCGAACTCAAGGGGATTTCGCAGCACTTTCGGGGGGCGGGTGGCAACGACGTCCACGCGCTGCGCGACGTCGACCTGACCATCGACCGCGGCGAGATCTTCGGCATCATCGGCCGCAGCGGCGCGGGCAAGAGCACGCTGGTGCGCGTCATCAACCTGCTGAACCGGCCGACTTCCGGCACCGTCACCGTGGCGGGCCAGAACCTCACCGCATTGAACGCCGACGGGCTGCGCCAGGCGCGCCGCAAGATCGGCATGATCTTCCAGCACTTCAACCTGCTGTCGTCGCGCACGGTGTATGACAACGTGGCGCTGCCGCTGGAGCTGGCGGGCACGTCGCGCGAGCGTATTCGCGAGATCGTGCTGCCGCTGCTGGAGCTGGTCGGGCTGGCCGCGCACAAGGACCGCTATCCGGCGCAGATCTCGGGCGGGCAGAAGCAGCGCGTCGGCATTGCCCGCGCGCTGGCGAGCCAGCCGGATGTGCTGCTGTCCGATGAGGCGACCTCCGCGCTGGACCCGGAGACCACGCGCTCGATCCTGGATCTGCTGCGCAAGATCAACCGCGAGCTGGGCCTGACCATCGTGCTGATCACGCACCAGATGGAAGTCATCAAGCAGGTGTGCGACCGCGTGGCCGTGCTCGACGCCGGCCGCGTGGTGGAACTGGGCCGCGTGATCGACGTGTTCCTCAAGCCCAACCATGACGTGACGCGCGCGCTGATCGGCGAGGTCATCTCGCAGGAGCTGCCGCCGTCGGTGCTGGCGCGCGTGGAAAGCCGCCTCGTCGCACGCGAGCAGGGCGGGCGCGACCACCTGTTCCGCCTGGCCTTTACCGGCGCGGGTGTGGACCAGCCGGTGCTGGCCCAGGCGATCCGCCACTACGGGCTCGACTTCAACATCCTGCATGGCCATATCGACGAGATTCAGGGCCAGGCCTTCGGCTCGCTGGCGATCCTGGCCTCGGGCGAAACCGCCGACATCAACAACGCGATGCACTTCCTGCGCGAGCAAGGCGTGGTGGTCGAGGAGATCAACCATGTGGTCTGACATGACCGATCTGTTCCTGCCGGCCTTCTGGGAGACGCTCGCCATGGTGGGCGTGTCGGGTGGCATCGGTGCGCTGTTCGGCGTGCCGCTGGGCGTGCTGCTGTATCTGACCACTACGGGCGGCGTGCTGTCGGCACCGGCGTTCAACCGCGTGGCGGGCCTCGTCGTCAATGCGGTGCGCTCGGTGCCGTTCATCATCCTGCTGGTGGCGGTGATTCCGTTCACGCGCTTGCTGGCGGGTTCGTCGATCGGCACCGCTGCTGCGATCGTGCCGCTGACGATTGCAGCGATTCCGTTCGTCGCGCGCCTGGTGGAAACCGCGCTGCGCGAAGTGGACCGCGGCCTGATCGAGGCCGCCCAATCGATGGGCGCGACCACCGGCCAGCTCGTCGTCAAGGTGCTGTTGCCCGAGGCCATGCCCGGCATCCTGGCCGGCCTGACGATCACCTTTGTCAGCCTGGTCGGCTACTCGGCCATGGCCGGTACCATCGGCGGCGGCGGCCTGGGCGACCTGGGCATCCGCTACGGTTATCAGCGCTATGAATCGGACATCATGCTGGCGGTGGTCGTCATCCTGATCGTCTTCGTGCAGGCGGTGCAGTCCACGGGCGATTGGCTAGTGCGCCGCCTGAGCCATCGCTAAGGAGACGCCGCAAAACTACTGCGCGCCCCGATCTTGGCACTGCGATGCTCACCGTACCCATGTACGGTTGCGCTTCTCGCACCAACCTCGGGTCGCTCGCTACGTTTTTCGGCGCCTCCTTCATCAATTCACATACCAACGGGGGAACACAATGAATCGTCGTCAACTGCTGCAATGGTCCGCGAGCCTGGCTACTGGCACTCTGGCGCTGGCACTGGTCGCAGGCAGCGCCCTGGCGCAGAGCAAGCCGATCAAGATCGGCGTGACCGCCGGCCCGCACGCCGAGATCATGGAAGAAGTGAAGAAGGTCGCCGAGAAGGACGGCCTGAAGCTGCAGATCGTCGAGTTCAACGACTACATCCAGCCGAACGCGGCGCTGGCTGCCGGTGACCTGGATGCCAACAGCTACCAGCACCAGCCGTACCTCGACGACCAGATCGCCACGCGCGGCTACAAGTTCGTGAGCATCGGCCAGACCATCACCTTCCCGATGGGCGTGTACTCGAAGAAGATCAAGTTGCTGAAGGATCTGAAGGACGGCGCGCGCTTCGGCCTGCCGAACGACCCGACCAACGGCGGCCGCGCGCTCCTGCTGCTGCAGGCGCAGGGCGTGATCAAGCTCAAGCCGAACGCTGGCTTCAAGGCCTCGCCGCGCGACGTGGCCGAGAACCCGAAGAAGCTGAAGTTCGTCGAACTGGACGCCGCCCAGCTGCCGCGCTCGCTGGATGACCTGGACGCCGCCGCCGTCAACGGCAACTACGCCGAGAAGGCTGGCCTGGACCCGATCAAGGACGGGATCGCCATCGAGAGCCCGAAGGGCCCGTACGCCAACGTGATCGCCATCCGCACGGCCGACAAGGATCAACCCTGGGTTGCCAAGCTCGTGAAGGCGTATCATTCCGACACGGTCAAGGCCTTCGTGAAGACGAAGTACAAGGACGCCGTGATTGTGGCTTGGTAACCCCTTTGTGATCCTTCGGTGATCTGGTAGAGGGTTCTACCAAGTAGATTGCCGGACGTTTTTCTGGCGTCCGGCAATTTTTCACGGTTAAAATAGCACGACCGTTCGGAAAAATAACGCGAGCGACCGGCCGCCCTTATAATGGCCGGCGTTTTGCAAATTCGTCTTATCAATAGTGGAGTGAGCGCATGAAAGTCCTGGTCGCAGTCAAGCGCGTGATTGACTTCAACGTGAAGGTTCGCGTGAAGTCGGACGGCAGCGGTGTCGATCTTGCCAACGTCAAGATGAGCATGAACCCGTTCGACGAGATCGCCGTGGAAGAGGCGG
>CAJXMR010000102.1 GCA_913056305.1 uncultured Ralstonia sp.
CAACCGCTATCAATGCATGGATGCACACAGGAGAGACGGCAATGAACATGCAGGTGCGGCAAGCATGGTGGCGCGACCTTTCGGTGCCGGCCCTCGTTGCCGGCTTCATTACCGTGCTGGTCGGCTTCGCCAGTTCCGCAGTGATCGTGTTCCAGGCCGCGCAGGCCGTCGGTGCCAGCCAGGCGCAGATCGCCTCCTGGATGTGGGCATTGGGACTGGGCATGGGCGTCACCTGCATCGGGTTGTCGCTGCGCTACCGCGTGCCGGTGGTGACTGCGTGGTCGACGCCGGGCGCGGCGATGCTGGTCAACCTGCTCATTCCGTTCGCGGCCTACCTGCTGGCCGAAGAGATCCATGCCTCGGGCATTCTCGCCGCGGTCGCCGCCGGCATCGCGATGAGCTATGTCGAGCTGACCGGCCGCGTTTCCGGCAGCATGCGCGTGCAGCGCGCCGGGGTCTGGAACATGCTGCAGTTCAGCTTCAACGGCATCATGTTCGTGCTGCTGGGCGAGCAGCTGCCGGGCATCGTCGAGCGCGCCACCACCACCATGAACGAGAGCGGCCACCAGAGTGCGTGGTGGCTGCTGGTGTACGTGGTGGTGATCAACCTGGCGCTGGTGGTGCTGCGCCTGTTGTGGGTGTGGCTGTCGCTGCGCTGGAACCTGCTGCGCGCGCGGCGCCGCGGCCTGGAGCGCGGCGAGGCACCGAACTGGCGCATCGTGGTGGCCACCTCGGTGGCCGGCGTGCGTGGTGCGATCACGCTGGCGGGTGTGTTGACCCTGCCGCTGTTCCTGCCCGATGGCAGTGCGTTCCCGGCGCGTGACCTGGTGATCTTCCTGGCCGCGTCGGTGATCCTGTTCTCGCTGCTGGGCGCATGGGCGCTCACGCATATCCCCGCCGAGCCGCTGCGCCGTGCGTTGCCGTTCGTGCTGGTGGCGTTGCTGGTCTACACGGTCGCCAAGAAGAACCTCGGCGCGGAACACGCCCCCAGCCTCTCCGGCGGGCGCGAACGCGCGGTGGCGTTGCTGGCGGGTGCGGTCATCGGTTTCTACGACGGCGTGTTCGGCCCGGGCACTGGCAGCTTCCTGATGATCGTGTTCGTGCGCGTGTTCGGCTATGACTTCCTGCACGCGTCGGCGTCCACCAAGATCGTCAACCTGGCGACGAATGTGGCGGCCTTGCTGCTGCTGGCGTCCAAGGGCCACGTCTGGTGGCAGCTCGGCCTGGTGATGGCGGTGGCCAACGTGGCGGGCAACCAGGTCGGCAGCCACCTTGCGCTGCGGCATGGCAGCCGCTTTGTGCGCAAGGTGTTTATCGTGGTGGTGCTGGCGCTGATCCTGAAGACGGCCTACGACGCGTTCGTGCGCTGATCCTGAAGACGGCCTACGACGCGTTCGTGCGCTGAGGCTCAGGCGGCGCTGAGCTGCGTGTCGAGCGACACGGTGCGTTCGGTGACGGTGTCGCCGGTGTGCTGCGTGGTCACCGTTTCGATCAGCATGATCCCGCATTCCTCGTCGGCGACGGGGCAGTGGCGTACGCCGCGCGGCACCACGCAGAACTCGCCTGGGCCGAGGTGCACGTCGGCGCGGTCTTCGAAGGCGATCTTCAGGCGGCCGTAGACCACGAAGAACAGCTCGTCTTCATGCGGGTGGTCGTGCCAGACGAATTCGCCCTTGAGTTTGGCGACCTTGATGTACTGGTCGTTGACCTGGCCGACGATGCGCGGCGACCAGTAGTCGGTCACCTGTTCGAGCGCCTGGGCGACCTGCACCGATTGTCCTGCGAGCAACATGATGGGCTCCGAGGTAGGGGAGGCCCTGAAGATAGCGCCGCACGTTGCACGTTCCCAGGCAAATTTTTTAATCGGAGCCATCATGACGGCTAATGCCTGGCGTGCCGTCATGGATTTGCCGCATGTACGGGCTACGCTGCAGGGTTTCGCTCACCCGCAGCATCATGGCGCTCAGCCTCGACGACATCCGCACGCTCTTTGACCGCCACGGCGACATTGCCTACAGCGGTGAGCCCGTCACCCAGCTGGAGCACGCGCTGCAGACCGCCGCCTTGGCGGAAGCGGCGGGCGCATCGGATGCGCTCGTCACCGCTGCGCTGCTGCACGATCTGGGTCACCTGCTGAACCTGCAAGGGGATACGCCCACGGCCCACGGTATTGACGATCAGCATCAGTACTTCGCGCTGCCGTTCCTGCGAGCGGTCTTTCCCGACGCCGTGCTCGAGCCGATCCGCCTCCACGTGGACGCCAAGCGTTGCCTGTGCGCGATCGATGCGCATTACTACGCGCGCCTGTCGGCCGACTCCGTGCGCAGCCTCGCGCTGCAGGGCGGCGTGTTCTCCACCGAAGAGGCCGAAGCCTTCCTGCAGCGTGCCTATGCCGCCGATGCGCTGCAACTGCGCCGCTGGGATGACCTCGCCAAGGTGGCCGGCCAGCCGACTCCCGACCTGACGCACTTCCTGGCGACGGCAGCGCGCGTGTCAGTGGCAGCCTAGGCTGCGCAGCGTCGTGCCCACCGCCTCGTCCCACGGCGTGTGCGGCTCGGCGCCCAGGGCCTGCACAAGCTTGGCGTTGTCCATGCGCATGGGCTGCTGCCACAGGTAGCGCATCTCCCGCATCTCACGCATCGTCTCCGAGAACGGCGACAGCAGCGGCAACACCCACCACGGGAAGGCGCGCGTTTTGACCTGGCGGCCGACGGCACGGCCGATCGTGCGGGGCATCTGCGTGCCGTCGGCATCCCAGTGGCCGCGCATGTGATAGACGGCGAAGTCGGGTAGGCGGTCGCCCAGTTCGATCAGGCGCAGCATGGTTTCGGCGGCATCCGGCAGATAGGCCCATTGGTGGCCGACGCCCCGTGCGCCCGGGCGAATGACAGTGCCCACCGCCTTGCCCGGCCGCACCAGCGCAGCGGCAAACCAGTTGTTGCCGGTCTGCGGCCCGAAGAAATCGCCTGCGCGCACGATCAGGCTGTGCACGCCGTCGGCGCTGGCGGCCTGCAGGCGCCGCTCCATCTCCGCGCGGAGCTTGCCCTTGCGTGTGAGCGGCTGCTGCGCCGAAGTCTCGCGCAGCACCGGAAACGTCTCCGGCCCGAAGTTGTAGACCGTACCCGGCAGCACGATGCGCGCACCGGATGCGCGGGCGGCAGCGATGGTGTTGTCGATCATCGGCAGCACCTGGCCGGCCCAGTTGCGGTAGCCCGGCGGGTTGACGGCGTGGATGATCAGCTCGGTGCCGCGCGCGGCGGCGACCACGTCCTCGCGCACCATGGCATCGCCGCGCACCCATTCGAGGGTGGCGTTGCGGTGCTCCAGCGCATCCGGATTGCGCTGCAGTGCACGCACGTGCCAACCGCGCGCCACCAGCTGCCGCGCCATTTCGCCGCCGATGCCGCCGGTGGCGCCCAGTACCAGTGCAATGCGTTTCGTGTTGTCCATCATCTGCTCCAGGGGTGTGTGAGCGTTGCGATGGAGGCATTCTGGTCGCACCTGTGTTTCAATGGAATTGTTGATGATGAGCGTGCAGCTATACGGATTTGTATGATCACACCCGAGCCTGGCTGGGAGCTGTATCGGACCTTTCTCGCCGTCGTGCGGGAGGGCTCGCTGTCGGGCGCGGCGCGCGCGCTGGGGCTGACGCAACCGACTGCCGGCCGCCATGTCGACGCACTGGAGCGGGCGCTCGGCTTCTCGCTGTTCATCCGTACCCAGCAGGGCCTGAGTCCGACCGAGGCAGCGCTGTCGCTGCGGCCCTTTGCGGAATCGCTGGAGGCCACCAGCGCGGCCTTGCTGCGCGCGGCGTCCAGCCAGGGCGAGGGCGTGCGCGGCACGGTGCGCATCACCGCCAGCGACGTGGTGGCGGTGGAGGTGCTGCCGCCCATCCTCGCCGACCTGCACGCCGCATATCCCGAGTTGACCATCGAGCTGGTGCCGTCCAACCGCATGGAAGACCTGCTGCGTCGCGAGGCCGACATCGCCGTGCGCATGCAGCGGCCCAGCCAGGGCGTGCTGGTGGCGCGGCATATCGGCGGCATCGAGCTGGGCGTGTATGCGCACCGGCGCTATCTGGCGCGGCGCGGCACGCCCGCCACGCTCGACGCGCTGGCCGACCATGTGCTGATCGGCTACGACAAGGAGAACGCCTTCCTGCGCAGCGTGCGGGCGTTGGTGCCGTGGATGCAGCGCAACCGCTTCGCGCTGCGCACCGACAGTGACCTCGCGGCCATCGCCGCGCTGCGGGCCGGTTTCGGCATCGGCTTCTGCCAGGTCGGGCTCGCGCGGCACAATCCGGATCTCGTGCGGCTGTTTGCCGATCAAGTCTCGCTCACCCTCGACACCTGGCTTGCCATGCATGAAGACCTGCGCGACAGCCCGCGTTGCCGGGTCGTCTTCGATGCGCTGGCGGCAGGACTGGTGCGCTACATCCATGGCGATTGACCGGTTGATCGATTGAGCGATCGACCATCGGCCCGGGCCGATCTCCCGTGTCTTCCACCGCATAGGCGGCCGCGCGCCGCGTTGCGATAGTGGCGCGACACCGGCACCCGCCGGTGCATCACGTTCCAGGAGGACGCATCATGACCCGAACCCAACCCGCGGTGCTGCATGCCCAACAGCCGCTGAGCGACATCTGCTGGGCGACCTGCGTGAAGATGGTGCTGGAAGTCCGTCGCGGCAAGGTGAATCCGGACATCACCGCCGACAGCATCAGCCGCCGCGTGCTCTACGCAGACAAGGGCAGCGAGAACACCGGCCTGCCCGACCACGTCATCAAGGCTGCACTGGAAGCCTACGGTTGCCCCTACAAGCTGGTCGACCGCCAGCTCACGTGGGAAGAGGTGACCGCGCAGATCGGCAAGAACCAGCCGGTGGTGCTCGGCATCGGCTGGAAGCGCGGCGGCGGCCACGCGATCGTTGTCGGGGGCTATGACCTCGACCTGAACGGCAAGCGTTGGCTGCTGATCAACGACCCTGGCCTGGCCGCAGAGAGCCGCGTGGCCTTCGACGACGTGGTGGGCAATCGCTACGGCCCGCGTGCAGACGGCGCGTGGGAAACCTCGCTGATCGGGGGCTGACCGGCCGACGCTATGTACCGGGCGCGCCCGCCGCGCGCCTGGCGCTTCACCCCTTGCGCAGCGGATCGAGCAGGCCCTTCAGGCCGTTGTGGTCCAGCTCCTGCATCAACGCGAGCAGGCGGCCGATCTGCCCCGGCGGAAAGCCCTCGCGCGCGAACCAGTTCAGGTAGTGGCCCGGCAGGTCGGCGATCAGGCGGCCCTTGTACTTGCCGAAGGGCATTTGCGTGGTGACGAGGCGTTGGAGGTCTTCGGGGTTCATGGGCGCTATTGTGCCGCGTCGCGCTATTCAGGCGGGCACCCGCGCCGCCACATGCTCCAGCAGATGCGCAATGAAACCAGTGAGCTTCGGCAACGGCCGCCGGTCCTGCCGATACACGACATGGATCGGCCGCGGCTGCGGCGCGTAGGCCTGCAGCACGCGCACCAGCTTGCCACTGGCCAGATCGTCGGCCACCAGCACTTCCGGCTGCAGCAGCAGCCCGGCGCCCGCCACGGCGGCCATGCGCAGGCCGTGGCCGTCATTGCAGGTGAAGGCCGGGTCGTTGCGCCAGGGCGTGTCGCCATCCCACCCGCTCAACTGCCACGCATTGCGGCTGTTCCACACCATGTGCGACAGGCAGCGATGCTGGGGCAGGTCGGCGGGCGTCTCGGGCCGCCCATGGCGCGCGAGATAGTCCGGCGACGCGCAAATGACCATGCGATACACACACAGCGGCTTGGCCACCAGATCGGCGTCCCCTAGCGACCCGATGCGGATGGCGAGGTCGAACCCCTCGTCGACGAGATCGACCATGCGGTTGCTCAGGTCCAGCTCCACGCGCACCTGCGGATGTGCCTGCTGGAACGTCGCCGCCAGCGGGGCGACCACGCACGCGCCGAAGGTGGTGGGCGCGCTCACGCGCAACGTGCCCGACGGCGACGCGCGCAGCCGTTCGACCGATGTCTCGGCCCAGCGCACCTGCTCCAGCACGCGCTTGGCGTCCTCATAGAACACGCGGCCGGCGTCGGTCAGGCTCTGGCGGCGCGTGCTGCGCTGGAGCAGGCGCGCACCCAGCCGCGTCTCCAACTCGCTTACGTACTTGCCGACCATCACCGCCGACATCTCCAGCCGCGCGGCCGCCTCGGTGAAGTTGCCGCCTTCCACCACGGCCACAAAGGTTTCCATACTGCGCAGCTTGTCCATATTCCGAACCCAAGATTAGGGATGGCCGAAGTTACCACGGCTTTATCGCGCATTGGGTTCGGCGAAGAATGGGCGCCATTCCAACCGAATCAGCGAAGGAGCACAGCATGAAGATCGTCGTGATTGGCGCCAGCGGCACCGTGGGCCGCGCCGTGGTGGCGGAATTGGAGCAGGGCGGGGCGCACCAGATCATCCGCGTCGGCCGGACGCAGGGCGACCACCAGGTCGACATCACCAACGCTGACAGCGTGGCCGGGCTGTTCGACAAGCTCGGCCGCGTGGACGCCATCGTCTCCACCACCGGCAACCTGTTCTTCGGGCCGCTCACGCAGATGACGGCGGCGGATTTCAACGTCGGCCTGCAGGACAAACTGCTCGGGCAGGTGCGCCTGGCGCTGGTCGGCCAGCATTACCTGAGCGACGGCGGCTCGATCACGCTCACCACCGGCATCGTCGGCCAGGAGCCGATCGCGCAGGGCGCCAATGCGACGGCCGTGAACTCGGCGGTCGAGGGCTTCGTGCGCGCCGCTGCGTGCGAGCTACCGCGCGGTATCCGCATCAACGCCGTGAGCCCGACCGTGCTGACGGAGTCGATGGATGTGTTTGGCCCGTTTTTCCCCGGCTTCGAGCCGGTGCCGGCGGCGCGTGCGGCGCTGGCCTATCGGCGCAGCGTGGAGGGCGTGCAGAGCGGACGCGTGTATCGGGTGGGTTGATGTAGGCAAGCGGGGTGCCGACCGGCTACGCTTCAGCGACCCTGATCGATGGAGCGCGCGATGAAGCGGTGGTGGTTAGCGGTGGCGATGGGCCTAACGTTGGGCGCGGGCGCAGTGGCGAAGGAGGCAGCTGTACCGGTGCCCGTGGTTGGCGTGGTGGACATCTGGGATGACGAATCGTGGATCGCCATTCCAGCCGGGCAGCCTGTTCAGGGGCGCATCGGAGTAGTGACGGTGGAGGGTACTTACCAGTGCTGCTATTCCATCGGGCCGCAGAAAACGCGCAGAGACAACCGATTCGTCGATCGGGAGAGCGAAGAAACGGTCTGGCACCAGTTGACTCCGCTTAATCAAGCGAAGGGAAAAGAGGCTCTGGGGCTTGCCGTGCTTGCGCGGGATGCCGTGGCGGCGTCTTCCATTCCCAACGGCACGCAGTTCACATGGCGCGGGCGCTCGTATCGACTCACGCAATGCGCTTCCTCGGAGGGCGTGCACCTGATGCTCGATAGCGACGGCCGTCGCCTGCGCCACTATTACTACTACCTCGGCTACGACACCGAGTCCGATTGCGACGAGCGCGAATTGGATCGGCCCGAGCAACCGTCTTAGCAACGGCTGCGCCCACCGGGAATCTCCCCCTTGCCCGCGCGGCGTGACTCCCCCTAGACTCCTTCGTTCCCGACCCAGCGGTCGGCCAATCCCCAGATTCAGGATGGGCGCAGAACCCGTCCGCACACTTCAGGAGACGGCATGAAGGTTTCGCGCGCATCCCGCATTGCTCTCGCCGCGACGGCGCTGTTGGCTGGTACGGCGTTCGCCCAGGTGAAGGTCGGCATCACGGTGTCGGCCACCGGGCCGGCGGCCTCACTGGGGATTCCCGAGAAGAAC
Organism: uncultured Ralstonia sp.; assembly: GCA_913056305.1. Taxonomy (GTDB): domain Bacteria; phylum Pseudomonadota; class Gammaproteobacteria; order Burkholderiales; family Burkholderiaceae; genus Ralstonia. The sequence goes on from CAJXMR010000102.1 coordinate 7,872, forward strand.
ACGGTGGCGCTGCTGCCCAAGGAAATCGCGGGCAAGAAGATCGAGTACATCGTGCTCGACGATGCGTCCGACACCACCACCGCCGTCAAGAACACGCGCAAGCTCATCACCGAAGACAAGGTCGACCTGGTGATCGGTTCGACCGTCACGCCCAACTCGCTGGCGATGGTCGATGTGGTGGCCGAGAGCGAAACGCCGATGATCACGCTGGCCGCGTCCGCGCGCATCGTCGAGCCGATGGACGCCAAGCGCGCGTGGGTCTTCAAGACACCCCAGAACGATTCGCACATGGCCACTGCCATTGCCGAGCACATGGCCAACCACGGCGTGAAGACCGTCGCCCTGATCGGCTTTGCCGATGCCTACGGCGATTCGTGGGCGCAGGAATTCGACAAGGTGGCGGCGCTGCGCAAGCTGAAGGTGGTCGCCAATGAGCGCTTCGCACGCACCGACACGTCGGTGACGGGGCAGGTGCTCAAGCTGATGGGCGCGAACCCGGACGCAGTGCTGATTGCCGGTTCCGGCACGCCGGCCGCGCTGCCCGAGCGTGCGCTCAAGGAGCGCGGCTACAAGGGCAAGCTGTACCAGACGCACGGCGTGGCCAATGCCGACTTCCTGCGCGTGTGCGGCAAGGATTGCGAGGGCACCTTCCTGCCCGCCGGCCCGATCCTGGTGGCCGAGCAACTGCCCGACAGCAACCCGGTCAAGAAGCCGGCGATGACCTACAAGACTGCCTATGAGAAGGCGTACGGCGGGCAGGTCTCGACCTTCGGTGGCCACATGTGGGATGCCGGGCTGCTGCTCGCCAACGCGATGCCCGAGGCGCTCAAGAAGGGCCAGCCCGGCACGCCGGCCTTCCGCAAGGGCCTGCGCGATGCGATGGAGACGACCACCAACCTCGCCATCTCGCACGGCGTGATGAACATGAATGCCAAGGACCACCTGGGCCTGGATCAGCGCTCGCGCGTGATGGTTGAGATCGAAGGGGGCAAGTGGAAGTTGCAGAACTAGTCGAAGCCTGATCCGCCACGTTCCAAAACGCCGTACCCATTGGGTGCGGCGTTTTGCTTTTGTGTCGGTGGTTCATCCCCTGTTTCGTCCCGTGCCGGGGGCGACTCGCTTTCTTTGTCTTGCCAAAGAAAGTAAGCAAAGAAAGGCGCGCCCGAGATGGCGACCCCCTCCTTGAATTTTCGTCGCGGGGAGGGAAGGGAGGCAAACTCGCTTCGCTCAGACAGGCCTCCCTTCCTTTTCCTCGCCGCAACAAAAATCCAAGGCGCCGCATAGGGTAGGGAACGATCAAACCGTCTGGGTGCAGACGGTGGTGGCGGTGACGTTAGGCTCCCATGTGTTTCACGTGAAACACAAACGCTGCGAAACAAGCGGCGGTTGTTTCACGTGAAACACGAAATCACCACGAATTTCATCCCGATTGCCGCATCGTCGAACAGGGCGGTAGGTGGACGACTTATAATTCCGCTTCTCCAAAATTCCCGACGCCTCCATGCGGGGAGGAAGCCATGCTGTATCCAATTGAATTCGATGTGATTGTGGTGGGCGGCGGACATGCCGGCACCGAGGCCGCCCTGGCGGCGGCGCGCATGGGTTGCCAGACCCTGCTGCTGACGCACAACATCGAAACGCTGGGGCAGATGAGCTGCAACCCGTCCATCGGGGGCATCGGCAAGGGCCATCTGGTCAAGGAAGTCGACGCGCTGGGCGGCGCCATGGCCATCGCCACGGACGAGGGCGGCATCCAGTTCCGTATCCTCAATTCCAGCAAGGGCCCGGCCGTGCGCGCCACCCGTGCCCAGGCCGATCGCGTGCTGTACAAGGCAGCAATCCGTCGTCGCCTGGAAAACCAGCCCAACCTGATGCTGTTCCAGCAGGCCGTCGAAGACCTGCTGGTGGAAGGTGATCGCGTGGTCGGCGCCGTCACGCAGGTTGGCGTGCAGTTCCGTGCACGCGCGGTGGTGCTGACCGCCGGCACCTTCCTCGACGGCAAGATCCACGTCGGCCTGAACAACTACACCGGCGGCCGCGCGGGCGACCCGGCAGCGGTGTCGCTGTCGGCGCGCCTGAAGGAGCTGAAGCTGCCGCAAGGGCGCCTGAAGACTGGCACGCCGCCGCGTATCGATGGCCGCTCGATCGATTTCTCGGTGCTGGAAGCGCAACCGGGTGACCTCGATCCGGTGCCGGTGTTCTCCTTCCTCGGTCGCGCAGAGATGCATCCACGCCAAGTGCCGTGCTGGGTCACGCACACCAACACGCACACGCATGACATCATTCGCGCCGGCCTTGACCGCTCGCCGATGTACACGGGCGTGATCGAAGGGGTAGGGCCGCGCTACTGCCCGAGCATCGAAGACAAGATCCACCGCTTCGCCAGCAAGGACAGCCACCAGATTTTCCTGGAGCCGGAAGGCCTGACGACCAACGAGTTCTACCCGAATGGCGTGTCGACCAGCCTGCCGTTCGACGTGCAGCTCGACCTGATCCACTCGATGCGCGGGCTGGAAAACGCCCACATCCTGCGCCCCGGCTACGCCATCGAGTACGACTACTTCGACCCGCGTGCGCTGAAGGCCTCGCTGGAGTCCAAGGCCATCGCCGGCCTGTTCTTCGCCGGCCAGATCAACGGCACCACCGGCTATGAAGAAGCCGCCGCCCAGGGCCTGCTCGCCGGCATCAACGCCGGTCTGCAAGTACAGGGCAAGGACGCCTGGACGCCGCGCCGCGACCAGGCCTACCTCGGCGTGCTGGTCGACGACCTCATCACCCGGGGCGTGACCGAGCCGTACCGCATGTTCACCAGCCGCGCCGAGTTCCGCCTGAGCCTGCGCGAGGACAACGCCGACATGCGCCTGACCGAAGCCGGCCGCGCCATTGGCGTGGTCGATGATGTCCGCTGGGATGCATTCAACCGCAAGCGCGACGCTGTTTCACGTGAAACAGAGCGCCTGAAATCGACCTGGGTGAACCCGGCGATCCTTCCGCTGGAAGACGCCGAGCCGGTGCTGGGGAAGGGTATCGAGCGCGAGTATTCGCTGGCCGATCTGCTGCGTCGCCCGAACGTGACGTACGAAGCCCTGATGGGGATGCAGGGCGGCAAGTACGCGCCAGAAGGCCCGTTTGCTGAAGACCCGCTGCTGGCCGAGCAGATCCGCGAGCAGGTCGAGATTGGTATCAAGTACCACGGTTACATCGCCCGCCAGGCCGACGAGGTTGAGCGCCTGGGCGCGAACGAGAGCACCCGTTTGCCGGCCGACTTCGACTATTCGCAGGTGCGCGGCCTGTCGATCGAGGTCCAGCAGAAGCTGGCCAAGCACAAGCCCGAGACCATCGGCCAGGCATCGCGCATCTCCGGCATCACGCCGGCGGCGGTGTCGCTGCTGCTGGTGCACCTGAAGAAGGGCGTGCTGCGCGGCCAGGTTGGCCCGCGCTCGGGCGCCGAAGGCGAGGCTGCTTGATGGCGAATCACGCACTCGCCGACGCCCGCTCGGAACTGGACGCCGGCGCGCGCGCGCTCGGGCTGTCGCTCGACGCGGCGCAACTGGATCGCCTGCTGGCGTACCAGGGGCTGCTCGCCAAGTGGAACCGCGTCTACAACCTGACCGCCATTCGCGATGCGGGTGAGATGCTCACGCACCACCTGCTGGATTCGCTCTCGGCCGTGCCGCGCATTGCCGAGCTGGCGCGGCGCACGCAGCCGGAGGCACCACGCGTGCTGGACGTCGGTTCGGGCGGTGGCTTGCCCGGTATCCCGCTGGCCATCAGTTGCCCGGATGTGACCGTCACGATGGTCGACATCGTCCAGAAGAAAACCGCCTTCCTGACGCAGTGCCGCGCCGAGCTGGGCCTGACCAACGCCCAGTCGCACTGGGGCCACGTCGAGAAGCTGGCCGATGCCACCGGCTACGGCGTCATCACCTCGCGCGCATTCGCCGAGCTGGTCGACTTCGTGCAACTGGCCGGCCACCTGCTGGCGCCGGGCGGCCGCATGGTCGCCATGAAGGGTGTGCGCCCGGAAGCCGAGATCGAGCGCCTGCCTGCTGGCTGGACGGTCGAGTCGATCGAGCGCCTCGCCGTGCCGGGGCTGTCGGCCGAGCGTCACCTGGTCATCCTCGCGCCGTCGGCGTGAGCGAGTAGTTAGCGAGTCATTCACCGCAGAGGAGTCATGTCGAATATTTTCGTGATCGCCAACCAGAAGGGTGGGGTCGGCAAGACCACCACCACGGTGAACCTCGCGGCGGGGCTGGCCGCGCAAGGGCAGCGCGTGCTGCTGGTCGACCTGGACCCGCAGGGCAATGCCTCGATGGGCTCCGGCATCGACAAGCACGGGCTGAAGGCCAGCATTTACCAGGTGCTGGTCGGCCTGTCGACGATTCCCGAGGCGCGCCAGCGCTCGGAGTCCGGCCGCTACGACGTGCTGCCCGCCAACCGCGACCTGGCCGGTGCCGAAGTCGAGCTGGTCGACCTGGAGCATCGCGAAAACCGCCTCAAGCGCGCGCTGGCCGAGGTGGCCGCCGACTATGACTTCGTCCTGATCGATTGCCCGCCGTCGCTGTCGCTGCTCACGCTGAACGGCCTGTGCGCCGCGCACGGTGTGATCGTGCCGATGCAGTGCGAGTACTTCGCGCTGGAGGGCCTGTCGGACCTGGTCAACACCATCAAGCAGGTGCACGCGAACCTGAACCGCGACCTGAAGGTCATCGGCCTGCTGCGCGTGATGTTCGACCCGCGCGTGACGCTGCAGCAGCAGGTGTCGGCGCAGTTGGAAGATCACTTCGGTGACAAGGTCTTCAAGACGGTGATCCCGCGCAACGTGCGCCTGGCCGAGGCGCCGTCGTACGGCATGCCCGGCGTGGCGTTCGATTCCGCATCGAAGGGCGCCAAGGCCTACCTGGATTTCGGCGCGGAGATGATCGCGCGCGTGCGGCAGATGGCCGACATGCCGGCCTGACGCCAAAGAGGAAGATTGATGAGCACGATGAAGAAAAAGGGACTGGGCCGCGGCCTTGAGGCACTGCTGGGCAGCCCCGCCGAGATTGTCGAGACCGCCAAGCAGGAGGGCGCGCCGACGGTGCTGAAGCTCGAGCAGATGCAGGCCGGCAAGTACCAGCCGCGCACGCGCATGGACGAGGGCGCACTGCAAGAGCTGGCGGCGAGCATCCGCGCGCAGGGCCTGATGCAGCCGATCCTGGTGCGCAAGATCGAGTCCGATGGCCCGCAGCAGAAGTACGAGATCATCGCCGGTGAGCGCCGCTTCCGCGCCTCGCGCATCGCCGGCCTGACTGAGGTGCCGGTGCTGGTGAAGGACGTGCCGGACGAGTCGGCCGCCGCCATGGCGCTGATCGAGAACATCCAGCGCGAAGACCTGAACCCGCTGGAAGAAGCGCAGGGCATCGCGCGGCTCACGCGTGAATTCCAGTTCACGCACGAGCAGGCGGCGGAATCGGTGGGCCGTTCGCGCAGCGCGGTGTCGAACCTGCTGCGCCTGCTGAACCTGGTTCAGCCGGTGCAGACCATGCTGATGGCCGGCGACCTCGATATGGGCCACGCCCGTGCGCTGCTGGCGGTCGATGGTGCTTCACAGATCACATTGGCGAACCAGATCGTCAACAAGCGTCTGTCGGTGCGCGAGACGGAAAAGCTGGTCGCCTCGACGCTCAAGCCGTTCGAGCTGAAGTCGCTCAAGCAGAAGGGCGGTCAGAACGGCCGCGATGTCGCGCGCCTGGAAGAAGAGTTGGCCGACTTGCTGGGCCTGACCGTGCAGATCAAGCTCGCCAACAAAGGGCGCGGCCAACTGACGGTGCAGTTCGCCAGCCTCGATGAGTTCGACGGCCTGCTGTCGCGCCTGCGTCCGGATGACGCCGACGAGGCGGTTGCCTGACGCGTCTGCCTGCGACGGTTTGACGCAGGTGGCGCATCCCACATGGCAGCGCCATTTGCGGGCAACGACGGCGCACCGAATCGGTGCGATTACCTCCCGCGTCATCGACGTTGTGCGCGGGAGACACCATCATGGAATCAACGGGGCGCCGGTCGATCAGGCGGATTCGGTGCCCCGGCAGCAGCGCAGTATTGCGCGCGGAGCGTGGAACACCGGCGCTCCGAGTGCTGTCGAAGGCGCCCGCACGACCGTTCGCTTGCGCGTTGACTGGCGAACGCCATGTCCCGTAAAATCGTGCGGTTTTAAATCCGCCTGACCCAAAGCGGTGCGGCATGACGAAAGACGATTCTTCCATGCAGCCAGCAGACCGGCAACGGCCCGATTCTTACGCTTCGTTGGAAGCCGCCCGACCTCAATCGGCGCAGGCTCCGAAGCATGACGATTGGGACGATGACGCGGGAAAGGCGGAGCCGCCGGTGCATGTGCTCTCACATGACGAAGCGGTCGCCATGTTCGGCGAGCAGGCTTTGCGGGCCTCGCGTATCACGCCTTTCTCCGTCGTGCTCGGCCAGGTGGCCATCACACTGTTGTGTGCGCTCGGATGGTATGTCGGCAGCTGGTTCGCGGGCACGGGTGCCCGGTCCGCCGGCGAGGCCGCGCTGTCAGCCCTGCTGGGTGGCGGTGTGTGCGTGGTGCCCTCGGCATGGTTCGCGATGCGGCTGTCGACGGCAAAAGGTTTCGAGTCCATCGCCCGCCTGGTGGTGGGCGAAGCGATCAAGGTGCTCGGCACGGTCGCATTGCTGGTGGTCGTGGTGGTGGTGTTCAAGGGCCTGCATTGGCCGCCCTTGCTGATCACCCTGATCCTGGCGCTCAAGATGTACTGGGTCGGTCTCGCGCTGCGATAGCGGCGATGACGGGCCCCAGCCTGCGGCCATGCGGCAGGCGCGGGAGGTGTCGGAACACGGCAGGAACACGCGGCAGGAGAGGCCCGGTTCATTGCGCTGACACTCCCAAAGCAAAGAATAAGGTGGCACGTTCAAGCCGCGTGCAGTCCGCGATCATCAGGGCAACCTGGTCGAATCGGGCGCGAGCTGGAACGGATCACGAAGAATGTTTCGCAATATTGGACTGAATCATCATGGCAACTGAAGTCGCAGAAGCCGCCGGCCACGCCGCCGAGCACGCTCTTACGCCTTCCGCGTATATCGCGGAGCATTTGCAGAATTTCAATAGCCTCGGCGCCAAGCAGACGTCGATCGTCGACTTCTCCGTCATGAACTGGGACACGATGTTCTGGTCCGTGTTGATGGGCACGATCGGCTTGATCATCCTGGGCGTGGCCGCGCGCCGTGTCACCTCTGGCGTGCCGGGCCGCTTCCAAGCTTTCATCGAACTCGTGGTCGAGATGGTCGACGACCAGGCCAAGGGCATCATCCACGGTGATCGCACCTGGATCGCCCCGCTGGCCCTGATGGTCTTCGTGTGGGTCACGCTGATGAACGCGGTCGACCTGATTCCCGTGGACTGGGTCACGGGCGTCAATCACCTGCTGGGCTCCTTCGGCCTGCACGTGCCGCACCACCGCGCGGTGGCCACGGCCGACCTGAACGGCACCTTCGGCATGTCCTTCGCCGTGCTGATCCTGATGATCTACTACAGCATCAAGATCAAGGGCGCTGGCGGCTTCGCGCACGAGCTGCTGTCGGCCCCGTTTGGCGCCAAGTGGTACCTCGCGCCGTTCAACCTGATCCTCAACATCATCGAATTCCTCGCCAAGGCGGTGTCGCTCGGCATGCGACTGTTCGGCAACATGTACGCCGGCGAACTGGTGTTCCTGCTGATCGCGCTGCTTGGCTCGATCTGGACGTTCGGTGCCGATTTCTCGGCGCTGGGTTTCGTGGGTCACGTGGTGGCCGGTGCAGCGTGGGCGATCTTCCACATCCTGATCGTGCTGCTGCAAGCCTTCATCTTCATGATG